>NZ_JBHDLJ010000002.1:0-465864 GCF_041877255.1 Arthrobacter halodurans
AATTTGCCGCGGTTGTACTTGTAGGGCCGAAATAGAGCTCATTGGCTCGGCCACATAACCATCCCTTTGCGGCGTGACCTCTACCCGGAGGGATTTGCCCTCAGCGATGGAAAGTGGTGTGAAGGCATTCGACGTTGCGCCTGGCACAGGAGAACCATCTAGGAACCATTGGTAGCGGTAAGACGTCGGGGTTGGTTCCCACATACCAGTTTCAGCAAAAGCTTCATCACCCACGCGCAAGCCGCCTGAGACGGAGGGAATCTGGCTGTTGGTTATTTTCGGGACAACTACCTCGATAGGAGCGGAATATGTGCTCCATTCGCCCCAACCAAGTACGTTCTGAGCGCGTACTCGCGCCGAATAGTAGCCGCCGGGCAAGGTGTCTGTGACGAGCGATGTGTTGCTTGCGGAGATGACTTGCTCAGAGCCGTTTCCGGCAAGCTCAACCTCGTACTGTTTCACGCCCAACGGGTCGGGATTCGACTCCCAAGAAATTGCAAGCGCGGCACCATCGGGAATAGCACTAGGCCGTTTGCCTCTAAGCGGCCTCGTTCCCACGGTAATGGACGGAAGGTCGGCACCGTAGATGGCATTTCCGTTCGCATCTCGGATATCCCCTAACGAGAGCCTGTGAGTACCTCGCTGGTCGTAGTGTGGACTGTACTTCTGATACTCGAGCGTCCAGCTGAAGAGTGCTTTCTGGGGGTCGGTTGAGCTATTACGCGCACTTCGTCCGGTGCCGCTTTGTCCAAACCTCGTCGACAGGTTCACTGTGGCGTCCCGACGGAATCCAACGCCCTGATCGCTGGCTTCGGCTGTGATGGTCGCGCTGGCATCACCATCCGTAATGTCGATGATGTGCCCCGGGACGCTGGACTGCACGATGCGCGGTGCAGTCATGTCAGGTAGAGAGTGAACAGTTATTTCCCGGTCGATACCCTCCTTATAGAAATCGCGCCAAGCGGAGTAATAGTTCCCTGACATGTCATAGATAGATGCGTCGAACATCCACTGGCCGGAGTCAATACCCTCGGGAAAAGTAAAGGCTGCTTCGTAAATTCCATGGTGGGCATCACCCGCAATTCTGCGCAGCTCCTTGTACTCAATTGGGTCCTCCCGCCACGTCATGGCGCGAGGATCTAAGGCGGGTGACCCGGGAGCCAGTCCCGATCCAGCGTCTTCTATTTCGAGTCTTACGGTCCATTCAGCGGATCCATCGACCACGTCGACTACGTCGCTCGAGAACCAAATATCAAGAATTCTTGGCGGATCAAGGTCCTCCTCGACGGCGGCCGCTGGATGCCCGATCAACGACAGTAGTAGTCCCGAGACAATCAAACCTCCGACAAGTGAGCGGCCATGACCATAGATTCGACGCCCGGAGCCGACTGCGCGCAAGATTTCCCCCATTGAGTTATGAATTGCATTTTGAAAGAACTATCTCATGGCTCAAGACCTAAAGCCGGTGGCTTCCAGATATACGCATCGCCCACGACGTAGATCTTCTTGGCGTGGCATATGTCCCGTTCGAATGCCTGCAGCCACGCCTAAGTGTGATCCCGCAACGCCGCAACAATGGGCTCACTCCAGAGTTCGGCTTCTGCTGTTCCTAATACGTCCCTCACCCACACATCCGCTATTGCCTCCCAGACTCTTGAGGGTCTCAACGTGCCGCCGATCAGTCGTGCAATTTCGCCATTCCACGCGTGGTGATTCTCAATCGCCATGGCGCGGTCTTTCGCGTCGAGAACCTCGCCTCCAGACCTTCCCAGGCGTTCTCCCACGGCGGCCCAATGGTCATCCGTTAGTGCGAAATAAACTTCCTTCTCAGGCGCTTCCGTTCCGGGAAGCCGTAGATAATCAGAACTTTGCTTCTGGTCTGCGTCCACGACGCAGAGGGCGGCGCGGGGAAGCTTGCCGGCAGAAGCGATCGATGCGAGCGCAATGACCGTGTTGGCGGGTCCAACCGAAACCAAGCGGATCCTTTTCAGGGTCTCCTGTGCCCCCGCAGCAAGAATGCGTTCGATGAGATAAACGGCCGACTCATCCTCACAATAAATATCCAGCTCTTCATGACGTTCGTCATCCATGAGATTGAGGGCAAAATCGGCGCTTACCCCGTACAGAACATCGCGCTTCGATTCGCGGTCAACGGAAATGAACACTCTCGCAATCGGCGGGAGTTGCTCGAGAATATAGGGCGAGTGGGTCGAAAGAATTATCTGTAACTGCTTGTCTGTCGCCATTCTCAGAAGTTCAGTTACAAGTCCCCGCTGCGCTTGAGGGTGGAGCGATGCTTCAACCTCGTCGATTATAACCAGCGACTTCTGCGGGGCCGCAGAGACAAGAGCGAGGAGGTCGAGTATCGAGTCCTCCCCGGCGCCTTGATGGAAGTTTGAGTACTCCACGCCGGAATGCGTGACTACACCAACCTGTTTTTCCTCACTGCGCTCGATTCTCGCTTTCTCATAGTTGCGTCCTAGGGTCCGGCTGAGCTGAGCTACCTGCTCCTTGGCTAGAGCCTCCGTGGTACCCAAACTGATAACTTCCTGCGCCGTACGCCCGTAGCCAATCTGGGTGTTCGCCGGCTGAATCCTTGAGATGTCGAGGAAGAAAGATGGTCGCTGCTTTCGCTCCGGGGCCCCGCGCCAGCGAGATGTCCGCTTTCGCACTGTGATCGTTTCGGTGGCGTCGCCTTGACGAATCGTGTAGGTGAGGACCACGCCGTGAACTGCTTCCCAAGGTGTATTCGGAAAGAAATCGTCGGGGTAGTAGGTCAACGCGTTGCCCACGGAGGGCGCGCGGTATGCGGCAGCTGCGGCCTTCAGAATTGTGCTCTTTCCGGCACCGTTAGTGCCCGCAATAGCGACCACGGGATATCTGAACTCGACTGCTTCACCATCCCATCCGCGCAATCCTTGGACTTGAACAGATGAGAGAAATTGCGGCCAGCCTTTCCCAGCATGTCGATCTGTATCCCACGCACTCGTGAGCTTGGACGCGGTTGGAGCGGGCATCGATCCTCTTCCTCGATGGAATGCAAGCAGTATCTGTCCGGGAGGCGGCAACCCAATATATTCACAGCAGCGGGAGACCCCAGAAACAAACTACAAGACGTATTCCGGGACCATGTGGCTTCACCATCATTTGGCACTTCCCCAATTTCTACTTCGTGTCCACCAGAGAATATGCCCCAGCCCACGCCATTCGTGACGCGCGCCCGACTCTGGCGAGGAGCGAATATTCGTATCGCTCGGCACGCTATCGTCCGAGCTCAGCGCCCCGTTGCTGCCCGGAAGCATCGCCCCGACTCCTCCGAGTCGCCTTCCTCGGCGCGGTCCGCACGGCACTCCTCGGGTGTGTTCCATGGTCGCGGTCGGCGCGTAAGCGGGCGTCGACGGTTTCCGCGTCGGCCTTCCCCTCCAGGCTGGACGCGAACGCTAGGCGTCGTTCCGCGCTGTCGTAGGTCTATTTCGCTGCGAATGCGGTGCGCGACCGTTCCCCCTCAAGGAAGTCTTTGAGGGCCTCCTCGTCTGCACGGGCGCTGGGTTCGAGTTTCTCTTCCTCCTTGGTCAGATGGCTGTCACGTTCACGGTCAAGGCGGTCTGCCGCTGCGGACAGTCGCTGGGCCTCGGCGGTTTCGCTCGCTCCGCCGCCTCGCCCGCTCGCGGCCTCGTCACGCAGAGCGTCGCCCTTAGCTGCCCCTTCCCGTATCCGGGCGGGGTCGATCCCCGTGTTGTCCACGTCAATCCCATAGCGGTTCGATACTTCGGTGCGGATACGTTCGGCGGCGGCTTGGGCTTGCGGATCGTGTTCCTTCCACGTTGTCGCATACTGGTGTGCCTCCGCGATGCGTTCCGGGCTGGCGCTGTCCCACCATTCCGCGTTGGCGGTCGGGGTGAGCTTGGCGTGCGCGATGGTCCGCTCGGCCTCGTGCTCAGCCCGGACCCGGACGGCTTCCCGGGTTGCTTCCTCCTCGGCCTGACGCAGGTTCTCCTCGCGCAACCGGCTAACCTCCTGGCCGATTTGCGCGGCCACCGTAATGCCCATGCGCAGTGCGCCGTCGAGGCCCTCTTCAATGCCGTCGGATTCGGTGTTCGCCATGCGTGCTGCCTCTTTCCCTAGCGTTTCCTCTAGCTAAATCACTAGCTACTGTTCTAGCGCTCGATACCACCGTCGGGTTCGTGGGTGTGGAGCGCCTGCCGGTCCGGGTTGAGCTGGTTCGGCAGGAGGGAACCCTGGACCCGTGGCGCGATGGTTCCGCGCAGGGCGGCGTCCCCGGCGGCGGCGAGGTCCGGGTCCAGCCCCGCGGCCTCCGACTTCGGTGCGACGGCGGCTTCGCCGGTCGCCACGAGGCCCTGGAGTCCGTCGCGGATCTGGTTGAGTTCGAGGCGGGACATGGACGCGAGTTCCTGTGCCCGCTGGGTCTGGTTCCGTTGCCGGTGGGAGTGGTGGAGCTGTCGCGCGAGCTCGGCGAGCTGGCGCAGCAAGGCCATCTGCGCGACCGGCCCCTGGCCCCCGTGGGCGACGGAGGCAAGCAGCATGGCGACGTTGCCGATGGACGCCATGCTCCTTGGTTTCGGGTCCACGTCCCGGCGTAGGGTCTGAGCCGAGCGTGCGAGGTTGTCCGACGCGCGGGCGATCGGTCCGGGGGTCGGTTCGACCTGGTTCGACCACGCGGCGAACGCGCCGGCGGTGCGTCGGGCCACCTGTGTCCAGGTGTCCCGATCCACCGGGTCGATGGAGCGCAGTCTCGCCGCCAGCCGGTCGAGGTCCTTGCCGTACTGCTCCCACAGTTCTGGTGCCGGCTGCCGCGTTTCGCGTCCGGGGTTCACGGCGCGGCGGTGGCGTTTCGCCGCGGTCCATTCCGCGGCCGCGTCGGACGCCCCGGTCGGGGTGTCGGGCCATCCTTGACGCAGCCTGGGCAGGGTCAGGTCCCGTCCCAGCTGTCCCCCGCCGTACCAGATGGGTTGCTCGCCGAACTCGGGGCGCCTCGCGACCGAGTAGCCGGTCACGACGTCCTAGGTTCCGTCGGCCAGCCGGGGGCGCAGGATGAGTCCGGCCCGGCGTAGGCGCCGCACGAACTCCGCCTCGTCCACCGACGCGGTAGAGCAGCCGCGCACGGTGCGTGCGAGCTCGAACCGCGGCTGGTCCGCGATCATCGCGGTGGCGGCCAGGGCTTCGCGTTCGGTCTTCGGAATGGGCTTCCACGGGACAGTGACTTCTCCGTGCTTCAGGCCCTGCTCGTACCGGGCGCGCGCCTTGGCGCGTGCCTGGGCCTGGCGTTCGGCGGGGTGGTATCCCCGGGTGGCGAGGCCGTGTTCCTTGCCCTGTTTTTCCTTCAGTCCGAACAGCTTCTCCAGGTCCAGCGCGATGTCTTGGGAGTGTTGGTAGTCGTGGTGGATGCTCGCCCGGGTTCCGTCCTCGCGGACCAGGTTCACGGCCAGGTGGATGTGGTCGTTGCCGTTGGAGGACAGCCCGTGGCGCACCGCTACCCACCGCAAGGGCGCCTTGGCCCCCTCGTTATCGTCGAGCCCCATGCGCTTGAGGAACTCCTCGGAGATCTCGCGCCAGTGCTCGTCGGTGAGCTGTCCCTCGTCGGCGCCGATGGACAGCGAGCAGTGCCAGATGTGCCCGCCGGGGACCTCGGTCCCAAACGCCTTGCGCGGGGCCTCGATGTGCCGGGCGATGCCCATCGCCGCGGCCATGCCAAGTTCGTTGTCGTCGTGCCACGCCATGAGCGCCAGGTCTCCGCCCAAGATGTGCGGATCGCTGTGTTCGTTCCTCTTGCCGGGGCCGACAAGGTAGCCCATCAGGCTGGCGGCTCGGTCTCCGCGTCACGTTGGGAATCATTAGAACGTGATCCCTTCGATGGCATCCTCGACGCGCATGGCCACGCGGCGCACTGCCGTGAGCGTGGCCTGTGTTTCGGCGGAGATCTCCCCGGATGCGTTGGCGTGCCGGCGATCTTGTTCACGTTGTTGGAGACCGCCGCAAGCAGGCGGATCGCCTTGAAAATTTCGGCGGCCAGCTGCTTGCGCTCGGTAGCGGTCTCGCTGCGGTCCGCGGTCAGAGCGGACTCCACCAAGAGGCGCGGAATCGTGACGCCCTGGGCAAGTGCAGCGCGCAGCAGAAGTGCCTCCTCCTCCGGCGACACCTTCAGATCGGCGTTTAGTCCTTCCAGCGCGACACGCAACCGGACCTCAAGGTGGTCCGAATTGTCGGCCTCCCTATTAGACAGGGATCGCGCCAACGGCACGACACGGAGCTCCTTAAACCATCCCAAAGGAACGGCGAGTTCCTCAACCCAGCACTCGGGACCGGCGTCGGCAAGGATGGCTCCGCCGTGGAGTCCCTCCGCTGTCGGCTGCACGTTGAACCACCGCGTCGCTGCCGCCCGAGGATCCAGATCGATCAGCACCACCTTGCGGCCTGAGGCTGCAGCAACTTCAGCGATTGAGACGCCAGTGGTCGTCCTCGCGGCTCAGTCCGGACGGCGCCACCACCCAGACCGTCCGATGGACCTCCATCCGAAGGTCCCTTCCCCCGATCCCGTGGCCACCCCCTTTGCCACGACTTCCACTGGACCGTTCTCTACCGCACCGTCCGTCTGCTTTAATGAGACTCATTCGCATTCACTAGTCGGGGTGCCACGCCTACAGTGGTTGGCCCTCCCGGTCCCGTTCTCAGCAAGGAACCTCTCCCGTGATGGCTCGCAGCGCACCGTCCACCCCCCTCCTGTCTCTCCGCGGCGTGTCCGTCACCGCCCGGCGGACCGGCGAGACCCTCCTGGCCATCCCCGCGCTGGCCGTCGTGCCTGGTTCCCGCACCGTCGTCATGGGACTATCCGGAGCCGGGAAGTCCATGCTGCTCTCCACCCTGACAGGCCGGCTGCCCGGTGGCGTCGTCCTGGCCGGCACCCGGACCGCGGCGGACCGTCTGCGCATCGGGTTCGTCCCCCAGCGCGGAGCCGAGGCCCTGCACCCCCTCCTGCCGATCGGCAAACAACTGCGCGCCGTGACCGGCTCGAGCGCTGCCCGCGTCGCCCGGGTCCTCGCCGACGTCGGACTCGATGCCGGGGCGCTGGGGCGGCGGCGCCCGGCAGAGCTATCCGGTGGGCAGCTGCAGCGCGTGGCCATCTCGCTCGCGTTCCTCGGATCCCCCGCGCTGGTCATCGCCGACGAACCCACCAGCGCCCTGGACAACACCTCCCGCGACGAGACCCTGGCCATGCTGCGTGGCCTCTCCGACACCACGGGCAGCGCCCTGGTCGTCGCCACGCACGATCCCCTGGTCCAGTCGGGGCTCGACGCGGGGCTGGTCCGGGTCGAGGCGGGCCGCGTGTGCGTCGGGGACGCCGCGGGGGTGGCCGCGTGAGCCGCGCGGTCCTGCAGGCACGCGGCATCGGCATGGCCTACGGGACCCGCCGGCGGCCCGTGACGGCCCTGCATCCCACCGACTTCACGGTGCGGGCGGGCGAGTCGGTCGCGGTCGTCGGCCGCTCCGGCGCCGGCAAGTCGACCCTCGCGGAGATCCTTCTGGGCCTGCGCCGTCCGAGCGCCGGCGACGTCCTGGTGCACGGCGAGCACTTCTGCGGCCACGCCCGGGGCCCGCGGGCGCACCTGCGCCACGTGGTTCAGGGCGTGCCGCAGGACGCGGGCGCCTCGCTGCCACCAAGGGTGCCCGTGCGCCGCTCCATCGAGCGGGCCCTGCTGCGGCTCGGCGTCGACGGCGACCCCCGCGCCCGCCTGGCCCGGGCGGCCGAGACTGCGCGGATTGACCCGGCGCTGCTGGAGCGCGCCCCGCACCAGCTCTCCGGCGGGCAGGCGCAGCGCGCCGCGATCGCCCGCGCCGTCGCCGTGGGCGCGGACGTGGTCGTCGCCGACGAGCCCACCAGCGCCCTCGACGCCGACACGGCCGCGGGTCTCGCCGACGCGCTACTGGCGCTGCCCGGGCGCACCGGCGGAGCGCTGCTGCTGATCACGCACGACGATGCCCTCGCGACTCGCTGCGACCGCGTTTTCACTGTGCGGGAGGGAAAAGTGGAGCAGAGCCGGTGAGGGACACCCCGCCCCCTGCGGGCCACCCCCGGGCTCCAGCTGCGGGCTTCGCAACCGGTGCCGTCGCCGAGCACGCCTTCACCGCGGCCGCCTGGCCGCTCGCCGCGGCACTGCCCGCGGCCATGCTGCCGCTGGCCTGGTACGCGCTGCGACCGGCCCACGAACTCCACCACCACACGCACTGCACGCCGGCAGCCGCCGGCATCACCTTGGAAAGGGCACGACTCCCATGAACCACCGCCTCCGCCCCGGCACGCTCGCCGCCGGCGCACTCACGCTCACCCTGGCCCTGTCCGGATGCTTCTCCAGCGGGACGAGCGACGCCGCATCCGCGGGCGGCGGGAGGATCTCCCTCGCCATGCTCCAGCCCCCGCGCTCCGGACTCAGCCCGCTGAGCGACGACGCCTTCAAACTCTCCCGCTGGAGCACCGCCGAAACCCTCGTGGTCCTCGACGACGCCAGCGACCCGCTGCCGGCACTCGCCACCGGCTGGGACCAAACCGACGAACTGACATGGCGCTTCACGATCCGCGAGGGCGTGACCTTCCACGACGGCAGCGCACTCACCGCCGAGGCCGCCGCCAACTCGCTGCGCAAGGCAACCGAAGCCAGCCCCGTGCCGCGCATCCTCGACGGTGTGGATCTCCAGGTCGACGTCGACGGCACAACCGTGGTCCTCACGACGGCGGATCCGGACCCGCTCCTGCCCAACCGGCTCTCGAGCCCGCAGCTGTCCATCCTGTCCGACGCCGCGTACGCCACGGGCGCGGTGAACCCGGTCGGCACGGGCACCGGGCCGTTCGAACTCACCCGCGTGGACGGCACCTCCAGCGCCACCCTGGAACGCTACGGGGACTACTGGGGCGAACCGGCCGCCGCGTCCGGCATCGACGTCGACTTCGTTCCGGACGGCACCGCCCGCGCCGCCGCGCTGCGCACCGGCACCGCGGACATCGTTGAGGCCGTCCCCGCAGGGCAGGCCGCCTCCATCGAGGAGGGACTCATCAACGAGGTCCCCATGCCGCGCACCAACACGCTCTACCTGAACGCCGAAACCGGCCCATTCTCCGACCCGGCCGTCCGGGCCGCGGCCCGCGAAGCGGTCAACCGGGCGCAGATCATCGCGTCCACCTACGAGGACCGTGCCGACGGGGCCTCGGGCCTGCTGGGCCCGGCCCTGCCGTGGACCGTCGACATGCGCGACGACGCCTCCTACCGGGAGATCCTCGCCGGACGTCCGGACCCGGCCGGGATCGACGGGGTCAAGGTTTCCCTCGGCACGTTCACCGACCGGGCCGAGCTGCCCGAGGTCGCCGTGCTCATCGAGCAGCAACTGGAGGAAGCCGGCTTCATCGTCGAGCAGGACGTGCGCGAGTACCAGTTCATCGAGACCGACGCCCTCGAGGGTGCCTTCGACGCGTTCATCCTCTCCCGCGCCACGGTGCTGGACTCCGGGGACCCCGTCGCCTACTTCGCCGCCGACTTCACCTGCGACGGCGGATTCAACATCTCCCAGCTCTGCGACGACGCGGTGGACCAGGCCATCGCCGCGGCGGCCCAGACGGACGCCGGCGACAAGCGCCGCGAAGCGATCATGGCCGCCGAGGCGAGGATCCTCGCCACCGACACCGCCATCCCGTTGCTGCACGAACGGGTCATCCAGGGCGAGGCCGCCGGCGTCACCGGAACCGCCCGGGACCCGCGCGAGCGGCTCCTGGTGACCGGGGAGACCCAGGTTGAAACGCAGCGCTAACCGGACCGCCTTCGGCTCCCGCACCGTCGCCGGCCTGGCACTGCTGGCCGTCGTGGGCGCGCTGCCCTGGCTCTCCCAACGCGATCCCGCGCTGTCGGTGCTGCGGGCCCGCTACGCCGAGCTGGAACCGACCCCCGAAGCGCTGGCCTCGGTCCGCGCCGAGCTCGGGCTCGACGGCGGCCCGCTGGCGATCAGCGCCCGCTGGTGGGGAGGCGTGCTGCGGGGCGACCTCGGATCCTCGTGGGTCTCCGGCGGACCGATCGGCCCGGGTCTTGCCCAAGCCGTGGGCGTCTCCGCGACGCTGACACTCCTGGCCCTCGTCGTCACCGTCCTGGTTGCCACGGCCCTGGTGGCGCCCGTCCTGGGCTCGATCGCCCGCGACAGGACGGTGCGCGGTTCCGGCCCCGCCGGCGTGGCCCTGACGGCGCTGCCGGAGTTCCTGCTCGCCAGCGGGTTCCTGGTGGTCATCGCCGTGCGCCTGCGCTGGCTACCGCCCTACGGCTGGACCGGCCTGGACACCGCAATCCTGCCCGCGTTGGCCTTGGGCATCCCCGCCGGGGGACTCTTCGGCCGGCTGCTCGGGGACGCCCTTGCCGGCTCCTCCCGCGAAACCTGGGTCCAGGTCTGGCGCCTAGCGGGCGCGCCGCGCCGGACGCTGCTGCCCGCCGTGCTGCGCCGGGCGGCGGCCTCGGTGCTGGACCAGCTGGGCCTGATCGTGATCGGCGTGATCGGCGGCGCGGTCACCGTCGAGCAGATCTTCGCGGTGCCCGGACTGGGCCGCTACCTCTTGGGGGCCGCCAACGCGCAGGATCTGCCGGCGCTGCAGGCCGGCGTCCTGGCCATGGCGGGCGCCGCCGTCGTCATCGGTATGGCCGCCGCGGCGGCGCGGCTGTGTCTGCTGGGCGGACCGCTGCCCGCAGGGGCGGTCTCCCCGCCGCCGGAACGCCCGCACGGGGACCGCGCGGCGCAGTGGACGTTCGGGATCGGGTGCGCGGTGCTGGTGCTGCTGCTGGTCCTCGGCCTACCGCGCGACCCGTTCGAGATCGCCCACGCCCGCCTGCAGGCACCCTCGCCGGGACTGCCGTTCGGGGCGGATGCGAGCGGCCGCGACCTGCTGGCCCGGGTGGCCCACGGCGCGCTCGGAACACTCGTGCCGGCGCTGTCCATCGTGGTGGCGGCCATCGCGATCGGCATGGTCCTCGCGTTCGCTCCCCACGCGGTGCGCGGGCCCATCGAGGTTGCCAACGCCACCCCTCCGATCATCGCCGGCGTCGTCATCGCCGCGCTCACCGGTCCCACGATCGGCGGGGCCGCCGCGGCCGTCCTCTGGGTGAGCTGGCCGCCGCTCGCCTCGCACGCCGTGGCCCTGGTGGAGGAGGCCAAGGCGATGCCGCACGTGAAATGGCTGCCCCTGGCGGGCGTGCGCCCGTTCGAGGTCATGGTCCGCCACGTGGTTCCCGTCGTGGCCCCGGCGTTGGCGCGACACGGCATGCTGCGCCTGCCCGGAGTCGCGCTGGCCTTGGCCTCCCTGGGCTTTCTGGGGCTCGGCGCGCAGGCTCCGGCACCGGAGTGGGGGCGGTTGCTGGCCGAGGGCATCGACTACGTCGAGCGCGGACCGGGGGCGACGGCGGCGCCCGCCGCGGCGCTGATCCTCATTTCGGTTATCGCGGTGGCGGCCGCTTCCCTCCAGGGCTCGCGGCCGTCCCTGCCGCGCAGGCAGGGCCGCGCCAAGCCGACGGAAGCCCCCAAACCGGCACCGAGATGCCCGACGGAGGTTGCCGTCGGGCATCGGGCCCCGGGATCCCGCCCGCGCGGTCAGTGTTCGTCGTAGTGGTCCCGGTGCTCAGCGTGGCGGTGCCCGTCGTGGACGCAGTCCACGTGGCCCCCGTGCGTCAAGGTTTCGTGCTTGCAGCCGTCCGTGCCGTGGGTGTGCTCGGACAGCGTGTGCTCGATCTTCGTTTCCTCGGTCATGACGGCTCCTCTTGATGCGGAACCCGTTGGCCCGGGTGCCGCGGTGTGGTTCCCGGCTGTGGGCGATGGTGTCACGGATGACATGGTTCACGTGGTCGTCGACCAGGGCGTAGAGGCGGTGCGGGACGGAGTGGGCTTCCCCACTCGGCGCCGACGATCGCGTCGACTTCGGCGTAGAGGAGGGTGTTGATCACGGCCTGCATCGGCGTCGCGTCCATCGCCGCGTGGGACTTCGCTCGCCGCCGGGCGTTCTTCTGGACCGCATTCTGGTCGTTCGCCGCCGCCGCCAAACTCCTGCTCACGCTCAGGGACTAGCGCCCCTTCACACCCGTCCGCCTTGCCGGACATGGACGCGCGCAACCCGGGAGCCGGGATGCCCCGACACTGCTGGTCCGGCTGCGGGGACAACTGTCCGAAATCCTTGGACCAGGCCAGGGACCTACGGCGAGCGCCACAACCCTGACGACGAAACGACCGAAACCAGGCAAACCACGGTTCCTCAGCCGGGGACCGGCCTTCGCTTCAGCGGCGGGTCCGCGCAAAGAAGCGGAACCTGTCCCCCCGGAACACCGACCGGGTCCATTCCACGGGGGTGCCTTCCGCGTCCAAGCCCCGCCGGTGTATCAGCAAGAGCGGCGCGCCCATCTCGGTCTTGAGCAGTAGGGCGTCCTCCGGCCCCGCGACCATGGTCTCCACGGTGTCCTCCGCCTCGGCGATGTCGATTCCGTAGTGGGCGCTGAGGGTCGCGTACAGCGACCCGTTGCCTTCGAGGTGCCCCCGAAGCCCGTCGAGCACGCCGGGCAGGTAGGCCGCCTCGTGCGCTAGGGGTTCCCCGTTGATCAGGCGCACCCTCTCAACCCTCGTCAGCTCGGATGCCATCGGCATGCCGAAACGGGACACCAGCGACGCGTCCGCGGTGACGTGCTCAATGCCCAGGATCCGCGACGAGCTCCGGAGGTCCTGCGCGGCCGCGTCGTCGGTGAAGGACGTCAGTTGGCGGACGTAGGTGGGGCTCGACGGCGCCACGAAGGTGCCCTTGCCCTGGGTGCGGCTGAGCACCCCTTCCGCGACCAGTTCCGCGATGGCCTGGCGCACCGTCGTCCGGGACGTTTCATAACGGCTGGCCAGCGCCCGCTCAGTCGGGATCGGCGACCCCGGCTCGGCGTCCCGCACCAGGCCGCGGAGCTCCTCCTTGAGCCGGTAGTACTTCGGTGCTGCCGGCGCGGAGTTGTCCATCAGACGATGCTATCGCAGTCGATCGCGAATTGGCCTAGGCCAATCTGTTGACTTCCAAATTGGTCTAGGCCAAGCTAATTGGATTGATAGGGCAACTACTCACCGGGGAATCGAAAGGAACATCGCAATGCTTTCACCTAGGAGGTCCCGGCATTCCGCCGCGGCTATTGGCGTCGGCCTCTCGGCGGCGCTCATGCTCTCCGCGTGCGCGGGCGGTTCAGCGGGAGAGGGGTCCGCCGACGGGACCATCGAGGTGTGGGCCCACACCGGGCAGGCTTCGGAAACGGCTGCTCTGCAGGAGCTGGTGGAGGAGTTCAACTCCTCGCAGACCGAGGTGACCGCGAACCTGACACTCATTCCGGAGGCGGACTACACCAGCACCATCCAGGCCACGTCGGCCGAGGAACTGCCCGACGTCATGGAGATGGACGCCCCGACCATGGCGTCCTTCGCCTACGACCGCAAGCTCGTCCCCCTGGAGGACATCGTCTCCCCCGAGACCCTCGAGAACAGGATCCAGGGCGTCGCAGAGAGCGGCACCTACAACGACGCGACCTACGCGGTCGGCATGTTCGACGTGGGGCTCGGCCTGTGGGGAAACAAGAAGCTCCTGGACGAGGCGGGGATCGACATCCCGACTGTCGCCGAGGACGCCTGGACGACCGAGGAGTTCTCCGCGAACCTGGCGAAACTGGCCGATGTCACACCCTCCGGCAACGCGATCGATCTGGGTGAGGCCAACGGGTTCGCCGCGGAATGGGGAACCTTCACCACGACGCCGGTCATCTGGTCCGCCGGCGGGACGATCATCAAGGACGGCGTCGCGGACGGGGTGCTGAACAGCCCCGAAAACGTGGCGGCCCTGACGGAATGGGCGTCCTGGAAGGAACACACGGACCCGAACACCAGCGGCAGCGCGTTCCCGGACGAGGACATCGCACTGACCGTGACCGGCAACTGGATGTACCCGACGTTCAGCGAAGCGCTCGGGGAGGACCTGGTGCTCATGCCGCTGCCCGACTTCGGCAGCGGGACGAAGTCCGGGCACGGCTCCTGGCAGTGGGGCGTGACACCGGCGGCCGAGGGCAACACGGACGCGGCCGGCGCCTTCTTGGACCACCTCCTCACCGACGAGAGCATCACCTCGATGGTCGAGGCCAACGCGGCCGTGCCGGGCAGCACGACGGCCCTGGAGCAGAGCGAACTGTACGGGTCCGGAAAGCCGCTGGAGCTGTTCGCCACCAACCTCGCCTCGGCGTGCGGGTCCGAGAGCGTCACCGCGGACTGCGTCGCCGTGGCCCGTCCGGTCACCCCCGGCTACCCGTCCGTGACCAGTGCCTTCGGCAGCGCGCTGCTGGCCATTTGGGGTGGCGCGGACGTCCAGGGCGAACTGGACTCGGCCACCCGCGCCATCGACTCCGACTTCTCGGACAACAACGGGTACCAAGACGACTAACCAAGCGCGGAGCGGGGCCGGACCGGCCCCGCTTCCCTGTCAGAGGAGCTTCGCATCGCCATCTCAACAGGCCTGAAACCCCCACCGGCCAGCACGGCAACGAAACTGGGCCCGAGAAGGACGAAGAGGAACGGTGGGTTCGCCGGGCCCCTCATGGCGGCTCCCGCGGTGCTGCTCCTGGTCCTGTTCGTCGGCGTTCCCTTCGCCTCCGCCATCGGATTCTCGCTCTACAACGTCCGGTTGGGGGACCCCCGTCCCCCGTCCTTCATGGGCCTGACCCAATATGCGCGGATCCTCACCGACCCCGACGTGTCCCGGCAGTTCCTCAGCGCGCTGCTGCACAACCTGATTTTCGCCGCCGTCGTGGTCCCCGTGCAGACGGCGTTGGCCCTCGCCCTGGCGCTGCTGGTCAAAAAGAGCATCCCGGGCATCGGGGTCTTCCGCTCGCTCTACTTCCTTCCTGTCGTCTTCCCGATCGCCCTCGTGGCGATCATCTGGCGGCTCATCCTCGCCCGCGGCGACCAGGGGCTGCTGAACTCTGCCTTGGCGTTCTTCTCCGGAGGGACGTTCGGAGCCCAGGATTGGCTCGGATCCGAGATGACGGCGCTGGCCTCGGTGATGGTCCTGTCGATATGGCAGGGCTGTGGGTTCCAGATGGTCATCCTCCTGGCGGCCCTCCAACAGGTCCCCGCCGAGCTCTACGAAGCCGCCGAACTCGACCGGGCAGGTCCGTGGCAACGCTTCATCCACGTCACGGTGCCCGGCATCCAGACCACCCTGGTGTTCGTCGCGCTGTACACGATGATCCTTTCCCTGCGGGTGTTCGACCAGATCTACGTGCTGGCGAAATCCGGCGGCGGCCTCAACGAGGGAGCGACACGAACGGTGATGTACGAGGCGGTCACCGCGGCGTTCGACGAGAACAACATCGGGCGGGCGAGCGCGATCTCCGTGGTCTTCTTCGTCATCGTCGTGGTCCTGTCCCTGGTCCAGCGCCGCGCCACCCGCGACAAGGAGAGCTGAGATGACCGTCCAGACAACCGCACCCCGGCGCAGGACCAGCCGCCGCGCGCTGGCCTCCCGCGTGCCGCACTACGTCACCCTGCTGGTGACCGGCGTCCTGTTCCTCGCCCCCGTCGCATACATGGTCGCGGCATCCCTCGCCCCGGCGAGCAGGACCCTGGCCGGTTTCGAGGTCTTCGACGTCACACAGTGGGGGTTGCACAACTACTCCGGCGTCGCCTCCAGCCTGTCCTCGGACAGCACGGGACACCTGTGGCGCTTCTTCGCGGTCTCCTTCACGGTCACCATCGCGGTGGTCGGATTCGGCCTCATCGTCAACTCGATGGCCGCCTACGCGCTCTCCCGGCTGGCCTGGCGGGGCAGGGGCATCACCCTGCTGGCGATCCTGCTGCTCCTGATCGTCCCGTTCGAAGCGGTCGCGGTCCCGATGTTCTACCTCTACAACGACGCGCGGAACACGCTGTGGATCCAGATCGTGCCCTTCATCGGCAACGCCCTGTCGATCTTCCTCTTCTACTCGTTCTTCTCCGGCATCCCGCGGAGCATCGACGAGGCCGCCAAGATGGACGGCGCCGGCCCGTGGCGGATCTTCTGGCGCATCGTCGCCCCGATGAGCAAGCCCGCCTACGCCTCAGTGGCCATCCTGACGTTCCTCACCCAATGGGGTTCGTTCCTGTGGCCGGTCCTGATGATCTCGGACCCGAACCTGCGCCCGCTTCCGCTCCAGATCAGCGTCTTCGCTGGCCAGCTCCCCCCGGCGTGGGGCCAGGTCATGGCATTCGGGGTCCTGCTCGTGGTCCCCGTCATCGTGGTCTTCCTCACCTTCCAGCGATGGTTCATCGAGGGTGTGGCCAGTTCGGCCGTCAAGGGCTGAGCCGCTCCTGGCGCCGCCCGCCAACAGCAACGAAAGGACAGGCGTTGGACGTCGTCATCCTGCCAACCCCGGCAGACGTGGGAACATTCGCGGCCCAGCTGATCGGCCGCCGGGTCGCCGCCTCGCCCGGGACCGTCCTGGGGGTGGCCACGGGATCGTCTCCGCTGGGGATCTACCGCGAGCTCGCCCGCCTGCGCGCGCGCGAGGCCATCAGCCTGGACGGGCTGCGCTGTTTCGCCCTCGACGAGTATGTCGGGCTGCCGCCGGACCATCCGGGC
This sequence comes from Arthrobacter halodurans, assembly GCF_041877255.1. Taxonomy (NCBI): domain Bacteria; kingdom Bacillati; phylum Actinomycetota; class Actinomycetes; order Micrococcales; family Micrococcaceae; genus Arthrobacter; species Arthrobacter halodurans. Next base: position 16,652 of record NZ_JBHDLJ010000002.1, read on the forward strand.
AGCTACGCGGCCTTCGTGGCCCGGGAAATCACCGGTCCGCTCGGCCTGGCGCCGGCGAACGTCCGCGTTCCCGACGGCAGCGCCGGGGACATCGCGCGGGCCTGCATCGACTACGAGGAGGACCTGGCCGCTGCCGGAGGGATCGGACTCCAGATCCTGGGCATCGGGACGAACGGGCACATCGGCTTCAACGAACCGACGTCGTCCCTGTCCTCGCGAACCCGCGTCAAGGCGCTGTCGGAACAGACGAGGAAGGACAACTCCCGCTTCTTCCCCTCGGGGGACACCGTGCCCACGCACTGCATCACGCAAGGGCTCGGCACCATCATGGACGCCGCGGAGATCGTGCTGGTGGCCCAAGGGGAACGCAAGGCCGCGGCCGTCGCCGCCGCCATCGAGGGCCCCGTGGCCAGCATGTGCCCGGCGTCGGTCCTGCAGTTCCACCGCCGCGTGACCGTGGTGCTGGACGAGGCCTCCGCCGGCAGGTTGGCCCTCGCGGACTACTACCGCGGCGTCCACGCGGCGAAAGACAACCCGATCGGGGCACTCGCATGAGCTTCCGGCTGGACGACCACTGGGTCTGGGACAGCTGGATCGCCGACGACGGGGAGAACTACCACCTGTTCTTCCTCCGGGCGAGCCGGTCGCTCGCCGACCCCCAGAAGCGACACCACCGCGCCGTGATCGGGCACGCGGTGTCCGCCGACCTCGAGGAGTGGGAGCTCCTGCCGGACGCCCTCCGGGCCGCCGACACGCCGGCCTGGGACGATCTGGCGACCTGGACAGGTTCGACGGTCCGCGCCGCGGACGGGACCTGGCACCTGTTCTACACCGGCGTCAGCCGGAACGAGGACGGCCTCCAACAACGCATCGGATCCGCCGTCTCGAAGGACCTCATCACCTGGACGCGGTCCGCCATGCCGCCCCTGGAGGCGGACCCCAGGTGGTACGAGAAGCTCGGACACGGCACGTGGCCGGACGAGGCCTGGCGCGATCCGTTCGTGTTCTTCGACCCGGCGGCGAACCTCTGGAACATGCTGGTCACCGCCCGCGCGGCGACGGGGAACCCGGACCAGCGCGCGGTCGTCGGACACGCCGTCAGCGAGGATCTGCACGAGTGGGACATCCGCCCGCCGCTGTCGCGGCCGGCGGGATTCGGCGAGATGGAAGTCATCCAAACGCGGGACATCAACGGGGAGGCGCTCCTGCTCTTCTCCTGCCTGCCCGACAAGGCCCCCGGCATCGCGTCCAACGCCTCCAACACGGGCACCTGGATCGCCCGGGGGCAAAGCCTCCTGGGACCCTGGGACCTGGAGGGCAGCTCCAGCTTCTTCGTTCCCGGGCTTTACGCCGCGCAGATGTTCCCGAAACGCGACGGCGAGTGGATGGTCTTCGGCTTCCAGAACAGCGTCGACGGCCTCTTCGTGGGCGAGATACCCAGTCCCGTGCCCCTGTCCGAAATCCTGGCCGGCGGGGACCTCTTCCCCGCCGAGCGCACGACCAGCAACCGAGAGAACCACCAAAACAAGTGAAAGAGAGAACCACCATGTTCCGCAGACTATTGGCAACCGGTTCGGTAGCGGCGCTCGTCGCGGCGGGCGCGGTCCTCGGATCGGCCTCGGCCCTCGCCGCGCCCGGCAACCCCGGCGCGAAGACCACGGAGGTGAGGGTCATGTCCTTCAACATCCACCACGGGGCCGACGGCGAGGATGACCTGAACCTCGAGCGCACCGCGCGCGTCATCGAGCAATCCGGCGCCGAGATTATCGGGCTCCAAGAAGTGGACAACCACTGGTCCTCGCGCAGCGACTTCGTCGACCAGGCGGCCTGGCTCGCCGACCGGCTCGACATGCACTTCGCCTACGGCGCCAACCTGGACGAGGCACCCCTGGACGGTGCGGCGGACAACCGGCAATACGGCAACGCCGTCCTGAGCGAATACCCGATCATCTCCTCGGAGAACCACCTGCTCGAAAGCATCGACTACCCGGTGATGCCCACCGAACAGCGCGGGCTCCTGGAAGCCGTGGTGAACGTGCGGGGCAACCACATCTCGTTCTACAGCACGCACCTGGACCACCAGCGCGCGGAACAGCGCGAACTGCAGGCCCGCGAAATCGCCGGGATCACCCAGGAGAGCAGGCGCCCGGCCGTCGTCGTCGGGGACCTCAACGCCGAGCCCGACGAGGCCTCCCTGCAGCCGCTGTTCTCGGTCCTCACGGACACCTTCGCCGCGCTCGGCCAGGACCAGGACTACACCTTCGCTCCGGATCTCGAGGGCGCTCCCGGCAGCGGCTCCGTGGAGAACCCCAGCCTGCGCATCGACTACATCCTCGCCTCGCGCGGCATCGCGGTGAAATCGGCCGCTGTCATCAAGACGTCCGCGTCCGACCACCTGCCCATCGTCGCGGACCTGTCGATTCGGAAGTCCCCGAACGGCCTGCTGAAGTAACGGCACACCGGAAGTGCACATGGCGCGACCCGGCGTGGTCCTGGCCCTCGACATCGGTGGAACGACGATCAAAGGATCGATCTTCGCCGACGGCAGGGAAGTCGCGGGCGGGCACACCGCCCCGACGTTCTCCGTCTCCTCGCGCGCGTTGGACACGGTCCTCGCAGTCCTCGCGAAGCTGGCGGAGACGGCCCGCGGGCTCGGCCTCCAACCGACCGCGATCGGGGTCGGCGTTCCCGGCCTGGTCGACGCGCGCCGCGGGGTGGTGGTCTACGCGGCAAACCTGCAATGGGCGCACCTGCCGCTGGCCCAGCTCCTCGAGACCCGATTCGCCCTCCCGGTGTCCATCGACCACGACGCCCGGGCCGCGGCCCGGGCGGAAATGGCCCTCCGGTCCGGCGCCGGGGACTTCGTCTTCGTGCCGATCGGCACCGGGATCTCCGCCGCCGTGGTTCTCGGAGGGCAGATCATCGGCGGCGCGCGGGGACAAGCCGGCGAACTGGGGCACATTCCGGTCGTGCCCGGCGGCGAGGCATGCCCCTGCGGGCAATTCGGCTGCCTCGAGGCCTACGCCTCGGGCAAGGGCATCCGGGCCCGGTATCTCGCCGCGGGCGGACGCCGGGCCCGGAACGCCGCCGAGGTCGCCGGCCTGCTCGGAATGGACCCGGTGGCCGACCGGGTGTGGTCCGACGCGGTGGGCGCGCTATCGACGGCGGTGACCACCCTGACGGCACTGCTCGACCCCACCGACGTCATCCTCGGTGGCGGCCTCTCGGCGGCGGGCCCCCTCCTGCTCGGCCCGCTGCGCGCCACGGTCGACGACATGCTCGGCTGGCGGGAGCCCCCCACCCTGGCTCTCTCCCGGGCCGGACCGCGGGCGGGCCTGCTCGGGGCCGCCCTGCTCGGAGCCGCGTCAGGAAACCCCCCAGAACTCAACCCCAGCACAGGAGCCCAGTGAGCAGCGGACAGCGACAGGTCGTTTCGGGACGACTCCACACCGGACGCGCCGACCACGCGGAGGGAGTGCTCGCCGTCGAAGGCGGGCGCATCCGCCATGCCGGCCCCCGGGACGGCTTCGACCCGGCAGGCTGGCCCGCGCCCCACGTCCTGGAACCGGGACAGGTGCTCGTCCCCGGACTCGTCGACGCGCACTGCCACGGTGGTTTCGGTGCCGACTTCCCCTCCTCCGGCGAGGCGCCGGTGCGGACAGCCTTGGATCTCCTGCACCGGCACGGCACGACAACCACGGTGGCCAGCCTGGTCACCGCGTCGGAAGAGGATTTGCTGCGCGCCGTCTCGCTGTTCGGTTCCCTGGCCACGGAAGGCTTGGTGGCCGGCATACATTTGGAAGGCCCCTTCCTCTCACACATCCGGTGTGGGGCCCAGGATCCGCAGTGGCTGCGGAAACCGGACCTGCCACTGACCGAGGAACTGATCCGTGTCTCCCGGGGAACGATCCGGGTGATGTCCTATGCCCCCGAGCTTCCGGGCTCCCGGGAACTGGTCGAATTCCTCACGGCGCATGCCGTCGTGCCATCGATCGGCCATACCGACGCGGACGCGCCGACCACGGAGATGGCGCTGGCCACGGCGCGGGATCTCCTGCGCAGTGGCCCCGGCCGTAACCGCGACCTGCTCCCCACCGTGACCCATCTCTTCAACGCAATGCCGGCAATCCACCACCGCAACCCGGGACCCGCGCTGGCATCGCTCCGGTTGGCTGCCAGGGGCGAGGCAATCGTGGAGCTGATCGCGGACGGGACCCACGTGGATCCCTACATGGTCGCAGCCGTGTTCGAGCTCGTGGGAGCGGACAACATCGCCTTGGTCACCGACTCCATGGCAGCCGCCGGACTACCGGACGGCACCTACCGGCTGGGACCGGCCGAAGTCCGCGTCACCGGTGCGGAAGCGACCCTGAAGACGACGGGGGCAATTGCCGGCGGCACCGCGACCATGGTCCGCGTCCTGAAGGAAGCCGTGGAGGCAGGGGTCCGCTTCGGCGACGCACTCAGATCAGCGACCGTGGTCCCGGCCCGGGTCCTCGGCCTGACCGGACACGTCGGGCGCCTGGCCCCGGGACTGGACGCGGACGCAGTGGTTCTCGGGAGCGATCTGCAGGTAGCCCGGGTGATGCGCAAAGGGACGTGGATCGCTTGAACGCTTCTTCCTCACTGATGGCGCAGCGCTGTTCTCGGCCGTTGCACGCTCGGTGGGGTCACACCGACCAACCCCGCCGCCGCGAAGGAGTTCCGACGCCAAGAGACGCGCCTCGCCGAGCGGCAGGCGGCACGAAGATCTGCGGTTGGGGAACCGTCCACCCGTTCGGGATGAGTCGCCCCGCGGGCGCACGCGAACTTTGACAATCCGCGCAAACGACTCTCGCGACTGCCTCGTGTCCCGGACGACACTTCACCGGGGGATCGCAGGCCGCGACTGCAAGAACTGGATCAATACCCGAAAGAGCTGACAACCTCGCCGCGGCAAATGAGCGACGCAAAAGTGCTCGGCCTCACCGTGCATCGTGAAAGCCGTGTCATTCGCTTGGCAAGTCCATGAGATGGGACCAGCGTTCCACGTGGGGCACCGGACAAAAACAACGCTAGAACCGACAGGTCCACCAGAGATCGCGTCCATACGCCATTGCGGCCGGATCGCCCTATGCTGGGCGCATGGAAGCCTCGCGGATCCCGGGCGGCCACCAGATCCTCACCCTGACCGTGAACCCGGCCCTCGACGTCAGTACCTCCACGGAGGAGGTGGTCAGCCTCCACAAGCTGCGCTGCGGCGCGAGCCGGGTGGACCCCGGCGGCGGCGGCGTGAACGTCTCGCGTGTAGTCCAGCGGCTCGGCGGGCGTACCTTGGCGGTATACACGGCCGGCGGCCCGGTGGGAGAGGCGTACCGGCGGCTCATCGAGGCCGAACGCATCCCCAGCCTCGTGGCACCGATCCAGGGCGGTACCCGCCAGAACTTCACCGTCAATGAGACTTCCACCGGAAGACAGTTCCGGTTCGTCCTCGAAGGCCCGGAACTCAGTGCCGCCGAATGGCATGCCTGCCTGGACCTTCTGACCCGGGCGGTCCCGGACGGCGGGTACGTGGTCGCCAGCGGGAGCCTGCCGCCGGGCGTTCCGGAGGACTTCTACGCCCGGGTCGTCCGCGCGGCGCGGCAGGGCGGTGCACGCTGCGTCGTGGATAGCTCCGGGCCCGCCCTCGCCGCCGCCCTTGCCGAGGGGGTGTTCCTGGTGAAGCCCAGCAGGCGCGAACTGGGAGAGTATGTCGGGGCGGCGCTGGACAGCGAGCAGAGCCAGGTCGACGCGGCGTCTTCGCTGGTCTCCGACGGACGCGCGGAGTACGTGGCCCTGACGCTCGGGGAGGCGGGTGCGGTCCTCGCGTTTAGGGCCGGCGTCGTGCGCTTGCCGGTCCCGGAGGTGCCGGTGGTCAGCACCGTGGGCGCAGGGGACAGTTTCCTCGGCGCCTTCGTGCTGCGGCTCGCGCAGGGGCGTTCGGTCCAGAACGCCTTCCGCAGCGCCATCGCCGCCGGCAGCGCGGCGGCGATGACCCCGGCCACGGAATTGTGCCGCCCTGGCGACGTCCAACGCCTGGAGGCCGAACTCTCCGCGACAGGGCCCTGAGCGCCTACGCCGTGCCGGACGCTGCCCGTCGGCGGCCGGCTTCCGCCGACCGCGTCCGGACCAGTCCACGAAGGATCGACGACGGCACCCCACAAGCATTGCCGCGCCGGGACGGCACATGAAGACTGGGACCATGAACGCCCCCCGCAAGGCGTCCGCGGCGGCCCCGCCGCCACCCGTCCCGTGGCACTCCCTCGAACCCGGAGACGTCTTCACCCGCCTGTCCTCGGAAACGGAGGGAATAACCGCCACCGAAGCCGCCCTCCGTCTGGAGGACGCCGGACCGAACGAGTTGAGCTTCGCCGGCGCCACCCCCTGGTGGCGGATCCTGCTGCGCCAATTCATCAGCCCCCTCATCGGGATCCTGCTGATCGCCGCGCTGGTGTCCCTCGTCCAGGAGCACTGGGTGGACGCCGGCGCGATCCTCGTCATCCTCTGCATCAATGCCGCCCTGGGCTTCGTCCAGGAGCGCAAGGCGGAGTCCGACGTGCGGGCGCTGCAGTCCCTGTCGACGCCGACCTGCCGCGTGCTCCGTGACGGCGCGGAACGGGTGGTACCCGGGCGCGACGTGGTGCCCGGGGACGTCGTGCTCCTGGAAAGCGGCGAGCGCGTCCCCGCCGACCTCCGGCTCTTCGAGGCCAACGGCCTCCAGCTGGACGAGTCGCTGCTGACGGGCGAGCCCTTCGCCGCCACGAAGCACACGGGACGGATTCCCGCCGAGACCGGCGACGCGGACCGTTCGAACATCGCGTTCAGTGGCACTTTTGTCGGCAGTGGCCGCGGGAGGGGCGTCGTCGTGGCGACCGGCGCCGACACGGCGCTGGGCGAGATCAACACCCTCGTCCAGGGCCCGGGCGGCACGTCGCCGCTCCAACTGCTCACCCATGGACTGGAACGGCGCATCGGGCTGATCGTGCTCGCCGCGCTCGTCTTCATCTTCATCGCAGGGCTGGTGCTCGGAAACGACGTCTCGACCATGTTCCGCACGGCCGTGGGGCTCGCGGTGGCGACCATCCCCGAATCGCTCCCCATCGTCCTGACCGTGGCGCTCAGTCTGGGCGTGTCCCGCATGGCCCGGCGCAACGCGATCATCCGCACGCTGCCGGCGGTGGAGACCCTCGGTTCCACGGAAGTCATCGGATCGGACAAGACAGGGACGCTGACCGAAAACCGCCTCACCGTGGAGAGGATCTGGACCGCCGCGGGCCTGCTGGACGTGTCCGCCGGGCCCGACGGCGGCGCCGCGGACCCGGCACCGGTGCGGGCCGTGCTGCGGGCGGGCGCGCTGACCAACGAGGCGACGCTCTCCGCCGAGGCCGAGGACCTGGAGTACTCGGGCGACGCCGTCGACGCCGCCATGGCCAAGGCGGCGGTCAGCCGCGGCGCCATCAGCGAAGCGGACCGGGCCGCCACCCCGCTGGCCCACCAGCCCTACGAACCGCACCTGCGGTATTCGCAGACGGTCCATTCCCACGGTGCGGGGGGCCGGGTGCTGTACGTCAAGGGTTCCCCCGAGGCCCTGATGGCGGCTTCCAAAAGCCTGGCGCGTGACGACGGCGACGTACCCCTGGACCCGGCACTGATCCACGCGGCCAACGAGGAGATGGGCCGCGAGGGACTGCGGGTCATCGCCACCGGCTCCCGCGTCCTGGACGACGACGAGCGGCTTCCCACGCCTTTGTCGCCGCCCTCCGGGCTGACGTTCCTGGGCATGGAAGGGATGACCGACCCCCCGCGGGCCGGGGTGTCCGACGCGATCGCGAAGTGCCGGCGGGCCGGGATCAAGGTCGTGATGATCACCGGAGACCACCCGGTGACGGCACTGGCCATCGCCGGACGCATCGGCCTGCCGACGGAGCGGCCGGCCCTCACCGGCGCCGCGATGGCCGACCTGGACGACCACATGCTCGCCGCCACGCTCGAACAGGTCAGCGTCGTGGCACGGGTCTCCCCGGTGGACAAGCTCAGGATCGTCCGCGTGCTCCAGAGGGGAGGCAGAATCGTCGCGGTGACCGGCGACGGCGTCAACGACGCCCCGGCCCTGAAGGCCGCGGCCATCGGCGTCGCCATGGGCCGGTCCGGCACGGACGTGGCCCGCGAGGCCGCTGACGTCGTCCTGACCGACGACAACTTCGTCACGATCGTGCACGCGGTGGAGGAGGGCCGCGTCACCTTCGCCGCCATCCGCAAGACGACGTACTTTCTGCTCTCCACCGGGGCGGCCGCCCTCGTGGCGGTGACGCTCAGCGTCTTCGCCGGCACGCCGTTGCTGTTCCTTCCGGTGCAGATGCTGTGGATGAACGTGGTGACCAACGGCGTCCAGGACATTGCCCTGGCCTTCGAACCCGCCGAGGGCGACGAGCTCGACCGTCCGCCCCGGCCGGCGTCGGAGGGCATCCTCTCCCGCACGCTCTGGTTCCGGGCCGGGATCACGGGCGCCTGGATGGCCCTCGCGGTCATTCTCAGCTTTCTGGTGTCGCTGCACGCCGGCTACCCCGAGGCCCACGCACGGACCCTCGCGCTGACCATGTTCGTCATGCTCAGCTTCTTCCAGGTCTTCAGCTCCCGGGCCGAGAACAAGTCCCTCTTCCAACTCAGGCTGCTGGCCAACCAGCCGCTCCTCTACACGTCTCTGGCCGCGTTGGGCCTGCACTGGGCCGTTATGAACTGGCCCGCCACCGCCGGCCTCCTGGAGCTCACGCCCCTGACCGCCGGGGAATGGCTCGCGTGCGCGGCGGTGGGATCCACGGTCCTCATCATCGTCGAGGCCGAGAAGGGCGTGCGCCGCTGGTCGCACCGCAACGACCCGTCGGATCAATCGCAGGTATCCACAGTTCAGCGGGGCCATCGCGAGGACGGACGGGAAGCCGGGGCATGAACACGCCGCGTCAGCTCATCGTCGATACCGATTTCTCATCGGGGCAGGGCAGGCCGCGCACCGTGCCGCGCTCCTTGCGAAGGAAGTGGGGGCGGACCTCGAACTGTTCCATGCGGCCAGTCTCTCCGGCTGGGAGAAGCTGCGCCGCCTTGTTCCCGGGGTCCCGGAGGACCTGGAACTGCACGTCATCGACGCCGCCCGCGAACAGCTGGCCGGCCCTGCCGGGGAGTCGCACGCGGAGCACGGGATCGCCGCCGGCACCCACGTCGCCTTCGGCAATGCCTTCGCGTAAATCGAGGCCCGCGCCGAAGACTTGCCCGCAGATCTGGCGATCGTGGGAGCACACGGGAACAGCGTCCTGACCGCCGCGGTGACTTGGTCCCGCCGGAACAGGTGCTCCTGGGACGCCTGACACAACAAGTGCTGCCGGTCCTCCCGCGGACGTCCTCGTCTCGGGGGAAGAGTGAGCGTTCCGCCACCGGCTGCGGTCACGCCAGTTCCTCCATGCGGCGCGCGAGGATGTCATTCATCGCAAGCAGCCCCACGAGCTGGTTGCCCTCCACCACCACGAGCCGGCTGAGGTGGTAGCGGCTCATGAGGGCCGCCGCCTGGCGCACGGACAGGTGCTCGTTCACGGTGATCGCCGGGATAGTGGCGGCGTCGTAGACGTTGAGCAGGTCCACGTCGCCCTCCTGCGCCACGACGGTGTCCAGAAGTTCCCGGTAGCCCAACAGCCCGTAGGCGTCGTGGGCGTGCATCCGGTCCACCACGAGGCTCTTCACCTGGCGGTCCCGCATCATGGACAGCGCTTCGCGCAGAGTGCTGTACGGGGAGATCGTCAGCACCTGGGCGACCATCACATCCTTAACAGTGAGCATCTCTTCCTCCTCGTGAAGCGTCGTGCGGCTTACGCGTCGTCCTGGCGCAGGTGTTCCTCGAATTTCACGACCTGCCGCATGTCGATTCCCGTGAGGTGCTCGATGGGGACTGCGAAGGCCAGGCCGCGGCTCTCCGTCCCGCCCACCAGGACGCGATGGAGCTCCTTCAGGATCGTGGCGGCGAGGTGCGCCCCGACGACCATCAGCAGCACGGACTGCGTTCCCTCGAACGTCAGTCCGAAGAACGTCTTCTTGGCTTCCCCGCCGATTCCCTTTCCGGTCAGGATCGTCACCCCCGCGGCGCCGGCTTGCTGCGCCCGCTCGATGACCCGGTCCTCGAGATCGTCCGGGGCGATGACGACGATGGCGGTGAATTTCATGCCGTTTCCCTCCTCAGCCGGGGAAATCTCTCCATCACCATGGCATACAGCATGACGGCCACGACTGGGAAGACCGAGGCGAAGGCGATCAGCCCGAACCCGTCGATCAGGACGTCCCTTCCCTCCACCGCCGCGGCCAGGCCGATGCCCAGGGCCGTCACCAACGGCACGGTCACTTCCGATGTCGTCACCCCTCCGAGGTCGAACGCCAGCGCGATGATGCGCTTCGGGGCGAGGAAGACCAACACCACCGCGACCGCGTAGGCGGCCATGATGAAGTAGTGGAACGGGCCACCCGTCAGAATGCGGTAGACCCCGAAGGCGATGCCCACTCCCACGCCGGCGGCAACGATCACCCGGATGGCGACCCCGCTGATTCGGCCAGGCGCGGCGGCTTCGGCCTGGGCGCCGATGGCCAACAGAGCGGGCTCGGCCATGGTCGTGGCGAAACCGATCAGCAGTCCGAACAGCACGATCAGGACGGGCGCGCCCTGGTCGATGAGCTGCTCGGCCATCAGCGTCCCGATGGGAAAGAGCCCCAGTTTCAGCCCGACCACGAAGGCATAGAGCCCCACCAGCACCATGACGAATCCCGCGACGACGCGCGCCGGGTGCGCCAGGCGCCGCCGCAGGGCCACGTACTGGAAGAACAGGACCACCCCGACGATGGGCAGGACCTCCCGGACCATGGAAGCCAGTCCCAGGATCATGCCGACAACCCAGCTGGCCGAATCCGCGCCCGCATCGGTGGTCGGCGCGGCTGCCCCGGCGCCGCCCCAGGCGTACACCCAGGTCCCGTAGAGCTGGACCCCGACCATCGGCACCATCACGCACAGGGCCACCAGTCCGAAGCCATCCGCCACGAGGCTGCGCCCCCGGATCGAGTTGGCCAGTCCCAGACCGATGGCCACGATCAGGGGAACACTGACGATGTTCGTGGTGACGCCCCCCGAATCGTAGGCGAGGCCGATGATCTCCGGCGGTGCGGCGTACGTCAGCAAGAGCACCACGGCATATCCCGCGATCAGGAGCTTGTGGACCGCCCAGCCCCGCAGAACACGCAGGATTCCCAGGGTCATCACCAGGCCGACGGACACGGCGATGACGAAGCGCAGCACCAGCCCGTCGATGCGCCCCCCGCTGACCGCCTGCGCCTGCTCCGCGACGGCGATCACCGCCGGCTCGGCGATGGACGCCGCAAAATCGATGGCGAAACCGAAGGGCAGGAGCAGTCCCAGGGAGCCGCGCCGGACGAACTGGTTGGCCAGGTTCTTGCCGACCGGGAAGATGCTCAACTCGAGTCCGTAGAGGAACAGGGAGATCCCCACTGCCACGATCAGGAGTCCGGCGACCAACTCCAGGGGTCTCTCGGGCACGGAACGGAACACCAGCAGCTGGAACACCACGACCACGGCCACGATCGGCACGAGATTCTTCAGCGCCGTGCCGAATTCATGCCCGAATCGCTGGAGGTGCTCCATTGGGCCCCTCTCCCGGTCATGATGCTTCGGGTACCCCCGCTTTTGAGTGTGCCGGGCCGCGGCAAAGGCGTCCAGCCCCGGCCCCCTGCTCCAAACCCCGGATGCGCGAGCGCGGGAGAGAGCCGCCCAGCGGGCGCGGAAGCCGTGTGCCGGCCATCCCCGCCGCCTCCACAGGCAGGCCGTCGCGTTCCCGTCGAACCGTCTGCCGGACATCCCCTCGTTCGGGGGCGCAGCCCGCGCAGCGAGGAGAGGTACACCGTCCAACCCGTCGTTTCGGTGCGCGCCAGAAACGGCCCGCCGAGGTGGGATGCGCCGTACACGGGTAGACTGGGAAGAAGGTGAGCCGGGAAGACTGGTCGGCAGTGTCCATTGACGACCCCGATCCAGGAGCCCCCCATGGCAGAACCATCATCCGAGCCCACCCCGAAACCACCCTCCAAGGTGCTGGGCCGCGGCACTTACTCCGAGTCCCTCAGAATCGGCGCGATCCTCCGCAAGGAAACCGTCGGCGGCATCCTGCTGGTGATCACCGCGGCCGCGGCGATCATCTGGGCCAACTCCGCCGCTTCCGGGAGCTACTTCGCGCTCCGGGACTTCACATTCGGCTACGAGCCATGGCACCTGAAACTGAGCCTGGGCGCCTGGGCGGCCGACGGGCTGCTGGCCGTGTTCTTCTTCCTCGTGGGCCTGGAGCTGAAACGGGAATTCGTCGCGGGCGATCTCCGCAGCCCCGCCAAGGCGATCGTGCCCGTCGCGGCCGCCATCGGCGGCGTCGTCGTTCCGGCGCTGGTCTACGTGGGCATCAACATCTTCAGCCCCGACACGATGCGTGGTTGGGCCATCCCCACGGCCACCGACATCGCCTTCGCCGTCGCCGTCCTGGCCATCGTGGGCTCGCATCTGCCCAGCGCGCTGCGGATCTTCCTGCTGACGCTCGCCGTCGTCGACGACCTACTGGCCATCTCGATCATCGCCCTCTTCTACTCGGACAACATCCAGGCCACCCCCCTGCTCCTGGCCCTCATCCCCTTCGCCCTATACGCGCTGTTGGCGCAGAAGTACCGCCAGTTCTTCCACCTGAAGCCCGCGGCCGCGTGGTTCATCCTGTTGCCCCTCGGCTTCGTGGTCTGGGCCCTGGTCCACGCCGGCGGCATCCACGCCACGGTCGCGGGGGTCCTCCTCGGCTTCGCCGTCCCGGTCCTGCACCGCAAGGCCGACGCGGGACCAGACGCCGGGCCCGGTCTGGCCGAGCTCTTCGAACACCGGTTCCGTCCTTTGTCCGCGGGTTTCGCCGTTCCCGTCTTCGCTTTCTTCTCCGCCGGGGTCACGATCGGCGGCTGGAACGGGTTCGTCTCGGCGGTTACCGACCCGGTGGCGTTGGGCATCATCCTGGGTCTGGTGGTCGGCAAGCCCATCGGCATCGTCGGAACCACCTGGCTCCTCACCAAGACGACCAGGGTCAATCTGGATCCGGCCCTGCGGTGGGTGGACCTCGTCGGCGTGGCGCTGCTGGCCGGGATCGGTTTCACCGTGTCGCTGTTGATCGCGGACCTGAGCTTCGCCCCCGGCGGAACCACCAACGACCACGCCAAGGTCGGCATCCTCGCGGCCTCCATCCTGGCCGCCCTCTTGGCCGCGGTCATCCTCCGAGCCCGCAACAAGCACTACCGGATGATCGAGGCCGAGGAAAGCGTCGATGCCGACGGCGACGGGATCCCCGACGTCTACCAAGGCAACCCCACGGGCGAGACCGTGAGCGCGCCCGCCCCGAAGGCGCCTGCCGCGAACAGTGGGAAATCCCCCCACGATCCGCGGTAGCAACACATCCACGAAGGACCCGGGTGGCCAGGACTCCCGGTGTTTCCACCGCCCACCCGCCCGAGCCGCCGGCGACCGCGAAGCCGACCGCAATCTGGCACTGGAAGCGGTCCGGGCGACCGAATCGGCAGGAGTCCCCACCGGGACCTGGACCTGATGTGGGGACGGGAGGGCCGCGGAAGTGGCGCGGTTGGACTCGCATCGTCGCCATTCAGCACACCCGACGTTCACCTAGGATCTTCGCTCCCGACCTCGGTCGGGAGAGCCGATCGTCACGTTACCGTGGGCAGGAACTTCTCACGCACTTCCAACGATCTCGGTGATGTTGACGTCCAGTGTGTCCGCGAGGTCCCTCAGGCGTTCGTAGGCGATGCTCTTGCGTCCCCATTCGATGCCAATGACGGAGTTGCGGCTCATGCCCGCCTCGAGGGCGACCGATTCCTCGGATAGACCGCGTTCCAGCCGAAGCGCGCGAAACCTGCCGCCGGCTTCCGCGCGGCGCGCGGTCCAACGCTGTCGTCGTGCCCGACATCACGCAGATCCCGAAGCACAAAGGAACCGCCGCCGCGATCCAGCCCCGGACCACGGCCGCACCGACCCCATACACGAAAAAACCGGCCATCCTCTTCGGGATGACCGGCTCTTCCATTCGCACTTGAGGAGTTGCACAAACACGGCATACCGTGTTTCACAAACATCCCTCGGTGGGTCGTTTGCGAAACCCCAGATCACGCGGCTAATGGCATCTGTTCCCGCGACACTTCCCACGCTTAGCCCGAAAAAATCCCACGCCACATTGTCTGGCCATAGGTGCTCTACGATGTGATCACGCACGAAGGAGCCACCGGGCCATGAGAGCAGCGCCAGTTCACAGCGAGGTTGTCCTCGAAGACGCCACCGTGCACATCCACACCTCCGGCGCCGGACCCGCGACCTACGTCCTGGTCCACGGCCTCGGGACCTCCTCGCGCTATTTCCGCCCCCTCGCGGAGGAGCTGTCCCGGGACGCCCGGGTCCACAGCGTGGACCTGCCCGGCCACGGGCGGGTCCCCAAGCCGGCCCGTCGCCTATCCGTCCCGGATTACGCCCGGGTGGTGTGGACGGCCCTGGATAGGCTCGGCGTGGAGCACCCGGTCCTTGTGGGGCACTCCATGGGCGCACAGGTCGTCGTGGAGATGGCCCTCGACGGGCGCCCGCTGGACGGCGTCGTCCTGCTGGGACCGACGAATTTCCCGCCCGAGCGCGGTTTCTGGCGCCAGGCGCTTCGGCTGGGACAGGACACCCTGCGCGAGCCGCCGTCCGTCAACGCCGTCGTGTTCAGCGACTACGGGTTCCGGTGTGGCCTGTCCTGGTACCTGAAGACCACGCCGTCGATGCTCGGGCACCACATCGAGGACGGCATAGGCGGCGTGCGGGCGCCGCTGCTCATCGCCCGCGGCGCCCGGGATCCGATCGTTCCCCGGCGCTGGATCGAGGAACTGGCCGAGCTCAGACCGGGTGCCGAGACCGCCGAAGTTGCGGGCGAGGCGCACGTGCTCATGATGAAATCAGCGCCGGAAGTGGCCCGGCTGTGCCGCGGACTCGCCGTCCCCGGATGATCCACCCCGTCGAGCTCCTTCGGCGGGGCCGCGCATGGTGCCTGGACTACCTCTACGTCGCGCATTGGCAGGTCCACGCATTCTTGTTTCCCGCAGCGCACCACCACTTCCTTGCGGGCACGAAGCCCGGCGCGGCCCCGGTGGTGCTCATCCCGGGGGTCTACGAGACGTGGCAATTCCTGCGCCCTATCGCCGAACGACTGCACAACTCAGGGCACCCCGTCCACGTGATCGAGGGCCTCGGACACAACCAGGGCACGGTGCCCGCCATGGCTCGGGTCATGGCACGGTACCTGGAGGAAAACGACCTGCGCGGCGTGGTAATCGTCGCGCACAGCAAGGGCGGCCTGATCGGAAAGTACGTGATGAGCGCGTCAGACCGGGCATGGCGGGTGTCCCGCATGACGGCCATCAACACCCCGTTCTCCGGCTCATTCTTCGCACGCTTCGCGCCGCTACGCAGCGTGCGGGACTTCTCCCCGGGCGACGCCGAACTGCTCAAGCTGGCCCGCAACCCGAAGGCCAACCACCGCATCGTCTCCCTGTATAGCGTCTTCGACCCGCACATCCCTGGGGGAAGCTATCTGGAGGGTGCCGTGAACATCGAGTTGCCAACGATGGGCCACTTCCGGCCGGTCGGAGACCCGCGCTTGCTCGCCACCGTGGAGCGGTGGGTCGCCGGGACATCCTGAGGCCCCGGGAACCCCAGACGGCGGGGTGCCTTGCGCTACGGGACCGCCTCGAAGTCGAGGCGTTCACGGAGGCCGGTGAGGAGGATGGTGATGCCCCGGTGGAGCCCGTCCGCGCCGCCGTAGTGGGCGAAGACGGGGGGCCAGACCGAGCAGGTGGGGAAATCCTTGGCCACCAAACCTCCCGGCCTCATACCGCGCAACCACTCTCGGGCGTCCGGGGCCGGAGTGGTTTGCGGTCCCCCGAGGCGTGTGTGCCCGGTTTCGTGGCACATGGCCCGGCCCCGGTTAGGCTCGGGGCATGCTTCCCGTCATATCGGGCCCCTTCGTGGCCGTGGCAAGAAAATCTGCCGCCAGGTTGTTGTTGGCGTTCCTGGGGGTGCAGGCCGCGGTGATCGGCGGCCTGGTGCTCTTCGATGCCCTGAAGCACCGCCGGAGGACGAGGCGTCCGGATTTCCCGCATCCGGGCGTGTTCGACGGGAACGTCGCGGATTCCGCCGTGACGATCTACACCTACGGCGAGGACCTGTACGCGGCCATGCTGGCCGCCATCCGGGGCGCCAGGACGCGGGTTTTCCTGGGGACGTTCATCTGGAAGTCCGACGCGACCGGGCGGCGGTTCAGGGAGGCACTGGCCGACGCGGCCGAACGCGGCGTGGAGGTGTTCGTCGTCTACGACGGGTTCGCCAACCTCGTTGTTCCCCGGGCGTTTTACCGCTTCCACCCGAACATCCACGTCTACCGGTTCCCGGTCCTGCGCCCGTCCAGGCTGTTCACCCCGCTGCGCAGCACCGGGCTGGACCACCGCAAGCTGCTGGTCGTGGACGACGAAACCGGCTTCGTCGGCGGCTACAACATCGGCGACGTCTACGCCACCGAATGGCGCGACACCCACGTCCGGATCAACGGTCCGGCGGTCTGGGACCTGCGCCAGGCCTTCGTGGGAGTGTGGAACACCGTAGGCGCCGTCCCGGAAATCTCGTACGACCCGCCCCGGGCGTGGGATCCCCACATCCGCGCGGTCAACAACATCCCGGCGCATCTGGTGTATCCGATCCGGGGCATCTACCTGGACGCGATCAACCGCGCGCGGCACCACATCTACATCACCACCGCCTACTTCATCCCGGACAAGCAAATCCTCCGGGCGCTGCTCGCGGCCAGCGCGCGGGGCGTCGATGTCAGGCTCATCCTCCCGGAGGACTCCAACCACGTCCTCGCGGACTGGCTCTCCCGGGGGTTCTATACCTCCCTGCTGCGGGAGGGGGTCACCGTGCTGCTCTACCGCCACGCCATGATCCACGCCAAGACCGCGACCGTCGACGGTCTCTGGTCCACGGTCGGCACCGCCAACATCGACCGCCTGAGCCTGACCGGGAACTACGAAACGAACCTCGAGATCCACGACGAGGCGTTCGCGGCGGACATGGAGAGGATCTTCGGCATCGACAGCGCCAATTGCCGGGTCCTGACGCTGTCGGAATGGAAGGAACGGCACGTCGCCGCGCCGGTCAGCGAGACCATCCTGGTTCCGCTGCGCCCCTTCCTCTAACGCGGCGGCCGCTCCCTCGAAGTTCCAGCCCTTTGAGATCCGGCACTCCGAGGGCACGCGCCAGACGCTGGACAGCCTGGTGTTCGCCGACATCCCCGAGATGGCGAAGCACGCCACGCTCAGCGACGCCGACGAGCAGCCCCGCGACGGGAAGTTCGGGGTCATCGCCTTCCCGCACATGCCCAAGTGGCGGATCGTGGTGACCGCCGCGCGCGCCGCGCTCAAGGGTCTGGGTGACAAGCCCAGCGTCGAGCGCTATGAGTTCACCACCATCAAGCCGATGCCGTACCAGATCGACGGCGAAGTGAAGTCGGTCCCGCCGACACCGACGTCCGCGTCCGCAACGTGCCCCGCGCCCTGCCCACCATCGGTTAGGGAGCACGCCGGCCCGGCGGCGGGCGAGGGTGCCGCGCGGCGCCTGCCACCCCCGCTTCCCACGGGGAAGTCCCACCCTTGCGCGGGACGGGTATCCGGCGCGGTCCCGTGGAATGGCCCGGGGCGGTTGTCAGCCGCGGCTGAGCGCCGCCGCTTCCCGCCGGCCGAGGCTTGACTGCCGGCCACAGGCGGAGCACGTCACGCGGCGGCCGCGGCCGAAGGTCCACACCGGGACGAAAAAGACCGTCAGGCGGGTGCCGTGCTCGCTGACCTCCTGGAGGGCCCTGCGGCCACAGAAGCGACAGGTCGATGGACCGGCCATCGACGTGCGGTGGATGGAATTCATGCCGAACAACAGAAACACGGCGTGCCCCTCTCGATTACGGGTGCGCCGCAGCGGACCCTCTTTGTGTACTTTCCTTCAGCGCTCAGCCCCGCGGACGGCCGGCGCGGACTTGGCGTTTCGCCGTCTGAGGCGGCCGTTCGCACCGGGTCGGTTTGTGCGCGACCTCGCAGAGCGTTTGGTCGCGGAAGTCGCGCAACGATATCTGGGCCTCGGCATTGGCGGATCATGTCGGCACCCCGTGCGGGTGCGCTTAAAGCAAACGGCGGGGCACACCGGTCCGGTGCGCTCCCGCCGCCTGTCTGCGCCGACGTCCCGTGGGTCCGGGCGCAGCCACGCGTGTTAGGCGTGGGTGCCGCTGCGGTTGCCGGACTTGGCCAGCCCGCGGGCGAGCATGTAGCCGATGGTCAGGTAGGTGATGTACTGCATCGCCTGGGCGGCATCGAACGGATCCCCGGCGTTTTCGCCGTTGTTGCCGTTGTCGCCCACGACGAGAGCGGTGATTACCGTGGCGATGACCATGGCGACGTAGACGAAAAACTCGGTGGTCTTCGTCGCGGCCTTGGTCCCGGCGTTCTTGTGGCCGCTCGTGTGGATGGTCTCTGCGTTCTGGTGGTTCGTGGTGTTCGTGGTCATCGTGGCTCCTGAAGAGTTGTGGGTGGGCCGGATCGGCCGGGGTCCCGAGGCGGCGCCTAGACCGCGCAAGAGATATCTACGCTGTAGACTTTACCCGTAGACTTTTGTATTGGCAAACACCGCCCGAACCTTCCGGAGCCGTAAGGTGGAGGGGAACGCAACCTCAGGAGACTGATCACCGCATGCCCGAGAACCCGACCGGCAAAGAGGCCGCAGCGGAACCGCAGAAACGGCCCGGCAAGGGCGCTTCCCCGAAGCGCGCCCGCCTGACCCGGGAGATCGTCCTCGCAGCGGCCCTGCGCCTGGTGGACGCCGACGGCCTGGACGCACTCACCATGCGCCGGTTGGGACAGGCCCTCGAGCGGGACCCGATGGCCCTGTACCGGTACGCGCCGAACCGGGGCGCGCTGCTGGACGGCGTCGCGGAGCAGGTGATCCAGGAACTGGTGATCGAACCCGCGGACCCGGACTGGCAGTCCCAGCTGCGCAAGACCGCCCACGCGTTCCGGCGGATGGCCCTGGCCCACCCGCACGTGGTGCCGCTGCTGGTCACCCGACCCCTGTCCACGCCCCTGGGCCTGCGGCCCCCGGGGGCGCTGCGCCCTCTTGAACAGATCCTGGGACTGCTCACCCGCGCCGGCTTCTCCCCCGAGAACGCCCTGCACGTCTACCGCGCCTATTACGGCTACCTCTACGGGCACATCCTCAACGAGCTGCAGGAGCTCGTGGTGGATGCCGAGGAAAACGAGGCGTTGCTCCGGCTGGGGCTGCACCGGCTTCCGGCCAAGGAATTCCCCAACTTGCGCGGCATGGCCCACCTCCTCGCGGACTACGACGGCGAGGACGAGCTCGACCAGGGGATCACCATCCTCCTCACAGGCCTCCAGGAACGCCTCCACCCCAAAGCGGTCCCTGCCCACTAGGCGGCCCCGGCGCTCGACGAGCGGCGACATCCACCCGTCCGCGGCGGATTCGCCGCCCCCGCGCGGCCAATGGACAGGCAGGCGGCCCCCTGGGCGCGACCTCGACGACGCCTCCCGCACTGCCTTGACCGCACATGGGCGCACTCCAGCCGTCGGGGAAACGAGGGCCGCAACGTTTGGTCAGCCTCACGTGGGCCAAAGGCGTCGATGGCGGCCGGGGGCGGCCGTCGCGGTCCCCGCGCGGCGGGCTGAACGAAGAGCGGAGGAGATTGCGCCGTGCGCGGCCGCGCGGAACTCACCCGGCCGTAATGCGGCGAATGACCAGGAGAACACGCGGCGCACCCCGATCCGCACGGGCCCGCGTCCTGCGGTTCGAGGGTTGCGGAATCGGGCTCCCGGAGACTGCGACACCGACCCGGAAGCCCCCGCGAGGCCGACGCTCGCCTCGGAATCCGCCCGCGCCGGGTATTGCCAACCAGATACTCTACGCGTAACGTCTACAGCGTAGAGATTGTGAGGGACGCCGCCCCACCCGATTCGTCCATCGCGTGAAAACCACCCCCATTGGAGACCACACCATGAGCACACAGGACTTCCCGCGGGATCCGTCCCGCACCACACCGACGCCGAGCGGCAAGGGCCCGCTGAAGTCGGCTGCGATCGTTCCCGAGGATCCGTTCACGGAGCCGTCCGCCGGCCCGCCGGCCACCCCCACCGCGAGGCACGTACCCGGCACCGCCCCGGTCGCCGGCACCACCGGCCAGCACGCGCCCGGCACCGTCCCACTCTCGGGCGGCACCGGGACCTCCGGCACCGGCGGCCAGGACACGAAGACCGCCGCCAAGGACGAGGCCCGCGAGGTCGGCCATGAGGGCGTCGAGGCCGCGAAGCACGTCGGCCAGACGGCCAAGGAAGAGGCCGGGAAGGTCGCCCACGAAGCCAAGGACCAGGTGAGCAACCTCGTCGCCGAGCTCGGCTCGGACCTCAAGTCCCAGGCCGGTGCCCAGCAGCAGAAGGTCGCCGAGGGCCTGCGGGCCATGAGCGATGAGCTGCGCAAGATGGCCGACGGCTCCGACGGCGGCACAGCCACCTCCCTCGTGGACCAGGCCGCCGGGAAGACGGGGGACATCGCCGACTGGCTCGACGGGCGCGATCCCGGCTCGCTACTCGAAGAGGTCAGGGGCTTCGCGCGCCGACGCCCCGGCGTCTTCCTCGCCGTGGCCGCCGGCGCAGGCCTGCTGGCGGGCCGCCTCGCCCGCGGCGCGACCGCCAAGGACACGTCCACGGGTGGTGCCGGGACCGCAGCCACGGGCGGCGCGCCGTCCACGTACGCGACCCCCGCCGCCGGCGTGCGCACGCCGGCCGAACCCGCGTACCAGCCCGCGGAAACGCACCCTCCCACGGCAACGTACCCTGCGGCCGCCGCCGACGGGCCCGAGGGGTTCCCGGGGACCACAGACCGGGGGTACCCGCGGCCATGAGCGGCTACGAACAGGGACCACAAGTGCCCGGATTCACGCCGATGGCCTCCGGCGAACCACAGGGTTCGCCCGCCGCCGGGGTCCCGCGGACGACCCCGGGCGAGCGGGCGGAAACCAGTTCGCTGGGCGAGCTGTTCGGGGAGCTGACGCGCAACCTGTCCACGCTGATCCGCCAGGAGGTCGAACTGGCCAAAGCCGAGATGAAGGAGTCCGCGTCCGTGGCGGGGAAGGCCGGCGGCATGCTCGGCGGTGCCGGCGTGGCGGGGCACTTCGCCCTGCTGTTCCTGTCCCTGGCCCTGATGTGGGCGCTGGGCTCGGTGATGCACCTGGGCTGGTCCGCGCTCGTCGTCGCGGTCCTCTGGGGAATCGCCGCCGCGATCCTCGCCTCCGTCGGCAAGAAGAAACTCAAGGAAGTGAAGGGCCTGCCCCAAACGGCGGCCACCGTGAAGGAAATCCCCCCCACCATGAAACCAGGAGAGACCACGCCATGAGCCAGACACCCGATGAGATTCGTGCCGACATCGAACGCACGCGCCAGGACCTCAGCTCCGACGTGGACGCGCTCTCCGACAAGGTCAACCCGTCCGCGATCGCGCAGCGCCAGACCGACAAGGTCCGCGGCGCGGCGCACAAGGTCCGCGATAGCGTCATGGGCACCGCCAGCGACGTGCGCGCCAACGTCATGGGCACCGCTGACGACGTGAGGGGCGGCGCCTCTGATCGGCTCCACGACGCGGGCGACGCCGTCCACGGAGTGGGAAGCGCGGTTCAGGACGCCCCGCACCAGGTGATCCGCCAGGCCCGGGGGAACCCCCTGGCCGCGGGCCTGATCGCATTCGGCGCGGGTATGCTCGCCGCGTCGCTGATCCCGGCGAGCCAGAAGGAACGCGAGGCCGCGACCGCCCTGAAGGAAAAGGCGCAGCCGCTGACCGACGAACTCGCGAGCGCGGCCAAGGAGGTCGCGGAGGAGATGAAGGAACCTGCGCGCGACGCGGCCGAATCCATGAAGTCCACCGCCGCGGAATCCGCGCAGACGGTCAAGGACGAGGCCCAGTCCGGGGCCAAGGACGTCGGGGACCGCGCCAAGGAAGCCAAGGAGAACGTCGGCGACGCCGGCGGTTCCCCGGGTTCCAGCGATACCCGTCCCCTCTGATAGGAACATGCTAGGGCCGGGGCGCATGCACCCCGGCCCTAGCATGCCTCCTCGCTTCGAATCCGACGGCGCTCCGGGCGATTACCCCGAAACCGCCCGCACGACCGAACACACGCAACCACCACCGACGCCGCCCACCACCCCATGGCGCAGCGGCCGCGCTCAGTCCGGCCCGATACGTTGGAATTCCTCTCAAGGTGCGAGTGGGGAAAAGGTACCCGGCCCTCCCGGCCGGCGCCTTCACCCTGCGCAGCGGCGCTGGGACCCCCCCCACGCCCGGAGGCCTTCGGCTGCCACCACGGGTGGGGGCGCCCGGCGGCCCCAGTTTCGACGGGCTCGGTCCTCAGCCGTTTGGCCAGGGCGTCCGTGGCGGAGGGCGGAACGGTGGTGTCATTGTCGGAGCGCACCACGATGCGGCGGGCGACGTTTGCGACGATCGGCTGGAAATCGACGCCGGAGGAAACGAAGCCATCCAGTTCCGGCAGGCCGGGCAAGGGGTCGGTGAACCCGGAAACGGCCACCAGGCCCCCCAACGACCACGGGAGCGGCAGGGTAGCGAGGTGGCCGAACGCGGTAATCGCGCCCAGGCTGTGGGCAATGACCCACGTGTCGTCGTCGGGTGTCGCGAGGGCCGCCGCGAAAGCGCCGAGCCATGCTCTCGGGTCCGGGGCCGTCGGGTTCGGCAACACCACGGCTTGGACCTGGACGCCGCGCGACGCGAGCTGGTTCGTAAGCCAGGGGAACCAGTGTCGGTGGGGATCGGCGGTGTAGCCGTGGACCATGACAGCGCGTGCGATACGTACGGGTTCAGAAGGGGTCGTGTGCATAGCATGAGGCCAGACCGTCGCGCTGGTGTGAAGGTCAACCCCGGGACATCTGGGGGATGCCGGAGATCCCGTAGACGTCCACCGCCACCGAAGCCAGCGAGAGCCCCAGTGTCAGGTCCCGGTTCCCAGAGGTGAACCGGTTGAAGCGCCGAATCCGCTGTTGGTTCCGCGATTCCCACAACAGAGTCGTCGTTGCTCAGCGCATCGCGCAGCGTGCCAAATACCTCTTGTCGCCCAAGGACACGCGCGACGAAAAGGGGGCCTACCGCATGAGCAGCCCCGCAAGGGGACCGTACCCCACGCTCTCGTGCGACCTGCGCCCCGCGAAGGCCACTAAGCCGAGAAAGACCGGGCTCGGGATGCCCAGGTTCCGTGCGCTAACCCCCGTCATCGAGCCTCCCGCGCAGCCCGACCGGATCTGCACCAACGCCTCGGGCGCGTCCTTCCCAGCCACCGCGGGCGCCAAGTACGCCCAAAAACTCCAGTACAAGAGCGACGCGTGGCAGAAGATGTACGGCCCCAATCGAAACACCATCGAAGGCTCCAACGCCCACCTCAAGGATGCGGCCCATGAGGACCTCGAGAACCCGGGCCGGCGGCGGGTCCGCGGCTTCGCCAAGCAACTCCTGCTCCCAATGTTGTCGGTCGTTTCGGCGAACCTGCGCAAGATCCGGAAATGGCAGCAGGAACAAACAAGTGTTCCGGCCCCGAATCCGGACGATTCGCCGAAGCTGACCGGGGAACGCCGCGCCGCCCGCACGCAGCCGGTTGAAGACCCTTGCCCCTCGAGCACGACGTCTCGCAACACGTTCAACCGAAAAGCACGAAAAAGCCGGCCATCCCCTCGGGATGACCGGCTTTTCCATTCGCACTTCGGGCGTTTCGCAAACACGGCATACCGTGTTTCACAAACATCCCTCGGTGCGCGAGGGGGGACTTGAACCCCCACGCCCTTGCGGGCACTGGCACCTGAAGCCAGCGCGTCTGCCAATTCCGCCACTCGCGCATGCACCGCCTCGGGGTTTATCCCCTCAACAGCGAGATCAATCATAACCAGCATCGCGACTCCGTGCCTAATCGGGCTCCGGGGCCCCGTGCCGGGTCGCCGTGCGGGACGGTCCCGCCGAGGAACCCGGGGCGCCGCGTGTTCGTTTCAAAATGGATGCGATTGCGCACCGCCCGAAAGCTTTCTCAGGCGGGGCAAGTAGTATCGGAAAGGCACGGGCCGCCGGGCCCGCCGATCCACCGCGCGATGCGGGGGGCCTCGGTGCACGCCAACAACCGCGAGAGGAGCAGCGCCCATGGGTCTAGTCGACAACGTTGAGCGCGGCTTGGAAAAGCTGGTGACCAACGTCTTCCGGGGGTCCGGCTCCTCCGACGTCAAGCCCGTGGAGTTCGCCAGCCGCCTGCGCCATGAGATGGACACCAGGTCCCTCACGCTCTCGCAGGGACGCACCCTCGCGCCCAACTCCTTCGAGATCCGGCTCTCCGCCGACGACTTCGCGAAGGCGCGCCAGTGGGGCCCGACCCTCGCCGAGGAGCTGTGCGACGTCGTCGTCAACCACGCCAAGGGCCAGCGCTACACGCTGCAGGGGCCGGTCCGCGTGTCCTTCAAGAAGGACGCCGACCTCAAGGCCGGGCACTTCACCGTCACCGCCACCATGACCAAGGACGCGGCGCCGGCGCCGCAGCCCCCCCGCCCCGCCACGCCGGCGCGGCAGCCCTCGAGGCTGCAGCCGGTGCTGGACCTGAACGGGCAGCGCTACGCGCTGAACTCGGATTCGATCGTGCTGGGGCGCTCCTCCGACGCCGACATCCCCGTCGACGACCCCGGGGTTTCGCGCCGACACATCGAGATCCTCCGCGAGGGCGGCACCGCGTGGGCGGTCGACCTCGGATCCACGAACGGCAGCTACGTCAACGGCCAACGCGTGGATGGGCGGGCGGAACTCTTCGACGGCTCGATCATCGCGATGGGCCGCACGCGCATCACCTTCCGGCTACTGCCCCAACGGCCTGGAGGCCGCCCGTGACCGAACTCGTCCTGACCGCGCTCCGGCTCGGCTTCCTGATCCTGCTGTGGGTCCTGGTGCTCAGCATCGTCGGCGCCCTGCGCCGCGACCTGGTGGTCGGCAAGCGCGCCAACACCGGTGCTCCCTCCGTGCGGGAAGCCCACAAGGCGTCCGCGCCCGAGCCGGCCCAGCCCGCGCGGCAGCCGTTCCGTTCCCTGCAGGTCGTGGAGGGGCCCCTCAACGGCACCACCGTGGAGCTGGCCGCGAGCCCGATCCTGCTGGGCCGGGCCCAGGAGGCCACCCTGGTCCTGGAGGACGACTACGCGTCGGGCCGCCACGCCCGCCTCTTCCCGCAGGGCAGCCGCTGGTTCATCGAGGACCTCGGCTCGACCAACGGGACGTACCTCGGCGACACCCAGCTCACGCGCGCCCAGCCGGTGGAGGCCGGACAGAAGATCCGCATCGGGAAAACCGTTATGGAGCTGAGGCCGTAGCATGGCTCTCACGCTGCGGTTCGCGGCACGGTCCGATGTGGGAAAGGTCCGCGCCAAGAACGACGACTCCGGCTATGCCGGGCGGTACCTTGCGGTGGTCGCCGACGGCATGGGCGGACACGTCGGCGGCGACGTCGCCTCGGCGTCCGCGGTCCTGGACCTCGTGCACCTGGACCAGGACACCCCGGCCGCCGACGCCGAGACCGTGCTCCCGGACGAGATCCAGACCGCGAACTCGATCCTCAACGAACTCGTCAGCGCCAACCCGAAACTCTCGGGCATGGGCACGACCGTCACGGCCCTGCTCCTGACCGGGGACCGCTTCCAGTACGCCCACATCGGCGACTCGCGCGCCTACCGGCTGAAGGACGGCGTCTTCGAGCAGGTCAGCAAGGACCACACGTTCGTGCAGCGCCTCGTGGACGAGGGGCGCCTCCGGCCGGAGGAGGCCGAGACGCACCCCCACAAGAACGTCCTGATGCGCGTGCTCGGCGACTCCGACGCCAGCCCGGAGCTGGACATCGCCCAGTTCCCGGTCCAGCCGGGCGAACGCTGGCTGCTGTGCTCCGACGGCCTCAACGCCGTCGTCCCGGACACCGTCACGGAACGCATCGTGCGCGGCACGGCGTCGCTGCAGGAGACGGTCGACGACCTGGTGGACGTGACGCTCGCCAACGGCTCTCCCGACAACGTCACCATCGTCATGGTGGAGGTGGTCGAGGACGACCCCGCGACCCCGGCGCCCCTGCCCACCACGGACGACGCCGCCGCCCCCGACACCGGCACGCTGCAGATCGCCCAGAACGGGGACCTCGAGGCGAGCGCGGCCATCATCCGCCACGAGATGGCCCACCGCCCCCACGCTCTCGTCGGCTCCGCGGCCCTGGCCACCCTGAGCGGGCAGATCCCCATGGTGACCCAGCGCTCGGCCCAGAAGCGCGCGGCGGCCATCCTCACCCATAAGGCGGCCTTGCCGTCCGAGGACGACGCCGTGCCGGCCGACGACCACCGCGGCCCGCGCCGCTCCTGGCTGATCCCCGCGTTCCTGGCCTTCATGTCGCTCATCCTCGCCTCCGTGCTCTGGTTCGGCTACGCGTGGACCCAGACGCAGTACTACGTCGGAAACTACGGCGGCAAGGTGGCCATCTTCAACGGCATCTCCCAAGACCTGGGCTTCGTCCCGCTTTCCCGCGTCGACACCGTCACGGACATCCCGCTCGACGCGCTTCCCGCCTACACGCAGCAGCGCCTCACCTCGTCGCTGCCCGCCCGCGACCTGCGGCACGCGCAGGACATCGTGGGCGACCTGCTCATCAGCGCCAAACAGGCCTGCCCCGTAGTGGTGCCCGCCGCGCCCGGCTCCGACACCCCCACGCCCGACGTGCCCCCCTACTGCGAGGAGGTGGCACCGTGATGGACGTCCAGACCGCGCCGGTCGCCCGCCGCAACACCGAACTTGTCCTGCTGATGCTCGCCCTCGCCGTCGGCGTGGGCGCCAACTACCTGGTGAGCCTCAGCAACCCGGACGGGCTCGACCCCGACTTCGCGACCCAGGGTGCCATCCTCGCCGGCCTCGCCGTCGCCATGCACGTGGTGCTGCGCATCTGGGCCCGCTACGCCGATCCGATCATCCTGCCCTGCGTGGTGGCCCTGAACGGGATCGGCCTGGCCATGATCCACCGCCTGGACCTGGTCAACGACGGCACCGCCGCCACCCGACAGTTGCTGTGGACCGGCGTGGCGATGACCGCCGCCATGATCACGCTCTGGGCGATCCGCGACCACCGCGTGCTGCGCCGCGCCACCTACATCTTCCTGGCCGTCAGCGCCGCGCTGCTCCTCATGCCGCTCATCCCGGGCGTGGGCGTGGAGATCAACGGCGCCCGCATCTGGGTGGGCCTCGGCCCGTTCTCCTTCCAGCCCGGCGAGCTGGCCAAGATCACGCTCTCGATCTTCTTCGCCGGCTACCTCTCCAGCAACCGGGACCTGATCCTGCTCGCGGGACGCAAGTTCGGCCCGCTGCAATTCCCCCGCGCCCGCGACCTGGGCCCCATGGTCCTCGCCTGGCTGGTCAGCATCGGCGTGCTGGTCTTCCAGCGCGACCTCGGATCCTCGATCCTCTTCTTCGGCCTGTTCATGGTCATGATCTACGTGGCCACGGCCCGGATCAGCTGGATCCTCATCGGCCTGGGCATGATCGCGGTCGCCGGGGTGCTCGCCGCGCGCTTCATGTCCCACGTGTCGCTGCGCATGGACTCCTGGCTCAACGCGTTCGACCCGGAGATCTACGACCGCCAGTACGGAGGCAGCCGGCAGATCGTCCAGGGGCTCTTCGGCCTCGCCAACGGGGGCCTGGCCGGGACCGGGATCGGCAACGGCCGGCCGGACTTCGTCCCGCTGGCGAACTCCGACATGATCGTCGCCGCCCTCGGCGAGGAGCTCGGCCTCATCGGCCTCACCGCCGTCGTCCTGCTGTACGTGCTGCTCGTCAGCCGCGGCATGCGCGCCGCGCTGGGCACCCGCGACGCGTTCGGCAAGATGCTCGCTGCCGGACTGTCCTTCACCATCGCGCTGCAGTGCTTCGTCGTCATGGGGGGCGTGACGCGCCTGATCCCGCTGACCGGCCTCACGACGCCGTTCATGTCCGCGGGAGGCTCCTCCATGCTGTCCAACTGGATCATCGTGGCCCTGCTCCTGCTGGTCTCGCACAACGCGCGGCGCCCCGCCGTCGTCGGGCCGACGTCCGACGTCGACCAGGCCACCTCGGCGCCGTCGGCACGACCCGGCCGCCAGTCCGCCGCCACCGAAGGGGGCACCCCATGAACCAGGCCATCCGCAACGTCTGGATCGCCATCATGGCGCTCTTCGTGCTGGTGCTGGGCTCGCTGAGCTACATCCAGTTCTTCGCGGCCGAGGAGCTGAACGCGAACTCGCTGAACAACCGACAGCTCTTCCGCGACTTCGACCTCGCGCGCGGCGCCATCCTCGTGGACGGCGAGCCGGTCGCCGAGTCCGTGGAGTCCGAGGGGCAGTTCGACTTCCAGCGCGTTTACAACGACCCCGAGCTCTACGCTCACCTCACCGGGTTCTACTCGCTGGCCTTCGGCTCGCGGCACCTGGAATCCG
Organism: Arthrobacter halodurans; assembly: GCF_041877255.1. Classification (NCBI taxonomy): domain Bacteria; kingdom Bacillati; phylum Actinomycetota; class Actinomycetes; order Micrococcales; family Micrococcaceae; genus Arthrobacter; species Arthrobacter halodurans. The sequence continues at coordinate 45,383 of NZ_JBHDLJ010000002.1, forward strand.
TGATGAACGAGGAGCTCACGGGGCAGAGCGACAGCCAGTTCTACGACCGCATGGTCGCCCTGCTCTCCGGCGGCACCAACGAGGGGGCCTCGGTGGAGCTGACCATCGACGACGAGCTGCAGCGCGAGGTCTACGACATCCTGCCCGACGGCGTCCAGGCCACGGCGATCGTCTCCGAGCCGAGCACCGGCAACATCCTCGCGATGGTGTCCAAGCCGAGCTACGACACCAACGACCTCGCCGTGCACAGCACGGGCCGGGCCGCCGCGAACATGCAGGAGATCCTCAAGACGCCGGGCCTGAGCCCGAACATCAACCCCGCGATCGGCCACCTGATCCCCCCGGGGTCCACGTTCAAGATCCTCGACGTCGTCGCGGCCCTGGAGTCGGGCGAATACGACCTCGAGACCGTGATCGACAACCCCGCCACCGTCACGCTGCCCGGCTCCAGCGCCCAGCTCAGCAACTTCGGCGAGGGCATCTGCGTCCAGCAGCCGCAGGCGACGCTGAGCTTCATCATCGCGCAGAGCTGCAACACGCCGTTCGTGGAGATCAGCCAGACGGTCGGGCAGGACGCGCTGCGCGACGTCACCGAGCGCTTCGGCTTCGGCCAGCAGCTGCAGACCCCGCTGCGGGTCACGCCGAGCGTGTTCCCCGCGGAGCTGACGGACGCCCAGCTGGCCCAGTCGGCCATCGGCCAGTTCGACGTCAAGGCCACGCCGCTGCAGATGAACATGGTCGCCATGGGCATCGCCAACGACGGGGTCATCATGAAGCCGAACCTGGTGCGCAAGGTGGTCGCCCCGGACCTTCGGGTCCTGGAGGAGACGCAGCCCGAGGAGTTCAGCACGGCGACGTCGAAGGAGGTCGCGGACCAGGTCACCGAGCTGATGCGCGGGCCGCTCGACGGCGGCACCGCGGCGTCCGCGGACATCCCCGGCCTGGACATCGCGGCGAAGACCGGCACCGCCGAGATCGGCGACTCCGACCTGGTGAACTCGTGGATCACGGGGTTCGCCCCGGCCGACGACCCGCAGGTCGCCGTCACCATCGTGGTCGAGAAGATCGACTACGCGACAGGCCGCACGCTGACCAGTCCCAACATGAAGAAGATCCTAGAGGCGGTGTTCAACAAGTGAGGCCAACATCCGGAATCACCCTGGGCGGACGATTCCAGCTGACCGACCGCATCGCCATCGGCGGCATGGGCGAGGTCTGGAAGGCCCGGGACCAGATCCTCGGGCGCACGGTCGCCATCAAGGTCCTCAAGGAGGAGTACACCGGTGACCCCGGTTTCCTCCAGCGGTTCCGCGCCGAGGCCCGCCACACCGCGCTCCTGAACCACAGCGGCATCGCGAACGTCTTCGACTACGGGGAGGAGGGCGGATCGGCCTACCTGGTCATGGAACTGGTGCCCGGCCAGCCGCTCTCCGCGCTAATCGAGCGGGAGAAGGTCATGTCCCCGGACCGCGCCCTCTCGATCATCAGCCAGACGGCGCGCGCCCTGGCCGCCGCGCACGCCCAGGGCCTGGTCCACCGGGACGTGAAGCCCGGGAACCTGCTGATCCTCCCGGACGGCCGGGTGAAGATCACCGACTTCGGGATCGCGCGGATCGCGGACCAGGTGCCGCTGACGGCGACGGGCCAGGTCATGGGCACCGCCCAGTACCTCGCGCCGGAACAGGCCACCGGGCAGCAGGCGACCGGATCCAGCGACATCTACTCGCTCGGCGTCATCGGCTACGAGTGCCTCGCCGGGCGCCGCCCCTTCTCCGGGGAATCGCAGATCGCGATCGCCCTCGCGCAGGTCAACGACACCCCGCCGCCGCTGCCGGACTCCATTCCCGCCCCCGTGCGCGCCCTGCTGATGTCCATGCTGGCCAAGAACCCCTCCGACCGCCCGGCAAACGCCACCAAGCTGGCCGAGGCCGCCGACGCGATCCGCGCCGGCAACATCAAGGCCGCCGAGGCCGCCGTGCCGGGGATGCTCCTGTTCGAGGCCGACACCTCCCCGACGGCCGCCGTCGGAGTCGACGACGTGGCCACGCAGGCCCACCCCACGACGGCGGGCAACGGATCCTCCGCACCGAGCACCAGCGCCCTGCCCGTGGTCGGGGCCGCCGCGGCCGGCGCCGCGGTGGGTGCCGCTGCGGCGTCGCGGGAAGACGACGCCGACTCCGTCGTGGGCGCCAGCCGCGGCTGGGACCCGGACGACGACGAGGCCGCGGAACCCGAGGACGCGGCGGCGGACGCCGAGGAGCAGCGCAAGCGGCGCAGCCCCTGGACCTTGCCGCTGATCGTGCTCATCGCGCTGGTCCTCTTCGCCGTCCTCGGCGCGTGGCTGCTGCCGCTGCTCACCGCCGGCGACGACGATCCGGGGCCGACCACCGCGCCGCCGAGCGTCTCGGCCTCGCCGTCCACGTCGGCATCGAGCAGCGCGTCGTCGTCGTCCTCGGCACCGACGAGCGAGGCGCCCCGGACATCTGCCCCCGCGCCGGTCGAGACGGTGACGGTCAACGCCAACGAATACCTCGGGGCCAGCCTCGAGGACGCCCGGGCGCGCCTCACCGCGCTCGGCTTCGCGGTCACCGACGAGCCCCAGGAGAGCGACGAGCCGGAGAACACGGTCCTCGACGTCTCCCCGACGGGCGAGCTGAACCGCGGGGCCACGGTCAACCTCGTCTACGCCGTCCCCGCCGACCAGGTGGCCGTGCCCTCGGGCCTCGTGGGGCTGGGGGAACGCGAGGCCGCCGCGGCGATCCGCGAGGCCGGCCTGGTGCCGGTTAGCGGCGGCACGGTGCCCAGCGAGCAGCCGGCCAACACGGTCGTGAGCGTCGAGCCGGCTGAGGGAACCGAGCTGGATCCGGGCTCCGAGGTCCAGTACGTCCTCTCGGAGGGACCGGCCGAGCCGAGCCCCACACCCACCCCGACGCCCACACCGTCGCCCACGCCCACCCCGACCCCGACCCCGACGCCCACGCCGTCGCCGACGGCATCGGCATCGGCGTCCGCCTCCGAGTCGGTGCCGCCAACGTCCACGCCGCCCGCCGAGGAAGGCTAGGCGCCGGTGAACGAAGGGACACCGTGACGAAGCCCCGCATCCTCAACGGGCGGTACCACGTCGGCGAGCTGATCGGGCGCGGCGGCATGGCCGACGTGCACCACGGCCGGGACCTGCGCCTGGGACGGGAGGTCGCGATCAAGCTGCTGCGCAGCGACCTGGCGCGCGACCCGATGTTCCAGGCGCGGTTCCGCCGCGAGGCGCAGGCCGTCGCGGGACTGAACCACCCCTCCATCGTCGCCGTGTACGACACCGGCGAGGAGGAGGTCGAGGGCGCCGCCGACCACGACGTGCGCGCCCCCTTCATCGTCATGGAGTACGTGGAGGGGCGCACCCTCCGCGACCTGCTCCGCGCCGGCGAGATCACGGTCGAGTCGGCCGGCCGCTACACGCTGGGGGTCCTCAAGGCGCTGGAGTACAGCCACCGCAAGGGGATCGTCCACCGGGACATCAAGCCCGCGAACGTCATGGTCACGGGCGAGGACGCCGTGAAGGTGATGGACTTCGGGATCGCCCGGGCCATGGCCGACTCCGGCGCGACCATGACGCAGACGCAGGCGGTCGTGGGCACCGCGCAGTACCTCTCGCCCGAGCAGGCGCGCGGCGAGACCGTCGATGCCCGCAGCGACCTCTACTCCGCGGGCTGCCTGCTCTACGAACTCCTGGCGGGACGGCCGCCCTTCATCGGCGACAGTCCCGTGTCCGTCGCGTACCAGCACGTGGGCGAGGACGCGGCGCCGCCCAGCGACTTCAACCCCGACGTCGGGCCCGCGCTGGACCGGGTCATCGCGACCGCGCTCCGCAAGGACCGCGAAGACCGCTACCAGGACGCCGCCGCGTTCGGCAGGGCGCTCGCGGCGGGGCTGGCGGGAGCGGAGATCCCGGGAGACCTCGGCGACGCCACGGCCGCCCTGGCCGTGTCCGCTCCGGACACGCGCGCGATGGGCGCCGTCGCCGTCACGGACGCCCCCGCCGACGCCCTGACCGGTCCGGCGACCGACGCGGGACACACGACACGGCGGTTCGGTGCCGCGGCGTTGGCCGCCGGCGCGGCGGCCTCGGAAACGCCGAACGATGCGGGGCCGGAGCCGCCCCGCGGGTCCCTCCCGCTGGGTCTCGCCTCGCTGGAGGAGCGCGACGACGAGCGGGCCCAGCTGGAGGCGTTCCGCCACGACGAGCGCCGCCGCAAGGGGGCGTGGATGACGGTCTTCGCGATCGTCGCCGTCGTCGTCCTCGCCACAGGCGCGTGGTTCCTCTGGACGTGGACGCAGCAGGAGCGCGCGCGAACCGCCACCGTGGCCGTGCCGTCGGTCGCGAACCTGACGCTGACCGAGGCGCAGAACGCGCTCCTGTCGGCGAATCTGATCCCCATCACCGAGGAGGTCTTCCACGACTCGATCGGCTCCGGGCTGGCCGTGGGCACGGACCCCGCCGCCACCGAGGCGGCGCGCGTGCAGTCCGAGGTGACCCTGCTGATCTCCAAGGGACCGGAGCAGATGACGCTACCGAGCGAGCTCGCGGGCCAGACCGAGGCCTCCGTGCGCAGCGAGCTGGAGCAGCTGGGGCTCGTCGTGGGCGACGTCGGGACGGCCAACAGCTCCACCGTCCCCGGGGACCGCCTCATCGACACGAATCCGCGCCTGGGCGAGCAGGTGAAGTCCGGGAGCACCGTGGACCTGGTGCTCTCGACCGGCAACGTCACGGTGCCGAACCTCATCGACGACGACCTGACGGTGGAGCAGGCCCGCGAGGTCCTCGGGGACGAGGCCGTCCAGCTGCGCCTGGACGTACGCGAGGTGGTGAACACGGTCCTGGAGCCGGGCACGATCACGCGCCAGGAGCCCGAGGCCGGGACGGACCTCCCGCAGGGCGGCGTCGTCACGGTCACGGTGGCCAAGGCCCCCCCGGCGGCGCCGAGTGAGGACGCGGACAGCGAGTCGCCCGCACCGCCGTCGTCCGACGAACCCACGCCCAGCGAAACGGCACCCAGCGAACCGGCCGCCAGCGAGCCGGCCGCCGGCGAACCGGACGCCGACGAACCAGGATCCGGGGATTCCGCGGCCAGCGAACCCGCGTCGAAGGACGCCGGTGAATCGCGGGACCGGTCGAATCGGTCCGGATCCTCCGCGGATTCGGCCGGGAAGGCCGGCGCGGCGCCCGGGCGCAACCGTCCCTGAGCGGGCCGGCTAGTCCTTGATGAGCGGGCTCAGCGACGCCGCGCGTGCCGCCGCCCCGCGCACCCCGAGGGACTCCAGCCAGTTGCCCAGCATCTGGTAGCCACCCTCGGTGAGGACCGACTCGGGGTGGAACTGCAATCCCCAGAGCGGTGCCTCTCGGTGCGCCAGCCCCATGACCACGCCGCCCTCGGTTTCGGCGATGATCTCCAGCTCGGCAGGGATCGTCTCCCGCAGGGCGGCGAGCGAGTGGTAGCGGGTGGCCGTGAAGGGGTCGGAGACGTCGCGGAACACGGCGTGGCCGCCGTGGTGGATGAGCGAGGTCTTCCCGTGCATCAGTTCCTCGGCGTGCGTCACCGTCCCGCCGAACTCCTCGGCAAGGGCCTGGTGTCCCAGGCAGATGCCCAGCATCGGCTTCTTCGCTCCGCCGCACCAGCGGATGAGTTCCTTGCACACGCCGGCCTCGGCCGGGTTGCCCGGGCCGGGCGAGACGAGCACGCCGTCGCGCGCCGCGGCCAGCTCGATGGCCTCGGCCAGCGTGACGTCGTCGTTGCGCACGACGGTGGTCTCGGCTCCGAGCTCCTGCAGGTAGCCGACCAGCGTGTACACGAAGCTGTCGTAGTTGTCGATCACCAGGATCCGTGCGGGGGCGGTCATCGGGGGAGCACCAAGCCAATCGTCGAATCGGTCCAGGGGCTGAACTGGTTGGCCCACGGAAAGACGTATTCCATCAGGACAAGTATGGCGGCGGCGATCATCACCAGCGAAATCAGGATGCGGACCCACAGCGGGCCGGGCAGGTGGCGGAAGATCCAGGCGTACACGGTGCGTTCCTCCTATCCGGCGAGGGTGTGGGCGACGGCGTTGGCGATGTCGGCGGGCGGACCGCTCGACGCGGGCCGCCAGGACTCGAGCTCCGCGTACGCGATGATGCGCATCGCGGTGCTGAACGGAGGATCGCAGCTCGTCAGGGTCAGGATGGACGTGGTCGGCTCGGCCCCCGGACGGTGCGGCACGGGCAGGAGGACCTCCGAGCGCGTCGGGTGCACGATCTCCGTGGAGCGGTAGGCGTAGGTGTAGAAGCCCTCGCGCGTCTGCACGTAGATCCGGTCCCCCGCGCCGAGCTTGTCGATGTCGTAGAACACCTGGCCGTGGGTCTGGCGGTGCGCCGCGACCGCGAAGTTCCCCTTCTCGCCCGGCAGTTGCGTCGAAGGGTAGTGGCCGATGCCCAGGTTGTTCAGCACGTCCAGGCCGACCCCGTTGGTCACGGGCCGCGCGAAGTCCTCGCCGAAGCGGGGGATGTACATGACCGCGAAGGTCGCTCCGTCGAGGTCGAGGCGGGCCGCGGGCGGCGCCCCGAACTCCTCCCGGTCGGCTTTCGAGGACGCTCCGGGGTCGGCTGCGGCCGGCGCCTGGGGGCCTGCCGAGGAGGGCGCCTCGGGGCCGGCCGTCCCCGCGGGCGGACGCGCGGACGGCCGCTCGGGCAGGGGGACGTCGCCGAATTGCCGCACCAGCGCGGAGGTCGCGGCGTCCTGCTTGCGGTCGGCCTCCAGGTTGGTCCACCACAGTTCCCAGGCGACGAAGAGCAGCACGATCAACCCGCACGTGATCAGCAGTTCGCCGAGCACGCCGGCGATGCGCCGCGCCGCGCCACCGCCGTCCCCGTTCGCCGTTTCCGCCCGCACTGCGTCTCCCTCGGTCCGCACCGTCGCGCGGCGTCCCGGTATCCGGCACGCCGCGTCCGGCACCCGCTACTATTGAGGCACCATCGGTGCCCGGCCGGCGGTTCGCGCCATCGGGCCCCACCAGCCACAATATCGCCCAGCGGCCGGATCCGCGGATAGTTCCGGCGCGCGACGTCAGGAGACGCAGTGCCAGAGTCGAAGACGCGCCGCAAGGCGCGCCGAGCCGCCGAGCCGGCCACCGGAACCGCCGACTACAAGCCGTTGCCCGTCTGGTACAAGCCGGTGATGTTCGGCCTGATGCTGCTGGGCCTGCTGTGGATCATCGTCTACTACATCTCCCAGGGCCTGCTGCCCATCGTCGTGGCCGGGGGCTGGAACATCGTGATCGGCTTCGGTCTCGCGATGGTGGGCTTCGTGATGACCACGCGCTGGCGCTAGCGGCATGCCGGCGGAAGGCGCTCCCGTGCGCGTGAAAATGGCCTCCATCCACGTCACCGACCCGGCCAAGGCGCACGCGTTCTACACCTCGGTGCTCGGCTTCGACACGCTCATGGCGATGCCGGAGCACAACCTCTACATCGTGCGGTCCCGGGACGCGGGGATGGCCACGGGTCTCCTCCTCGAGCCGAGCGACCACCCGGTGGCCAAGGCCTACATGGAGGGACTGCACGCCCTGGGGATGCCCGCCATCGTGTTCGGCGTCCCCGACGTCGCCGCGGCCTACGAGCGGCTCCGCGGCCAGGGCGTGGTCTTCCAGGGCGAACCGGCCGAGGACCCCTCCGGCGTTTCGGTCGTCCTGGACGACACCGTCGGCAACTTCGTCCAGCTCCACCAGGACTAGCGTCCGGGGACCGCACGACGGCGCCGCCAGGGTCCGCCCGGCGTCCCGATGCTCCGGCAAACCCGCCGGGGACGCCGGGTTCAGGCGGAGAAGCCGCCGTCCGCGTGGAGCAGCTGGCCGTTGACCCAGCCGCCGGGCGGGGAAAGCAGGAACGACACGACGCCGGCCACGTCCGCGGGCGTGCCCAGCCGCCCGCCGGGTTGGCGCGCGGCCAGGGCCGCGCGGGTCGCGTCGTCCATCCAGCCCGTGTCCACGGGTCCGGGGTTCACGACGTTGGAGCTGACGCCCAGCGCGCCGAGCTCCCGCGCGGCCGCGAGCACGATGCGGTCCAGCGCGCCCTTGCTGGCGCCGTAGGGCAGGTTGCCGACGGTGTGGTCGCTGGTCAGCGCCACGATCCGTCCGCTGCCGTGCAGCTGGGTGGGGAACTGCGCGGCGAAGGCCCGGACCAGGAGCCACGACGCGCGCGCGTTGACGTCGAAGTGCCGGTCGAAGGACTCGATCTCCGTGTCCACCAGCGAGGAGTCCACGGACTCGCAGTGCGAGAGCACGAGCGCCGAGACCGGACCCAGCTCCGCGGCGGCCGCGAAGAGGCGTTCCGGGGCCGCCGGGTCCCGCAGGTCCTCCTGCGCCAGGACCACGCGCGCGCCCGTGGCCTCCAACTCCTCGGCGAGGGCCGGCCCGTCCGCCGGGCTCTCCCCCCAGGCCATGCGGGCGTCGTAGGCACCCCACGACGCCAGGGCGAGGTCCCAGCCGGAGGCGGCCAGCGCCCGGGCGATCGCCGCACCGAGTCCCACCGAGCGTCCCACGCCCGTGACCAGCGCCACCGGCCGGTGTCCCGGACCGGCGGCCGGGGCGCGTGTTGTGTCCGTCGTCGCATCGTTCATGGACCCAGCCTACGGCGGGCCGTGACATGCTGGATGGTGGACGAAAGGACACCATGACCGAGACCCGACCCGCCCCATCCGCGACCAGGCTCCCGCCGAAGAGGCTCTACGGCGCGCTGGCGCTGGCGGAGATGTTCACCTGGGCCCTGCTGATCCTGGGCATGGTCCTGAAGTACTCCGGCGTCACCGAGGCCCTGGTGCCGGTCTTCGGTCCGATTCACGGCGTCGTGTTCATCGCCTACTGCGTCGTCACCTGCTTCGTGTGGGTCAACCAGCGCTGGTCGTTCGGACGCGGCGTCGCCGGCCTGGCCTCGGCGGTGGTTCCGTTCTGCACGGTCCCGTTCGAGCGCGACGCGGAACGGCGCGGCCTGCTTGAGGGCGGCTGGCGGCTGGCGCCCGGGGGCCAGCACCCGCAGGGCCCGATCGAGCGGGCGCAGGCCCTGTGTCTGCGGCACCCGATCCCGGCGGCCGTCGCCGGCGTGGTCTTCGTCGCCGTCGTGACCGCCGTCCTGCTCGTCCTCGGCCCGCCGGTCCCGAAGGGCTGACGCCCCGCGCGGAGCCCGCGGAACCGGTTAGGGCCGGTGCGCGTACAGGTCCCGCAGCAGCGCGATCTCCGCGCCGTGGTGGATCGCCTCGCGGTTGATGTGCAGCACCAGATCGGCCAGCGGGGCCTCCGCCCACGGCCCCTCCGCCGGCCCGCAGGGACGCAGGAGACCCTCCTCCCCGAGCCCCAGGACGCCGTCGTGCCAGCGCCCGTATGCCGCGTCCAGCTGGGCGAGTGCGCCGTCCGCCGTGGCGGCGTAGTCGTGGGTTTCGTACCGGACCTCGGGTCCGCCGAAGTGCGCCGCGTTGCGCGCGCCGAACACCCCCACCACGAGGTGCCCCAGCCGCCAGGCGATGCTGGTCACCGGCGCGGGCCGGGGCTCCGGAAACGCGAAGTCAATCACGAGGTCGCCGGCGCCCACCGCCACGGCCCCGGGGTAGTCCGGCGACGCCGCCCCGCGGGGACGGACGCTCCAGGCGCCCGCGGCGGGCTCCCACAGGTATTCGTCGTCGCTCAGTCCGTCCAGGCGGGGCCGCAGTTGGCTGCGCCAATGCCAGGCCAGTTGGTCCAGCAGCGACGCGTTCCAGCTGTGGGCCGGGGGTGTCCGCGGGGTCTCCATGCCGGTGTGCCTCCATGCCGTAGTGCGGGTTGTTCACGGCCAAGGCCCCGTCCGCGGCGTCCCCGCCCCGCCGACGCCGTCCCGCCTGCCTACAGCGACTCGTAGTACTCGCGCATGCCGGGATAGTAGTCCGCGAAGTCCGGCATGGGGCTCTCCACGCGGCTCGCCGCAAGCCGGTCGAGGTAGAACTCCCAGCCGGGTCCGATCTCGCCGATCCCGGCACGCCGCTCCAGATGCTGGACGATCTGGACCGTGGTGCCGCCGTCGTCCCGCCTAAGCCGCAACTCCAGGTCCCACGTCCCATGCTCGTCCTTCATCGCCAGCTCCAGCCGGTGCGGCGGTTCGCAGGCAAGGACCTCCAGGTGGGCGGTCGGTTCGCCGTCCTCCGCGGTCATGGTCACCACGACGCGGCCGCCGGGCCTGCCGTCGCCCGACCACGGGCCGAACCAGAGTGCCGTCCGCTCGCTGCTCGTGACGCTGGCCCAGACATCGTCGATGGGCGACTGGAAATAGCGCTGCACGGTCAGGTCCACGCCGCCCTCGCGCGGCCGGATTCGTCCGGTCGGATCGACTGTCATGGCCCCGCCCTCCTCGTGGTCGGCCGGGGCCGCCTTCCGCGCCCCCGGGCGATCCAGTGTGCGCCGCTCAGCCGCCTTCGGCAAGGGTCACGCGGAGGATCCGCGACGCTCCGCCCTCGTTGGTGGCGACCCACAGTTCGGGCCGGTCCCCCGCGGCCGCTCCCCGCGGCGCCACCACGACGTCCCGCAGCCGGCCGTAGCCGCCGCGGAGGAACTCCGCGGCCCCCGGCAGTGTCCCGCCGGCCTCGGTCTCCCGGCCCGGTTCCGGCAGCGGCAGGCGCCACAGCCGCTGCCCGCGCAAGCAGGCGGCGTAGGCGACGCCTTCGACGATCGCCAGGGCGCTGGGCGACGCGTCCGCGGTGGACGGCCACACGTGCACCGCGGGGGTGTAGCCCTCGCCCTCGGCGCCCGTCACCGCGGGCCAGCCGTAGTTGGCGCCGGGCTCCACGAGGTTGAGTTCGTCGTCGCGGTCGGGACCGAACTCCGTGGCCCACATCCGACCGTCCGCATCCCAGGCCAGGCCCTGCACGTTGCGGTGCCCGGAGGTGTGCGCAAGACCTCCGGAGGCCTCGACGGGCAGCGTCACGCGTTCGTCCGCGGGATCCAGGCGAAGGATCTTGCCGGCGGGTGAATCCGGGTCCTGGGACGCTTCCCGGTTCGCGGCATCGCCCGTGCCGACGTAGAGCATCCCGTCCGGGCCGAACTTGATGCGCCCGCCGTTGTGGTTGCCGGCGGACGGGATGCGCGTGAGGACAGGCTGCTCGGCCCCCAGTCCCTGCGGTCCGAGCTCGAAGCGCGACACGCGGTTCCCGTCGCCCGCGGTGAAGTAGGCGTACAGCAGGCGGTCGGTGGCGAAGTCCGGGGAGGCCACGAGGCCCAGCAGGCCGCCCTCGCCGCCGTGGACGACGCCGGGCACCACCCCGAGCACCGGCGGGACCCCGGATGGCCCCGCTCCGCCGGCTCCCGCGGCGATGGAGCGGATCACGCCCGTGTCGCGCTCCGAGACCAGCGCCGTGTCGTCGGGGAGGAAAGCGATGGACCAGGGGTTGTCCAACCCCTCCGCGACGGTGCCGTCCACGCGCGGGCCGTCCGTGGGCGTGGCGGCCGTCCCGGCCGCGTCCGGGCCGGCGGCCCCGCCGTCCCCGGCGCCGGTCCGCGCGCAGGCCGCCAGGACGACGGCGCAGGCCGAGGCGGCGCCCGCCGCGAGGAGCGTGCGCCGCGTGGGGTCCGATTCGGGCCGTGTCATCGCCCCAGCCTATGCCGGGCGACGCGGTGCGTATACGGCGCCGCGCGCCCGGTCCCGGGGGTCAGAGCGCGTGCGACAACACGACGTGGGTGCGGATTCCGCGGAAACCGACCCGCTCGTACAATCCCACCGCCCCGGTGGGGCTCTCCGAATCCACGCCCAAGTCGACCATCTTGTAGCCCGCGTCCCTGGCGTCCCGGATGACGTCGACGAGCAGGCGCGCGGCGTGCCCGCGGCCCCGGGCGCGCCGGCGCGTGCCCACGAGCATCACGTAGAGCTCGCCGGCGGCCCACTCCCCGCTCAGCAGGTACGCGTCGACGGCGTCCTCCGGATCCGCGCCGGGCTCGGGTGAGAGGACGACCCGGCTGTAGGCGGGACGGAAGCTGCGGGCCTTGAGCATGTCGGCCCACTTCAGCTCCGAGCGCGGGGTGGAACCCCAGTGGTCGGCGAAGGCCTCGTTGTGCGCCCGCCGGACGGCCTCGGCGTGCCGCTCGGCGAAGGGAACGGTCTCCGCCGTGCCGTCGGGGCCGGGGCGCGGTTCCTTCCAGCCGTCGAGATCCACCCGCATGTCCCGGAAGTAGCGGACGGGATCGTAGCCGCGCGCCTGCGCCAGCCGCGCGCCGCCCGAACCCGGCGCGTTGCCCCAGACCTCGACCAGCGCTGGGACCCCCGGGTGCTTCTCCGCGGCGACCGCGCGGGCGCGCTGCTCCATCGCGTCCATCAGCTCCCGTCCCAGTCCCCTGCCGCGGTAGTCCGGATGCACGCCGCCGCCGATGGAGGCCTTGGCCACCCCGTCGCGCAGGCCGTCGTTGACGCGCACCTGGGCAAAGCCGACCATGGTTTCCCCGTCCCACACCGCGACGGTGTCCCGGACCGGGTCCACGCCGGTCTCCACGAGCTCCTCGGCCAGATCCTCCGGCTCGTACGTCTCGTCGGTGTCGTCGTGTGCCGCAAGGATGTTCGTGAGGACGCTCCACGCGCGGACGTCCTCGGCGGTGATGTGGCGCTTTTCCCAGTCCATCCGTGGTCTCCTCTGTTCGCGCATCGTCGGGCCGTGCGCTCGGCCAACCTAGTGATTGGCATATCCCAATGCTTTCATTCCAATGTACCCTGCCGTAGGCCGGATGTCGCCCGTGGCCCGCGTGCCGTGGACCGCGGCGGCCATCGGTCCCTGGCCGCGCTCGGAGGCTCCGCCGGGCGGGATCCGACGCAGCCGCGGCCCCGGCCACAGGGGCGCTGAATGCACATGCTGTGAACAGAGTTATCCACAGGTGGGGACAAGTCTGTTGGTAAGTATGTTCTATTTGCCGTCATGGGGCCGATGCGAGGACGTTGGAGGGGTGAACTACACGGATGTAAGTTGTGAACAATGTGGATAAATGCTGGGGATAACGTGGAAAAGGCCAGCAACTGGGGAAAACTTTCACTCAAAACTCTGATTTCTGGGTAACTCAGATCACATTGGGCACTTTGGCTTGCTATTTCAACATGCCCACAGGTTGTGCACTAAGTTATCCACAGCTGTGGGTAAAAGCTGGGGATTTCAAGCTTCCTGGGGACGAGCGTGCCCCTGACCGGGAGTTGCGGCGGATCCGTGGGACCGGCCGACGGTGAATCACATCCGTGTCAGTTATTAACACTGTGGACAACGACTGTGGATAGCGGCCCCTTCGTCGACCGCCGGGCCGCACGGCGCGCGTCGAATCGATGGCCTGCACGGTTCCACCGGGCGGGGTGGCCTAGCCGAAGAGCCGGCGACCAGGAGACGTCGCAGGGCGCTGCGCGAAGAACCGAAGCGGGTGGAAGCCGGGCGTCGGCGCGAGCCGCGTGCCGGAGGGCGGGTGGAGGCCGAGCGTCGGCGCGAGCCGCGTGCCGGAGGGCGGGTGGAGGCCGAGCGTCGGCGCGAGCCGCGTGCCGGAGGGCGGGTGGAGGCCGAGCGTCGGCGCGGGCCGCGTGCCGGAGGCCAGGCGCCAGCGAGGGCGCCCGACCGCAATATTCGCCGCCGGGCGCCGGCGGATAGCCGCGGGGCGGGCGGATAGCCGCTAGACGGCGTCGAAGAGCTTGCCCGGCACCAGCTGCCAACCCCACCAGGTGAGGAACAGCAGCACCGCCACGATCAGGGCGACGCCCGACCACTGGACGACGGCGCGGCGCGGCCCCCGCGGGGCGTAGGCGAAGACCGCGGATACCGCGGCCCCCGTGACGAGCCCGCCGAGGTGGGCCTGCCACGAGATGTTGACCCCGGGCAGAAAACCGAGGACCAGGTTGATGCCGATCAGGATCAGGATGGGCATGTAGTTGCCCCCGCGGGCCTTCATCACCACGAGCAGTGCGCCGAAGAGGCCGAACACGGCGCCGGAGGCGCCCACCACTCCGACCCGGGGATCCTCCAGAAGGAGGACCGCGACGGAACCCCCGAAGCCGGAGACGAGGTAGAGGACCAGGAAGCGGAGACGCCCCAGCATCGGTTCCAGCGTCTGGCCGATGGCGTAGAGCGCGTACATGTTGAAGGCGATGTGCATGAGGAAGCCGGTCGAGTGCAGGAACGTCGCCGTGAGCATCCGCCAGGGCTCGCTGCCGGTGTAGACGCCCGCGTAGAGCAGTTCCCGCTCCAGGGACGGGATGGCGAACTGGCCGAGGAACACCACCACGCAGGCGGCCATCAGCGAGAACGTGACCACCGTCTTGCCCTCGCGGACGGTGCCGCCGAAGGCCGTGCGGGGAGACCTGACCGCGGCGTTCGATTCCGCGACGCATTCGACGCACTGCATGCCCACGGCCGCGGACCGCTGGCATTCCGGGCAGGCCGGGCGACCGCACCGCTGGCACCTGACGTAGGACGGCCGGTCGGGATGCCGCGGGCACACGGGCGCCTGCATCTCGGGCTGGTGTGCGGGAAGACCGAAGGCCATGGAGGCTTCTCCTGGTGGGAAGTGGTGGGTCGATCCGGGCCGTCGGTGCGGGCGGGACCTTCCGGACCCGATTCGGCGGGTCCGGCGCCCGTGGAACCCCGGCCGCGCCCGCGGAGCGTCGGGAGGCTCCGCGGGCGCGGGGAGAGTCCGCGGGATGCCGTCCGGATTCTCATGGACCGGACGGGTCCCCGTGCACCGGACCGGGTGCGGCCGCAGCGCAAGCGGCCGCCGGGTCCTAGACGGCGGCGACGTCGATGTTGCTGATGACGACGTCCTCGAGCGGCTTGTCACGGCCGTCGGTGGCCACGGCGTTGAGCTTGTCGACGACGGCGCGGGAGGCCTCGTCGTTCACCTCGCCGAAGATGGTGTGCTTGCCCTGGAGCCACGTGGTGGGCGCGGCGGTGATGAAGAACTGCGAGCCGTTCGTGCCCCGGCCCATCTGGATCCCCGCGTTCGCCATGGCGAACTTGTAGGGCTGGGTGAAGTCGAGATCCGGATTGATCTCGTCGTCGAACCGGTAGCCGGGTCCGCCGACGCCCTGCCCCAGCGGGTCCCCGCCCTGGATCATGAAGTCGGAGATGATGCGGTGGAAGATCGTGCCGTCGTACAGGGGGACGTTGGTCTGCTCTTCGCCCGATTCGGGGTGGACCCACTTCTGTTCGCCCGTGGCGAGGCCGATGAAGTTCTTGACGGTCTTAGGGGCGTGGTTGCCGAAGAGATCGACCACGATGTCACCGTGGTTGGTGTGGATGGTGGCCTTGTGCGTAGGGATAGCAGTCATGGGGCCATTCTTCCACGGGGGCCGCGGCGCACTGGAGCGCTCCGGTACGCGGACAGTGAACACCGGGCGGCGCGGCAACGTATGCCGCGCCGGGAATGGCCGCTCCGTTACGCAACGGTTAGGCTAAACCCGAATACTCCAACAATTCGGGAGGAACGTGTGAAGAAGACAGAACGCATTGCCCGTGATCTGAGCGGCTCGGTCGCCACCGGCGTGGAGGGCGCGCGCGATTGGGCGGTTCCCCGTGTCGAAGCGGCCGTCCATTGGGCGGTGCCGCGCCTCGAAAAGGGCATCGAAACGGCATCCCCGAAGATCCAGGACGGCCTGCACCGAGCAGCCTCCGAACTGGCCGACGGGGTCGCCAAGGTGACGCCGAAGATCCAGGACAGCCTCGATCGCGTCGCCCCCAGGATCTCCCAGGTCGTCGACGACGTTTCCCCGCGCCTTCAGCACACGCTCGACCGTGCGACGCCGGCGCTGCACCACGCGCGCGACGTGGTCGTCTTCGACTACATCCCGGCCGCCAGCGCCCGCTTGGGCGATGCCGCGGACTACACCGCGCGCCGCCTGGACTCGGCCCGGATCCCGCAGCCGGTGCACGAGGCCGTCGCCGCGTTCACGGGTGACAAGAAGGCGCTGAAGCGCTACCAGAAGGCGACCGCCGAGGCCACGAAGCACGCGGCCAAGCAGCTGAAGCGCCAGCAGGCCAGCAAGGGCCGCAAGCGCGGCTTCCTGATCTTCGGGATCATCGCCGCGGCGGTGACCGCCGGCGTGGCGGCGTGGAAGGCCTCCAAGCCCGTCGAGGACCCGTGGAAGTCTCCGGCCCCGGCCGAGACCGCCCCGGTTCCGGCCGCGGCGTCCACCGAGACGAAGGCGACCATCGAAGAGGTGCGCGAGCACCTCGCGGCACCCGACTTGCCGGCCGCGGTCCCCGCCGCCGAGGGTGTCGACGCCGACCTCGTGGCCGGAGACCCCTCCGCCGCGGGCGACGCCACCGAGGGGGCCGATGCCCCGAAGCCGGGACCCAAGACGGCCAGCCGCCGCCGCGCGGCGACGTCGACCGATGCGGATTCCACGGAGAGCTAAGGCCCTCCGCCGCCAGGAGGGGAGGACCGCGACAGCGGTCCTCCCCTCCCGCGCGTCGTGCCGCTGATAGATTGGCCAGGTGAATAACGTGAAACCGACGGTCTCGATCGTTGTTCCTGCGTACAACGAGGAGAGCGTCATCCGGCAGTGCCTGGTGGCCGCGATCTACCAGACCGTTCCGGCCCACGAGATCATCGTGGTCGACAACATGTCGCGCGACACCACGGCCGCCATCGTCGGCCAGATGCAGGCGGAGTACCCCGAGGCGCCGATCATCCTGGTGAGTCAGGACCGCGAGCAGGGACTCATCCCGACCCGCAACTTCGGTCTCGGCAAGGCCACGGGGGATGTCCTCGGGCGCATCGACGCCGACTCGATCCTGGAACCCGACTGGGTGGAGCAGGTCTCCGACACCTTCGCGGACCCCGAGGTCATGGGCGCCACGGGACCTGTCGTCTACTACGACATGCCCATGAGGCGCTGGGGGCTCAAGGCCGACGACAGGATGCGTCAGCTGGTCCTGAAGGTCGCCTACAAGCAGTACCACTTCCTCTTCGGCTCCAACATGGCGCTGCGCCGGACCGCGTGGGAGACCATCGCCGGGGAGGTCTGCCGGGACGAGGCCGACGAGCTCCACGAGGACATCGACATCTCGGTGCACCTGGCGGACCACGACCTCCTGATCCGTTACGTCCCCGGCATGGTCTCCGGCATGTCCGCCCGCCGCCTCGAGGACTCTCCGAAGGACTACCGGTACTACGTCACGCGGTTCGACAGGACCTACAAGGCCCACCAGATCAACAAGCCGGTGCTGAAGATCCCCATGCTGATCTTCATGTCCATCTACTATCCGGCGAAGATGCTGCGCTACCTCCACACGGCGCGCAGTTCCCAGCCGGTGCGCCGCGGCGGGGTCTGAGCGCCGCGCTAGTTGTACTCAGCCAGCTAGTCGGCGCCCAGCTCCGCGGTCCTCCGCAGGGCTGCGGCGCGCCCCTGGCCGCGGACCACGGCCGCGAGGCCGAGCATGATCAGCGCCAGCCCCGCGTAGGTTCCGGCCGGCAGTTGCTCGTCGAGGAAGACGGCGGCCAGCATGGCCGCGCCGGGGATCTCCAGGAGGATGATCGTGGAGACCGTCAGCGGGCCCAGCGAGGACAGCAGGTGGTTGAAGATGCTGTGCCCCATGAGCTGGGCGCAGACCGTCAGCGCCAGGATCCCGATCCATCCCTCGAGGGGGAAGCCCCACAACGGCTCCCGGAAGACGACGCAGAGCGCCAGAAGCACTGCGGCGGTCATCCCGTAGCAGAGCGTCGTGTAGGAGCCCGTGGCCATGGTCTCCCGGGCCTTGCTTCCGGCCAGTGTGTAGGCGCCCGCGAGGGCTCCGCCCGCGATGGCGAGCAGATCCCCGCGGAGCGCCTCCTCGGAGCCCCCCAGGTCGAAGCCCGTGATGAGCACGACACCCAGGAACGCCAGGACCATGCCGAGCGTCGCCAGTGCGGGCAGGCGGATCCCCAGGAGACGCTGGAACAGCGCGATCCACGCCGACTGCAGGCACACCAGGGCCGTCGCCGCCGCCACGGACGTCATGCGGATGGACGTGGTGAAGCAGACGAAGTGCAGGGCGAGCGCCACCGCAGCCACGGCACTCCACCCCCACTCGCGGCGCCCCGCCTCCCGGAGCGTCCGGGGGTTTCGCACCAGGACCGGGCCGGCCATGGCGACGGCGCCGATGGCGTTGCGCCAGAACGCCATGGCCATCGGGGGGACGCTGGGGGTCGCCGCGATGATGGGCCCGGACGCCGCGACGCCCAGCACCCCGAGGGTCGCCAGAAGGAAGATCACTGCACCACTCTAGGTGCGCCCGGCGCCGCGCCGTGTCGCCCCGCCGTCGTGCGGGGCGGTGGCCCCGCCGGCACGACGTCGGGCGGCCGGGACCGGTGTCCACGGGCGATGGCGTCGTGGGGGCGAGCGGACCCGCCGATGAAACACGACAGGTCCCGGGCCGATGGCCCGGGACCTGTCGTTCCGCGGTGGAGGCAAGGGGACTCGAACCCCTAACCCCCTGCTTGCAAAGCAGGTGCGCTACCAATTGCGCCATGCCCCCGTGGGAAGCCCTAGTCGATGGTGTCCGTCGACTTGCTCCACACGGATTTCTCCGCTTCGGTCACCTTCCACTTCCGGTACGTGAGGACTCCGACAGCGGCTGCCGCCATGATCAGCAGCTTCCGCATGGGATCTCCTCGTCGATGACCGGAGGGAGGGATTCCGTGGGCGTACCAGGACTTGAACCTGGGACCTCTTCGTTATCAGCGAAGCGCTCTAACCGCCTGAGCTATACGCCCTCGATGTCCCTTCAGGACGAGATATGACTTTACCCGAAGATTTGGCGCTTAAACAAATCGGTTCCCCCCGGCGGGCGGGGCCGCGGCGGGGGGAACCGACCCTCAACGCCCCTAGTCGTCCGTCAGGGTGACGCCGATGCCCCCGACGAGCGTCGAGGAGATGTTGTACAGCACGGCGGAGAGCATGGACAACGCGGTCAGCAGGACCACGTTCACGACGGCGATGATCGTCGCGAACGAGGCGATCTGGCCCAGGGAGGCCAGCTCCTTGAGGTCGAAGGCGCTTTCCGTTCCGGCCACCTCGCGGAGCAGGTCGTTGACCCGGTCGAAGATTCCGGTCAGGTCCAGCACGGTCCACAGCACCACCGAGGCCACCACGGTCACGATGCCCAGCGCCACGGACAGCAGGAACGCCATCTTCAGGACAGACCACGGATCGACCTTGCTGATCAGCAACCGGGCCTTGCGGACCTTGGCCTTCGGCGCGGGCCGCACCAGCTGCTGCGGGCGCTGGCCGGAGCCCGCGGGACGCTGCTGCCCCGCGCCGGCGGGACGCTGCTGCCCCGCGCCGGCGGGACGTTGCCCGGAGGCCGGCGGCCGCTGGCCCGCGGCCGCGGGACGCTGGGCGGACGACGGCGCCTGGCGCGGAGCGGCCGGGCGCTGGCCCGCGGACGCGCCCGGGCGTGGCGTGCCCGGGCGGGGGCTGTTGGGGGTGCTCACGCATTACCTCCGTCGTTCTCGGCAGCGGTGGGTTCCTCGGGGGACCCGGCGGGGGCGCTCGCGGGCCCACCGGACTCCGGGACGGCGCCCTCGGACGGCTCGCCGTCCGCCGCGGCCTGGTTCTGGTCTGGATCCAACGGTACTGCATCGTCTTCGGCGTCGACTCCGAGCCCGCGCTCGGTGTTCTTCGCGATGGCGATGATGCGGTCCTTCTTGTCCGGCTTCGCGAAGATGACACCCATGGTGTCGCGTCCCTTGGCGGGGACCTGTTCGACGCGGGAGCGCACGACCTTGCCGCCGCCCATCACGACGAGCACCTCGTCCTCCTCTTGGACGATCAGTGCGCCGATCAGGTCGCCGCGGTCCTCCGCGAGCTTGGCCACCTTGATGCCGATGCCGCCGCGGGACTGGATGCGGTACTCGTCGACCGACGTCCGCTTGGCGTAGCCGCCCTCGGTGACCACGAACACGAACGAGTCGTCGGTGACCACGTCTGCGGCCAGGAGTTCGTCGTCGCCACGGAACTTCATGCCCGTCACGCCGGAGGTGTTGCGCCCCATCGGGCGCAGCGCCTCGTCCGTGGCGGTGAACCGCACCGACTGCCCCTTGCGCGAGACAAGCATCAGGTCGTCCGTCTCCGAGACCAGCTGCGCGGAGACCAGCTCATCGCCGTCGCGCAGGTTGATCGCGATCACGCCGGCGGACCGGTTGGTGTCGTAGTCAGCCAGCCGGGTCTTCTTGACCAGGCCGTTGCGGGTGGCCAGCACCAGGTACGGGGCCTGCTGGTAGTCCCGCAGGTCCAGGACCTGCGCGATGTGCTCGTCCGGCTGGAACGCCAGCAGGTTGGCGACGTGCTGGCCCTTGGCGTCGCGCCCCGCCTCGACCAGCTCGTAGCACTTGGCCCGGTAGACGCGCCCGTGGTTGGTGAAGAAGAGCAGCCAGTTGTGCGTGGTGGTCACGAAGAAGTGCTCGACGACGTCGTCGCCGCGCAGCTGCGCGCCCTTGATGCCCTTGCCGCCGCGGTTCTGCGATCGGTAGTTGTCGCTGCGCGTGCGCTTGACGTAGCCGCCTCGGGTGATGGTGACGACCATCTCCTCCTCGGGGATGAGGTCCTCGACCGACATGTCGCCGTCGTATCCCATGAGGATGTTGGTCCGCCGGTCGTCGCCGTGCTTGTCGACGATCTCCTGGAGCTCGCGGGAGATGATCGAGCGCTGCCGGACGGGATCGGCCAGGATCGCCTTGAAGTCGGTGATCATCACCTCGAGCTCCGCGTGCCGGTCCTGGATCTTCTGGCGCTCCAGCGCCGCCAGCCGGCGCAGCTGCATGTCGAGGATGGCGCGTGCCTGATCCTCGTCGATGTCGAGCAGGTCCATCAGCCCGAGGCGGGCCGCCTCCGTGGTGCTCGACGCGCGGATCAGCGCGATGACCTCGTCGAGCGCGTCGAGGGCCTTGAGCAGTCCGCGGAGGATGTGGGCCTCGGCCTCGGCCTTGCGCAGGCGGAACTGGGTCCGGCGCACGATGACGTCGATCTGGTGCGCCACCCAGTGGCGGATGAATGCGTCCAGCGAGAGCGTGCGCGGCACGCCGTCGACGATCGCCAGCATGTTCGCCGAGAAGTTGTCCTGCAGCTGGGTGTGCTTGTACAGGTTGTTCAGGACGACCTTGGCGACGGCGTCGCGCTTGAGCACGATCACGAGGCGCTGCCCGGTGCGGCCCGAGGTCTCGTCGCGGAGGTCCGCGATGCCCTGCACCTTGCCGTCCTTGACCAGTTCGGCGATCTTGATCGACAGGTTGTCCGGATTCGCCTGGTAGGGGAGCTCGGTGACCACCAGGCACGTGCGGCCCTGCAGCTCCTCCACGTTGACGACGGCGCGCATGGTGATGGAGCCGCGCCCGGTTCGGTACGCGTCCTCGATCCCCTTGTGGCCGAGGACCAGGGCCCCGGTCGGGAAGTCCGGGCCCTTGATGCGCTTCAGGAGCTCCTCGAGGAGCTCCTCCTTGGTCGCCTCGTGGTTCTGCAGGTACCACTGCACGCCGTCGGCGACCTCGCGGAGGTTGTGCGGCGGGATGTTGGTGGCCATGCCCACGGCGATGCCGGAGGAGCCGTTGACCAGCAGGTTCGGGAAGCGCGCCGGCAGGATCGTCGGTTCCTGGTTCTTGCCGTCGTAGTTGTCCTGGAAGTCGACGGTCTCCTCGTCGATGTCCCGGACCATCTCCATCGCCAGCGGCGCCATCTTGGTCTCGGTGTACCGGGGGGCCGCGGCGCCGTCGTTGCCGGGCGAGCCGAAGTTGCCCTGTCCGAGCGCGAGCGGGTAGCGCATGGTCCAGTCCTGGATCAGGCGCACCAAGGCGTCGTAGATGGCGGTGTCGCCGTGCGGGTGGTACTGCCCCATGACCTCGCCGACGACGCGCGCACACTTGTTGTACGAACGCTCGGGGCGGTAGCCGCCGTCGAACATCGCGTAGAGCACGCGGCGGTGGACGGGCTTCAGCCCGTCCCGGACGTCGGGCAGCGCACGGCCGACGATGACCGCCATGGCGTAGTCGAGGTAGGACCGCTGCATCTCGGTCTGCAGGTCGATCTGGTCGACCCTGTCGACCGTCGCGGCCGGCAGGATCTGTCCCTCGATCTCCGGGGAGTCGGGGTTTTCGGGAGTCTCGTCGCTCATCGAATTCTTTCTGTGGTCAAGGGCCTGGGAACGCGGGGAACGGGGCGGTCCGGACTAGATGTCCAGGAAGCGCACGTCCTTGGCGTTCTGCTGGATGAAGTTGCGCCGCGATTCGACGTCCTCGCCCATCAGCACGGAGAAGATCTGGTCGGCCGCGGCGGCGTCGTCCATGGTGATCTGGCGCAGCGTGCGGTGGTCCGGATCCATGGTGGTGTCCCACAGCTCCGTATAGTCCATCTCGCCCAGGCCCTTGTAGCGCTGGATGCCGTTTTCCTTGGGCAGGCGCTTGTTCGCCGCGGCCCCGGCCTTGAGCGCGTCGTCCCGCTCCCGGTCGGTGTAGACGTAGTCGTGTGGGGCGTTGGACCACTTGATGCGGTACAGCGGCGGCTGTGCGAGATAGACGTAGCCGTTCTCGATCAGCGGCCGCATGTAGCGGAAGAGCAGCGTCAGCAGCAGCGTGGTGATGTGCTGGCCGTCGACGTCGGCATCGGCCATCAGGACGATCTTGTGGTAGCGGAGTTTGGTCGCGTCGAACTCCTCGCCGATGCCCGTGCCGAACGCGGTGATCATCGACTGGACCTCCGTGTTGCCCAGCGCCTTGTCCAGGCGCGCGCGCTCGACGTTGAGGATCTTCCCGCGCAGCGGCAGGATCGCCTGCGTGCGGGGGTCGCGGCCGCGCTTGGCCGAGCCGCCGGCCGAGTCGCCCTCCACGATGTAGACCTCGCACTCGACGGGGTTCTTCGAGGAGCAGTCGGAGAGCTTGCCCGGCATGCCGAAGGACTCCAGGGGGCTCTTGCGGCGGGCGTTGTCGCGGGCCTTCCGCGCGGCCAGGCGGGCCTGCGCCGCGAAGAGCGACTTGCGGATGATGTCCCGCGCGGTGTTCGGATTGCGCTCGAGCCAGTCGCCCAGCTCCTCGTTGACCACGCCCTGGACGTAGCCCTTGGCGATCGAGTTGCCGAGCTTCGTCTTGGTCTGGCCCTCGAATTGCGGTTCCCCCAGTTTGACGGAGATGACGGCCGTGAGGCCCTCGCGGATGTCGTCGCCCGTGAGGTTCTCGTCCTTCTCCTTCAGGAGGCTCTTCTCCCGCGCGTAGCGGTTGATGAGCGAGGTCATCGCCGCGCGGAAACCCTCCTCGTGGGTGCCGCCCTCGTGGGTGTTGATGGTGTTCGCGTAGGTGTGCACGGACTCGGAGTAGGCCGTGGTCCACTGCATCGCGATCTCGACCGAGATCCGCTTGTCCTTGTCCTCGCTCTCGAAGGCGATGACGTCGTCGTGGACCAGGTCGACCTTCTTGGAGGCGTTGAGGTGCTTGACGTAGTCCAGCAGGCCATCCTTGTAGCAGTAGTCGACGACGCGGTGCTTCGGCTCGTCGGCCTCCTCGGCCCGCTCCTCGTCCGTGTCCTCGGCGATCTCGTCGGCCGAGTCGTCGACCGTGCGCTCGTCCGTCATGGTGATGCGCAGACCCTTGTTCAGGAACGCCATCTGCTGCAGGCGGGCGCGCAACGTCTCGAAGTCGTACTCGACGGTGTCGAAGATCGCCGGGTCCGCATAGAACGTCTGCAGCGTCCCGGTGGCGTCGGTGTCCTCTCCCCGGACGAGCTCGCCCTGCGGCTTGCCGCCGTCGGCGAACGTCATCCGCCACACGCTCCCCTGCCGGCGGACCTCGGTGTCGACGCGGCGGGACAAGGCGTTGACCACGGAGATGCCGACGCCGTGGAGTCCGCCGGACACCGCGTAGCCGCCGCCGCCGAACTTGCCGCCGGCATGCAGGATGGTCATGACGACCTCGACGGTGGGCTTGCCCTCCGTCGGGTGGATGTCGACCGGGATTCCGCGCCCGTTGTCCTCCACGCGAACGCCGCCGTCGGCCTGGAGGGTGATCTGGATGTGGTCGCAATGGCCGGCCAGCGCCTCGTCGACGGAGTTGTCGACGACCTCGTACACCAGGTGGTGCAGGCCGCGGGGGCCCGTCGAGCCGATGTACATTCCGGGGCGCTTGCGGACAGCCTCGAGACCCTCGAGGACCGTGATGTCGCTGGCGCCGTATTCGTGCGTCACCCGCGTGCTGGAGGGGGCGTCCGGTTCCGCCGGCACGGCCTGCGCCGCATCGCCCGCGGTCCCCCCGGTGCCGGGATCGGCCGGTTCCTCGGAGGGGTTTTCCTGGGGTGCGGTGTTCTCAGTATCCACAGGCGCAGCAGACTCCTTGTGCACTCGGTGCATTCGCGGCGGGCGGCCGCCGCGCGGGCGGCCACTCATGAACCGGCGTCTCACCGTCAGGGAGAGACGCCATGGCCACAATTCTACCGCTTCCGCCCCGCAGAAGCGCGCTGATCCCGCGCCAATAGCCCGTCATTGGCGAAAAAAGCGGCGTAGGACGGCCTCGGCGGGCACCCGCCAAGGGTCTATGTGCCCGCCCGCCTCGCGGAGCGCCTGCAGGCGCTCCGGCGGCGGGCGACCCGGTTCCTCCGCGGACCGGCTATCCGTAGGTGTCGCGGGGCCCGCGCCCGGCCACCCGGCGCATCCCCTTGCGCCAACTCGGCGCCGAGGGCCCGAGGACGCGGATCATGGTCACGACGCCGGGGCCCAGCTTCTCGTCGAACGTCTTCAGCAGGCTGTGGCTGAGCAGGCGCAGCTGCGTCGCCCACGCCGTCGAGTCGCAGCGGACGATCACGGTGGTGTCCTCGAAGCTCTCGGGCGTGCAGTGCGCGGAGATCTGCGGTCCGACCAGCTCGGGCCACCGGGCGATGACCGATCCGACCGCGACGGGCGAGGTCCAGCCGCGGTCGCGCACCATGCGGGAGAACACGTTCCCGATCCCCTGCGGATCGCGGCCGTCCTCATACTGGATCGCCGCCGGGGACTTCCACCGCTTCGCGCGGGCCTCCGCCTGCCGTTCGCCCGCCTTCTGCGCCGCGGCGGCGTTGATGCGGATCTCTCCGCGCGCCTGGGCCGCCTCCCTCATCCGGTTCAACATGGCGCGGGCCGCGTCGAACTCCTCGGGGCGAGGCGCCGGGCCCCCCGTGGCCTTGTCCTTGCTCACGGGGCCCCCGTGTCCGGTCCGGCCGTGTCCGATCCGACCGTGGCCGGTCCGACGCTGCCCGGCCGGACCGTGAGCACGCGTCCCCCGAGCTCCGCGGGAACGTCCTCCGGCACGGCCGCGGTCACGATGACCTGCTCGGCATCCGCGACGACGGCCGCCAGCCGGGTCCGCCGTCCCGTGTCGAGCTCGGCGAAGACGTCGTCGAGGATGAGGATGGGACGCGCGCCCTCGCGCGGGTCGTCCTCGCACAGCGCGCGGTAGGACGCCAGGCGAAGCGACAGCGCCATCGACCAGGTCTCCCCGTGGGAGGCGTAGCCCTTCGCGGGCGCGGATCCGAGGCTCAGGAGCAGCTCGTCGCGGTGCGGTCCGACGAGGGTGAGCCCGCGCTCCAGCTCCCTCTTCCGGTGTGCCGCGAGGGTCGCCAGGAAACGATCCTCGAGTTCTGCCGGCGCGGCCGCGGCCAGCCACTCCTGCTCGGCGACGGCCCCCGCCGTCGGAGCGGAGGCGCCGTCGTCGTCGAGGTCCTCAAGGATCGTGGACCGGTAGACCGCGGTCGCGGCCTTCGATCCGTCGGTGAGTCCGGCGTAGGCGTCCTGCAAGTGGGGCGCGAGCAGGGCCAGCGTGTCCAGGCGCCCGCGCAGGAGCCGCGCCCCGGCCTGCGCCAGGTGTTGGTCCCAAACCTCGAGTGTCGACTCGTGGCCCGAAGTGAAGCGTCCAGCGGCCCGCGCCGACTTCAACAGGGCGTTTCGTTGGCGCAACACCCTCTCGTAGTCTCCGCGCGTCGCCGCGTGGTGCGGCTGCAGGGACACCAGCAGGTCGTCGAGGAACCGGCGGCGGTTCGCGGGGTCCCCCTTGACGAGCGCCAGGTCCTCCGGCGCGAAGAGCACGGTTCGCACGATGCCCAGCGCGTCGCGGGCGCGCACGGGGTTGGCCCGGTTGATCCGCGCCCGGTTGGCCTTTCCCGCAGTGATCTCCAGCTCCACGGAACTCGCTTGGCCGGCCCGGTGGACCCGCGCGCGCACCAGCGCCCGCTCGGCCCCGAAGCGTATGAGGGCGGCATCCGTGGAGACACGGTGGGAGGACAGCGTGGAGAGGTAGCCGAGGGCCTCCGCGATGTTGGTCTTGCCCACGCCGTTGGGCCCCACCAGGACCGTGGTTCCCGGCGAGAGTTCGATGTCCACCTGCGCGTAGCTGCGGAAATCGGTGAGCGAGACGTGCGAGGCGTACATCGCGGTACCGGCTAGGCGCCCGGGCGCTTGACCGCGTGCCCGCCGAACTGGCTGCGCAGGGCGGCCACCATCTTCATCGCCGGCGCGTCCACCTGGCGGGACGCGAAGCGCGCGAACACCGCGGCCGTGATGGCCGGCGCGGGAACGGCGCTGGAGATGGCCTCCTCCACGGTCCACCGGCCTTCGCCGGAATCCTCGACGTAGCCGGCGACGTCGGCGAGCTCGGGGTCGGCGCGGAGCGCCTCGACCAGCAGGTCCAGCAGCCACGAGCGGATGACGGTGCCCTCCTGCCACGCGGCGAACGTCCCGGGAACGTCCTTGATGATGTCCTTGGCCGCGAGGAGCTCGTAGCCCTCGGCGTAGGACTGCATGATGCCGTACTCGATCCCGTTGTGGACCATCTTGGCGTAATGGCCGGCGCCGACGTCTCCGACGTGGACGAAGCTCCTTGCGCGCTCCCCGTCGGGGCGCAGTGCGTCGATGATGGGGAGGATCTCCTCGACGTCCTCCGAGGAGCCCCCCGCCATGAGGCCGTAGCCGTTCCGCAGACCCCAGACGCCGCCCGAGACGCCGCAGTCGACGAAACGGATGCCCCGGTCCGCGAGTTCGGCGGCGTGTCGGATGTCGTCGCTGAAGCGGGTGTTTCCGCCGTCGATCACGAGGTCGCCCGGTCGCAACTTCCCGCCGAGCTCGGAGACCACGGAATCCGTGGGCCCGCCGGCGGGAACCATGATCCAGACGATCCTCGGCGTCGGAAGCGCCGCGACCATCTCGTCGACGGACGCCGCGTCGGAGACCTCGGGGTTGCGGTCGCAGCCGGTGACTTCGACGCCGCGTTCGCGGAGCCTGGCGCGCATGTTGAAGCCCATCTTGCCCAGGCCGATCAGACCGATGTGCACGGGATTCTCCTCCGTCTCTTCGGGAGACCTCCGCCGCCTGTGGCGGCGCCGCTCCGAGCGGGTGGGTCTAGTTGGGCAGGCGCACCGGCATGACCAGGTACCGGTAGTCGTCCTCGTCGTCGCCGTCGATGGTCTTCTGCGCGGTCATCATCGCCGGTTTCGGCGCCGTGGTGAAGGAGAAGCGGACGAACTCGCTGCTGAATGCGTTCAGTCCCTCGCCGAGGTAGGCGGGATTAAACGCGACGGTGATCTCTTCGCCGTCGAGCTGCGCCTCGATCGCCTCTTCCGCCTGCGCGTCTTCGCCCGTTCCGGCGTCCAGGGCCAGCTGCCCATCCGTGAATGCGAGGCGCACGGGGGTGTTGCGTTCCGCCACGACGGCGACGCGACGCACGGCCTCGACGAGGTCGCTGGTGCGGACGGTCGCGTGGATCGGGGTGTTTTCCGGGAAGAGCGACCGGATCTTGGGGTAGTCGCCGTCCACCAGCAGGGACGTGGTCCGGCGGTTGCCGCTTTCGAAGCCGATGAGGTCGCTGGAGGTTCCGAGTGCGATCTTGATGTCCCCAGACCCGCCGAGGGTCTTGGCGACCTCGTTGAGGGTGCGGGCCTTGACCAGCGCCGAGGTCGAGATGCCCGGGGTGGACGGCCGCCAGGAGACCTCGCGCATGGCGAGGCGGTAGCGGTCCGTGGCGAGGAACGTGATCAGGTCGTCCTCGATCTCCATTTTCACCCCCGTGAGGATGGGGAGGGTGTCGTCCTTGGAGGCCGCGACGATGACCTGGCTGATGGCCTGGGCGAAGGCCTCGCCGTCGACGATGCCGGCGATCTCCGGGAGGACGGGGAGCGTCGGGTAGTCGGCGACCGGCATGGTCGCGAGATGGAAGCGGCTGCGGCCGCAGGTGACGGTGACCTTCGAACCTTCGGTCTCGATGGTCACCTTTGCCTGGGGAAGGCTGCGGCAGATCTCGGCGAGGAGCTTGCCGGACACCAGAATGGTTCCCTCTTCGGTGGTGTCCGCGGAGATTTCCAGGTGCGCGGAAATCTCGTAGTCGAAACCCTCGAGGGTCACCGTGCTGTTCGCGGCGGTGATGAGGATTCCGGAGAGGACGGGTGACGGCGGGCGCTGGGACAGTGACCGGGCGGTCCAGGACACGGCTTCCGCCAGGACGTCCCTTTCGACACTGAACTTCACGTAGCTCCGCCTTTCACAGCATGTGGGTGACAACTTTCCGTGCAAGCTTAGCCCGAAGCCCGGAACGGGGAATACCAAGATCGGGGTTCGGTGGAGCGGTGCGGAGAGTGCGGGTCGGCGGGGGGAACTTGTTATTTGGAATCTTAGAAAAGGTGGGATTCGTAGTGTTAATAAGTGCTGTGGATACTGTGGATAACCCCGCTCGTTGGTTCAACTTCGCAGTTTAAGCATGTTCACAACATGTTGGTTCAGCCGGGCCAAGTGCCGGGGGCCGGTGGACAAACTTCCGCGTCGTTTAAGGGATCCACAGGGGTGTGGGCAGTTATGCGCAGCTTAAGGGCCTTCGTCCACTTAACTATCCACAGGTTTGTCCACAACTGTGGTTTTCGCCGGTTTTCCGGGGCTGAACGGGTCTTTAGCCGTCGCGTTGCTGTTGTTTGATCCTGTTGGTCAGTTCGGTCACCTGGTTGAAGATCGCACGCCGCTCGGCCATGAGCTGCCGGATCTTCCGGTCGGCGTGCATCACCGTGGTGTGGTCGCGGCCGCCTAGTTCCTGCCCGATCTTGGGGAGCGACATGTCCGTGAGCTCACGAAGCAGGTACATGGCGATCTGCCGCGCGGTCACCAGCGTCCGCGTGCGGGACTTGCTGTTGAGCTCCTCGATGCTGAGGTTGAAGTACTCCGCCGTCTGGGCCACGATCGCCGCCGGCGTGATCTCCTGCGCTCCCTCATCCGTGATCAGGTCCTTCAGCACAGCCTCGGCGAGGGCCATGTCCACGCCCTGGCTGTTCAGGGAGGCGAACGCGGTGACGCGGATCAGCGCGCCCTCGAGCTCTCGGATGTTGGTCGAGATCTTGGATGCGATGTATTCCATGACGTCGTCCGGAGCCGAGAGGCCCTCCGCGGTGGCCTTCTTGCGGAGGATGGCGATGCGGGTCTCCAGCTCCGGCGGCTGGATGTCCGTGAGGAGGCCCCATTCGAAGCGCGAGCGCATTCGGTCCTCGAAGCCCGCCAGCTGCTTGGGCGGGAGGTCGGAGGTGATGACGACCTGCTTGTTGTGGTTGTGGAGTGCGTTGAAGGTGTGGAAGAACTCCTCCTGCGTGGCGTCCTTGTTCGCGAGGAACTGGATGTCGTCGATCAGCAGGATGTCCACGTTGCGGTAGGTCTGCTTGAAACTGGCGCCCTCGTCGTCGCGGATCGAGTTGATGAAGTCGTTGGTGAACTCCTCGGAGTTCACGTAGCGCACCCGGATTCCGTTGTAGAGATGGCGCGCGTAGTGCCCGATCGCATGCAGGAGGTGGGTCTTTCCCAGACCGGAGTCGCCGTATATGAACAGCGGGTTATATGCCTTGGCGGGTGCCTCCGCGACGGCGACCGCTGCCGCGTGAGCGAAACGGTTGGATGATCCGATGACGAAGGTGTCGAAGATGTACTTCGGGTTGAGGCGGCCGAACTCCTGCGACGTCGACGGCGGGGAAGGCTGCGGGCGGTTGTCGCTGACGCGTTCCTTCGGCACCGGGGGTTGCTCGGATTCCTTGGGGGCCGGCGCCGGCTCGGGGACCAGATCTGAATCGATGCTGAACGCGCACAGGATGTCGTCCTGGAAAACCTGGCGCAGCGCGTCGTCCAGGGCGTTCTTGAGCTGGGTCTGCAGGACCTCGCGCGTGAGCTCGTTCGGGACGGCGAGCAGGAGCGTGGTGCCGATGAGCCCCTGGGGCTGGGCCAGAACGACGAAGCCCCGTTGCCGGGGGGTCACCCTGTCGTCCTGCTCCAGCTTGCGCACCACCTGGCGCCAGGCGCTGCCCACGCTGTTGGATTCGTCCGTGCTCACAATTGGTTCCCCTCAGGAGTGTTGCCGCCCGACCGGCGGCGGTTCGGGGCCCGGATGCGCGCCGCGAGGCCGCGAACCGGAACTACGATTCTAGCCGTCATCCACAGTGTTATTCACAGACGGTGGATAACTTGCTGGTTGGACCGGGATGTGATGGTGTGCCGCAGTGGACGCCTTAAACCGCGCGGTTCCGCGGCCAATGGGGCCTCGGGCCCGGGCCCGGACGCCTGCCGAAGGCCGCACCTTGTCCACATCTGTGGATTCGCTACCCACAGGGTGTGTGAACTCACGCTAGGGTTGTCCCGTCCGGCGCCGAGCGCCGGCGTCGTGTTGCGCCCAGGCCCGGTTTGACGCGGGGAGGCTCCGTCCCCTACCGTGGTTTAGTCCTGTGTGTGCGCTTTCGTCGCTGTCGTACGCCCTCCCTGCGGTTTTCCGCGAGGGGCGCCGCGACGCCCGGAAGCGCCACTTGAATACGAGCGTCAGCCTGTTCTTCCCCCCTGTAGCAACGGGTTAAGGCGCATCAAATGATCGTCTTGGAGTTACTACTGTGAGCAAGCGGACTTTTCAGCCGAATAACCGCCGTCGTGCCAAGAAGCACGGCTTCCGTCTTCGTATGCGCACCCGCGCCGGCCGCGCCATCCTGGCAGCCCGCCGCGGCAAGGGCCGTACCGAACTTTCTGCATAACCACGAGCTGGTCCGCGCGGATCGCCCCGTGATCTCCCCACCGCTCAGCCCCGGCGCCTAGCCATGCTGGCAAGGGAGCATCGGATGCGGTCCTCCGCGGATTTCTCGACCACCGTGCGTTCCGGTGCCCGCTCTGGGCGCCGGAACGTAGTGTTATACGCGCGAGGCCGGACCACACCCGGGACCACGGTTCCGACGAGGTTCGGCTTCATCGTGTCCAAGGCGGTCGGGAACGCGGTGACGCGCAATCTCGTTAAGCGAAGACTGAGGGCAGTGGCCGCCCAGGCGCTGTCCCATCGTGGCGTCAACTACGACGTCGTCGTCCGCGCGCTTCCTTCGGCGGCCACGGCCGGCTGGACCGAGCTTTCGGCCGAGATGGCCGAGGCGTTGGAGAAGGCCTGCCGCGCGGCGGACCGCAAGGCGGCATCCGGCCGCGCAGGGAAGGACAACGATGGCATCGCATGAGCGCCAGCTGGCCTCCGGCTTCGTTCGCCAGGTCATCGACCTGCCGCGCCACGTGTTGATCCTCCTGTTGAAGGCCTACCGGACCGTGGTGTCGCCGCTCTACGGCGACGTCTGCCGGTATTTTCCCAGTTGCTCCGCCTACGCCCTGGAAGCCGTCACGGTCCATGGAGCGGTGAAGGGAACCGGGCTGGCGGCCTATCGCTTGGTCCGCTGCAATCCGTGGAGCCACGGCGGCGTCGACCACGTGCCCGCGGGGCACCGGATTTGGCCAGAGGGTAAGACCCCCAAGATCATGGTGATGAATCATCCGCCGATTCCCGCCGACGATGACGCCGCAGACGCGGCTCGAGGAGCATGACAGTTAATGGAATTCTTTGACACGCTGCTGTGGCCCTTCCGCCAGGTGGTTTCGTGGATCCTTTGGGCGTTCCACGAGCTCTTCACCACACTGGGCATGGATCCGGACTCGGGCTGGACCTGGACCCTGTCCATCGTCTTCCTGGTGCTCCTCATCCGCACCGCCCTGATCCCCGTTTTCGTGAAGCAGATCAAGGCGCAGCGTGCCATGCAGGCGCTCCAGCCCGATCTGCGCAAGCTGCAGGCGAAGTACAAGGGCAAGAAGGACCAGCTCTCGCAGCAGGCGATGATCTCCGAGCAGCGTGAGCTGTTCAAGAAGCACAAGACGAATCCGCTGTCGTCATGCCTGCCGATCCTCGTCCAGATGCCGTTCTTCTTCGCGCTCTTCACGGTCCTGAACAACGCCTCCAAGGCCAGCCAGGCCGGGGAACCCATCGGCGCGCTGTCGGCGGAGCACATCCGCAGTTTCGACCAGTCCTCGATCTTCGGGGCCAAGCTCTCCGACACCTTCCTGGCGACGATCAACTCCGGCTCCCCGAGCATTTCCGTGATCATCACCGCACTGGTGATGATCATTGCGATGACGGCCTCGCAGTTCATCACCCAGAAGCAGATCATGTCGAAGAACATGACGAAGGAGGCCCTCGAGGGTCCGTTCATGCAGCAGCAGAAGATGATGCTCTACATCCTGCCGCTCGTGTTCGGGATCGGCGGCATCAACTTCCCCATCGGCGTCCTGATCTACTGGACCGCCTCCAACCTCTGGACCCTGGGCCAGCAGTTCTACGTGATCCGCAACAACCCCACCCCGGGCTCGCAGGCGGAACGCGAGCTGAACGAGCGCCGCGCGGCCAAGGGGCTGCCGCCGAAGGGCCAGGCGAAGGTCGAGGAGGCCGTACCGGTCGTCGAGGAGCCGAAGGTTCAGCGCGTCCAGCCGCAGCGTAAGAACAGGAAGAAGAAGTAGCCATGAGCAATGTGGAAGAGAGCGCGCGCGCGGCCGAGGACACGGCACCCGAGGAGGCCGACGAGGCCTCCCCCAGCCGGCTTGAGGAAGAGGGCGACGTCGCCGCCGACTACCTGGAGGAGCTTCTCGACATCGCCGACATCGACGGCGACATCGACATCGAGGTGCGTGGCGGCCGCACCTACATCTCCATCGTCAACGAGGACGGGGACGACGAGCCGCTGCGCGCGCTCATCGGCAAGGACGGTGAGGCCCTGGAGGCGCTGCAGGATCTGGCGCGTCTCGCCGTCCTCACATCCACCGGCAGCCGTTCGCGCCTGGTGTTGGACATCATCGGGTACCGCGCGGGCCGCGCCGGCGAGCTGCAGCGCGTCGCCGAGGACGCCGTCGCTCGGGCCAAGGAGAGCGGCCAGGACGTCGCCCTCGCGCCGATGAGCGCGTACGAGCGCAAGCTGGTGCACGACGCCGTGGCGGCCTTGGGCCTCTACAGCGAGTCCGACGGCGAGGGGCCGCGGCGGCACATCGTCGTCTCCCTGAGCGAGGCGTAGTGCCATCGGCACGGAGAGCGGTATGACGGAAAGCGGTATGAGCGTGAGTGTTGACCCTGTCCCGACGCCGGCCGAGCGGCTGGCTGCCGAGGCGGTCTTCGGAGACCGCCTGCCCTTGGCCGAGCGCTACGTCAAGCACTTGGCGACCTCGGGCATGGAGCGCGGCCTCTTGGGACCGCGCGAGGTTCCGCGGCTTTGGGGGCGCCACGTCCTCAACTGCGCTGTGGTCGCCGGGCTGATTCCGGAGGGCGCCGAGGTGGCCGACGTCGGCAGCGGGGCGGGCCTGCCCGGACTGACGTTCGCCATCGCCCGGCCGGACCTGACGGTGACCCTCATCGAGCCCCTGGAGCGCCGCTGCATCTGGCTGTCCGAGGTGGTCGACGATCTGGGCCTCGACAACGTGACGGTGTACCGGTCGCGGGCGGAGCAGGCCGTGGCGCAGATCGACGTCGACGTCGTGACGGCCCGTGCCGTCTCCGCGCTCTCGACTCTGGCCGGACTCACCATCCCACTGCTCCACGGCAAGGGCGAGGTGCTGGCCATCAAGGGCCGCAGCGCCGCCGAAGAGGTTGAGAAGGCCCATAAGGCCATCCGCAAGCTCGGTGGCCGCCACACGGAGGTCGTCACGGTGGGGGCGGACACCCTCGAGGAGCCGACGACGGTCGTCCGCATCCGCGTCGGTCAGGACTGAGCCGCTAGGCTGTACAGGTGGCCGGAAGGTTGCCCGACCGTCGAGAGAGGGATGTACGTGAAGAAGACCGGACGCAGGATTCCGCCGCTGGCGGCGATGTTCGCGTCGGCGCCGCCCTCGCACGAACTTAGGCAACCGGTAGAGGTTGAGGAGGGCGTTTCGGCGCAGGTTTCACGTGAAACGGAACCCTCGCGGCCCGCCGCCCCGGAGACCCTGCGCGATGTTTCCCCGCTCGAGGATTCCGGTTCGGGCGACGATGACGCCCGCACGGACGGCGCTCACGCCACGCAACGCTTGGCGGACGACGGCGTCCCGGCGGGCGCCGATGACGCACACCAGCCAGCAGCAGCTCAGGCCCCAGCAGAGGCACCGGTACGGAACGTTATGGACACCATGGACGACAGCACCCCCCTCGCCAGCCAACTCGTCAGCGAAACCAAGCGGCGCGAGCGCCTGCGCGGCCAAAAGCTGCCGCGCCCGCAGCAGACGCGCTTTTTCACCGTCAGCAACCAGAAAGGCGGCGTCGGCAAGACGACGACGACGGTCAACATCGCCGCCGCACTGGGCGCGGCCGGACTGAACGTGCTCGTGGTGGACATCGATCCCCAGGGCAACGCGTCGACCGCCCTCGGCATTGAGCACCACGCGGACGTGGACAGCATCTACGACGTCCTCATCAACGACGTGCCGATGGCCGATGTCGTCGCCGCGTGCCCCGACGTGGAGAACCTGATGGTCGCCCCCGCGACGATCCACCTTGCCGGCGCGGAGATCGAGCTCGTGTCCCTCGTGGCCCGCGAACAGCGGCTGCGCCGCGCCCTGGACCAGTACGCGAAGTACCGCGAAGAGCACGGGGAGCCTCGTTTGGACTACGTGTTCATCGACTGCCCGCCGAGCCTGGGGCTGCTGACCGTGAACGCCTTTGTCGCCGCGCGCGAGGTCCTGATCCCCATCCAGTGCGAGTACTACGCGCTGGAGGGTCTCAGCCAGCTGCTGAAGAACATCGAGATGATCCAGAAGCACCTGAACGACGAATTGGTTGTTTCGACGATTCTGCTCACGATGTACGACGGACGGACCAATCTCGCGTCCCAGGTCGCCGCAGAGGTCCGGGAACACTTCCCGAACGAGGTCTTGCGCGCCCTGATCCCGCGCAGCGTCCGCATTTCCGAGGCTCCGAGCTATCAGCAGACGGTGATGACCTACGATGCGGGCTCCACGGGCGCGTTGTCCTACCTCGAGGCCGCGACGGAGATCGCCGAGCGCGGGTAGCCTTCCCGCCCCCTCCCTCGAGACCGCGTAGACTCGGTGTCGAGCAAACACGCCCATTTACAGTGGGCATCCACGCGCCGGGAGGAAATCACATGGCGGAGAAGCGTCGGGGACTAGGACGGGGACTGGGAGCCCTGATATCCAGTGCACCGCAGGCCGATCCAGAGCGTGCGGAAGCGCCCGCGAAGACGTCGGAGGAGTCCGCCCCGCTTGACGGGACCGGCACGCGGAGCGGCGTCGTTTCACGTGAAACCCCGACGTCCACCGCTGGAAAGTCGGCGTCGATGCCGAATCCGACGGCGGAAGACGCAGACCGGATGACCAAACCGGGCGGCACGCCCAGGGCGGACGGAAGCGGCGGCGGGTCTGCGACCCGAGGCTCCACGGCGGCGGCGCGGGCAGACAGTGCTGCGTCTACCGACGGTGCCGGCAAGGCGACCGCGAAATCAGGGACGGGCAATTCCTCCCGCCCGTCGCCTTCGTCCAATCGAAGGAAACCCAGACCGGTGGATATGTTCTTTGCGCCGGGAAAGTCTGCTGAGACGCCCGAGGACCCTGTGGGTCAGTCCGACGAGGAAGGCTCGGGGTCGGGTTCCCGGTCCGTCCCGCGCGCATCCACCCCCAGGCGTCCCCAGATGCCGGACGTTATCGGCGAAGCACGGGCACGTGCCGAAGCGCCGCCGTCCGACGGGGACGTTGTTCAGGCGCCGGCGCCCGGGTCTTCCGACGGGGACGGTCTCGCCTCAAGCGACGTCGCCGTTTCACGTGAAGCCCTCGTGGAGGTGCCCGGGGCCACGTTTGCCGAGATCCCGGTCGGCAACATCCACCCGAACCGCAAGCAACCCAGGACCGTCTTCGACGCAGAGGACATGGCTGAGCTGGTCCACTCCATCAAGGAGGTCGGCCTCCTACAGCCCATCGTCGTCCGGCGTTCCAGCGAAGACGGCGACCGTCAGTTCGAGCTGGTCATGGGCGAGCGCCGCTGGCGGGCGACTCAAGAAGCGGGACTGGAGACCATCCCCGCGATCGTGCGGGCTACAACGGACATGGACCTGCTGCGTGACGCGTTGTTGGAGAATCTCCACCGTTCGCAGTTGAACCCGCTTGAGGAAGCCGCTGCCTATCAGCAACTGCTTCAGGAGTTCGGATGCACGCAGGAGGAGCTCTCGGCGCGGATTGGAAGGTCCCGTCCACAGATCTCGAACACCATACGCCTCATGCGGCTCCCCGCTCTGGTGCAGCGCCGGGTGGCCGCCGGTGTTCTGAGTGCCGGACACGCGCGCGCGCTCTTGGCATTGGCCGATCCCGGAGACATGGAGCGTGTTGCCCAGCGCATCGTCAATGAGGGGCTGTCTGTCCGCGCGACGGAGGAGCTCGTCGCCATGAGCGACGGATTGCGGCGGCCGGCGAAGGAACCGACGCCGCGCTCCACGGCACGCCACGAGCGCCTCGATTTCCTGGCCACGGCCCTGTCGGACCGTCTCGATACGAGCGTCAAGATCACGTTGGGGGCGAAGAAGGGACGCGTCAGCATCGAGTTTGCGAGCGTGGACGACCTGAATCGCATCATGGGAGTGATTGCGCCGGGCTCTCCCAACTAGCGACCGCGATGGGGCGCCGTTTCACGTGAAACGACGCCTCTGTCGTGTGTGCAGGCTGACGTCGCGGCACGCAGGGTCGATCGACCTGGGTGGGAAGTTGGTGCGGTCCGTACGCGATCCCCTCGCCGGCACACGGCACACGTCACCAGCACGCGACACCAGCACGCGGCATCGGCGCACGGTACCCGCGCTCGGCACCCGCACGCTGTCCCTGTAGGCGTCTTGACAGGCCCTCAGGGACCGCCTGAGCGCGGGCCCGGACGCTCACCGTAGAGCCAAATGCCCCAATGGTGCTGGAGCTCCCGCCAGACGCCCTGAGAAGCCCTCAGGGACCGCCTGAGTGCGGGCCCGGACGCTCACCGTACTTTGCCAGTCGCATGTTTGCTGGAGCGCCCGTCACGCGCCCCTGAGCAGTTGGCCATCTGCCGTCGACGAGAGCAGGGCCGGCCGCTCGAGAACTCCAGGTCGGGAACAGCCATCATCTCGAAGGCTCCCACGAGGACGAGTAGGCTCGCCTCGTTTCTAGACCCCCCTTGCTTCCACACCGAATGGCGGTGGGGAGTCTTGGAACACGCCGGTATTGTCCGTCCCCAGGGGATCCGTGTGGCGTATGTGGCCGTCGCCGAGGTCGATTCAGGGCCATCCTTGGATGGTTCGAGGGCAGCGTGTTTCACGTGAAACCTTGCGGGGCGTTCCGATGCGTGAGTCATGGTTCTGGCAGCCGAGCCCCACGCAGGGGAGTCTAGTGCCGCGCACACGTCGCTCGTTGTTTCCATACGCGTGGTTCGACCGGGTCTGCGTGTCTCGTGGCTCCGGTTTAATCTGCTCTGTTCTGTCTGTCGTGCGTTGATTCGCCATTTCATCGCGTCGCTTCGCAGAAGCACAGTCGGTTATGTACACCCTGGTCACGAGGGACGCTCCCAGCTTCATCAGGCACACGAACGATGGATAGTCGGCGCAAGGACCCTTTCGGGACGAGTGCGACGCCGTGCGATGATCCGGGATGCGGTCTGGGTGCCGGCGGCGAAGCTGAAGGACCGTGGCATTGCTGAGGCGGGCGGCGACCGTTGGTTTTCCGCTGGCCATGAATGGCTTGCGGCAGCGGTGCATCCTGAAGCATGTTCTCCGCGGGGTGACGACCGCGGTTGTGCGATGTTGTACTGCTTGCCCGTCGCATTCCCAGCGCCTGGGATGGAGTCGCCGGCATGTGTTTCACGTGGAACCGTCCTTTACGTCGGCGTTGCAGGGCGAGCCGAAGAGTGTTGGTTCGATCATCCCTTGGCACGAGGATGCACATGCGGCAGCAGAGACCGGATGATGCGGCGCGGAAGGAGTGTCCTGAAGACGAGCGTTCGTTCCTTGGGCCGGACCGCACTGATTGCGGTGGTCGCAGGAACCAAGCTAAGCCTGCATCTCCATTATTCTGGTGTTGTGGCCAAGCATCTCAGTGGTTGAACTCGTGAGCGCGAGCATGGACCCGTCGCGGAGTCAGCGGCCACCGGAATGTACTGGAACTGCGCGCAGGTCAGGGTTTCACGTGAAACGCGTCCAGCTGCTATCTCCTCGGAATGAAGATCGGCCAAGAACGCATTGGTGACGATAGCCGCACCGCCACCACTCGGTTCACGAAGTTGTCCCGAAAGCGCCGTCGGAAGCCAACCGGCCGTTCATGACGTGTCGTGGGCCCGCAGCAAACCGGCGGAATCCACGCGGTGGTGGGGGTGGAGGTCCATGCCTGAGGGACGATTGGTTTTCGGGTCTCCTGGTCTGCTGTCCGTCGGCACGGGCGATACCCGCACTCGTGGGTGCTGCGGCAACAGGCGCCGCAGTTCCGGGAGTTCTGGCGGGCTACGAACATCTGTCGCAAGGCCGCTGGGTGAGAGCCTGAGGAGGATTCGATGATCCGCTTCAGCCGGTGCGGCCACGCGTTGTCGTTCTCTGTATTCCCCGACCAAATTGACCCCAACGCGCGTTGGCTACCGCCCAGGGAATGGAGTGCATCCGGCCTGAACTACAAAGGTCGTTCGGATTTCGCCAACCAGTATGCCCGAGAGTGAGTCTCACTCCGGAGTGGGCCGTGGGAGTCGCATGGACGCCGCCATCTGCGTACCCCACCATGAAATGCCCGGCTAGAAAGGCCGTGAGTTGATTCTTGGCACGCCCTGCAGCATGCAGCCTTGACCTACGTCCATCGAGCGTTTCACGTGAAACGATTATGCGATGGTCTCCTTGCCGGAGAGTGGGCACGCCGTGCCGTTTCGGTTCGATCACTTCCTCGACGATTCCCTAGACTTGTTGCCAGTCGTGATCTGAAACCTAAGAAGGCAGATAGTGTGGTTCCCCATCATCGGTTTCACGTGAAACGCCGCTCTATGCCGACGTATTCGGTCTCTGTGTGTGGGGAGAAGGACTGCCTCCGCCATTGGTTCCACCGTTAGCATGCCGGTCCTTCCCGTTTCGTGGACGTTCGGTCCTCACTTCTGCAGTGGCCTTCGCTGGGCCTCTCGCGCCCGCCAAGGCCCCCGACGTGGCTGGTGCTGACCTCGGGGCCAGGTCGGCACGGTCGAAGAGCCTCAGGACAAAGGACCGACGGGGATGGCTTGCAGCGGTCCCCACCGTCGGCGCCGCGGCGCCGACATAGCATCACCTCCGGGTACCGATCGCGTATGCGCAGCCCACGATCGTGCCGCCCTGCGGCGGCGCATCCGCGCAAAGCATGCCGTTAGCGTCCGAAAGCCGGGTCATATTCCCTCCGTCGAACGTCGCAGCCGCGCAGCCCCTGCCGCTGGTCGATGCCGGTTCGCCGGGGTAAGAAGTCCGGGAGCCGGCACGGACGCAAGGGTGATGCTGCGACCGACAGGAGTCCCAGGCTGGTACACGCGGCGTAGGAGCTGGCCTCTGAGCGTGTCTTATCCCTGTCGGAGCTGAACAACGCGATCACATTGGATTCCCGACTATTTCGGTCGGGGGCGAGCGTTTCTCCCGAGCGATGACTTCGGTACTCTGCCCGTGTTCTGCACGCAGCGGCATGTCATTCGGACGCCGGGACTGGCCCTGGGATTGTCTGGCGGACCCGGCTGAGGCACCGAACTGTGTCTGAACCCGAATGAGGCACCGCGCTATGCGCCAGCCCCGTTGGAGGCACCGAGCTGTGTGGCGGGCCCAGGAGTCGGAGGGCCTGACGACGTTTCCTCTCCGACCGGGACAGTCCGCCGTAGGCGGGCGTCGGTGCGGTCCATTAGACCGTGGCTTTGGCGTCGGCGAACCACGGGAGCTCGACGTTTCACGTGAAACGCCGAGTGACGCAATCCCTGCCGGTGCGATGTCGAAGACTCCGCGAACGAAGTCCCCCATCCAGTCGGCATCGGATGCCGGCCCGTGGCCAGGACTCGATCAAACGGCCGGGACACGCCTTCCCAGTCGTCGTCGCAGTGGCGTCTCGTGCCGGACGGCCCAGCGTTCGACCGCAACTCGTGGTGGTCGGATGCTCCGGCGGCTGGTCACTATATGGGCCCGGCGCCTCACCCGACGTGGGCTTTCCGAAACGTGGCGTTGTCGCAGGGGTGCACGCCCGAGCCCTCTCCATCCGGCCGATCTTTCATCGACTGGTGGTTCGGCCGCCCGAGGCCCGGCCGCGCATCCGAGACGGCCAGGATCCATGAAGAGGTGGCGCTGGCGGCTCCAGGGAAGAGGCGCACTGCCGATTCCGTTGGCAAGTCGGATCATGTTTTGGAAGGCACACACTATAGGTTGTATAAAGCGGCATGTTGTTCTGGAGCCATTCTCAGTGCCACATCCATCCAAGAGATCCCCTGCTAGGGCGCCGGACTGCTGTGGGCGGGGGCGCGGCGTTCCGACGCGCGGGCGCGCATGTGGGATCGACACACGCCAGAGGGTCCGTTCAAGTGCGAACTTGAACGGACCCTCGTGACACTGGACCGGGCGGTCGATCCGCGTTCTACGGCCTCCCCGGTAGGCGTGTGGCTACAGGTATGCGGCGAACTCCTGCTCGATGACCTGCTTGGGCTTGGCCCCGATGGAGCTGGCCACGTGCTCGCCACCCTGGAAGACGTAGACGGCGGGGATGCTCGTGATGCCGTACTTCGCCGCGATGCCCGGGTTGTCGTCGACGTTGACCTTGACGACGTCGATCTTTTCGGAGTGCTCGGCGGCGATCTGGTCGAGGATCGGGGAGAGCTTGCGGCAGGGGCCGCACCATTCCGCCCAGAAATCGACGATCACGGGCTTGGCGGCGTCCAGGACTTCCGCCTGGAAGGTGGCGTCGGTGACGTCTTTGGCGTGGCTCATAGGGTTACCCTTTCTGGAGACAGGCTACCGGCTGACGCCGGCAGCCTCGTTGACTGTGGTGGGGATGCTGGAGAGGTAGTGTTCGACGTCGAGGGCGGCCACGCATCCGGACCCGGCCGCGGTCACGGCCTGCCGGTACGTCGGGTCGATCACGTCCCCGGCCGCGAAGACCCCGGGGAGGTTGGTTTTGGACGTCCGCCCCTGGACCGCGATGGTGCCCTCCGCGGCCAGGTCCAGCTGGTCCTTGACGAGTTCGGTGCGCGGGTCGTTGCCGATCGCGACGAACACCCCGGTCACCGGCAGCGTCGACGCGGTCCCGTCCAGGAGGTTGCGCAGCTTCAGGCCGGTGACCTTCGCGTCGCCCTCGAACCCCTCGACCGCCGTGTTCCACACGAATTCGATCTTCGGGTGGCCCAGCGCCCGGTCGGCCATGATCTTCGACGCGCGCAGGCTCTCCCGGCGGTGCACGACGGTGACCTTGGACGCGAACTTCGTCAGGAACAGCGCCTCCTCCATCGCGGAGTCCCCGCCGCCGACGACCGCGATCTCCTGGTCCCGGAAGAAGAACCCGTCGCAGGTCGCGCACCAGGACACCCCGTGCCCGGAGAGCCGCTTCTCGTCGGGCACGCCCAACTCGCGGTACGCGGACCCGGTGGACACGATCACCGCGCGGGCCCGGTGCACGTCCCCGTTGGCCAGGACGACGGTCTTCACGTCCCCGGCCAGGTCCACGGAGGCGACGTCCTCGAACAGGACCTCGGCGCCGAAGCGCTCGGCCTGGGCCTGCATGTTGTCCATCAGGTCCGGGCCCATGATCCCGTCGCGGAACCCGGGGAAGTTCTCCACGTCCGTGGTGTTCATCAGCTCCCCGCCGGCGGTCACGGACCCGGCGACGACCAGCGGGGACAGGTTCGCCCGCGCGGTGTACACGGCCGCGGTGTAGCCGGCCGGACCGGATCCGATGATGATGACGTCGCGGACGGCGTCGCTGGTTTCAGTGCCCACGCGCTGTGAACCTCCCTGTAGGACCGAAGGGCGGCATGGCCGTCCGGTGTGAATGATCGAGTCTGCCCAGCACAACGAAGCGCCG
Source organism: Arthrobacter halodurans (assembly GCF_041877255.1). Taxonomy (NCBI): domain Bacteria; kingdom Bacillati; phylum Actinomycetota; class Actinomycetes; order Micrococcales; family Micrococcaceae; genus Arthrobacter; species Arthrobacter halodurans. The sequence goes on from NZ_JBHDLJ010000002.1 coordinate 87,694, forward strand.
ACGGGCCGTATTCCCGCTTCGGGGTCTAGGACACCTTGATTTCGGCCACCTGAAGGCCGTACGGGCGGGATTCGTTGGACGAGGATGCGAGACGCGGAAGTTCAGTCACGTTGATGAAGACGTACTGGGCCTTTGCGGGTCCGCCGTCGTCGCCGGAGACGGGCACGGTGACGGTCGGGCCGGTGAAGGAGCCGGAGGTTACCTCGGTGGCGGCGCCGAGGTCGTCGGTCTCCCCGACCCGGATCTGGAACGCGCCGCCGGTCCCGTTGAGGCCGGACAGCTCCACGGACGAGACGTCGGACTCCTCTTCGAGCTCCACCACCAGGACCATGTTGGCGGCGAACCCGCCGAACTGCGGCTGGGTGTACGAGTAGGAGCGGTACATGCTGCCCTGGTTGCCGTCGATGGCGCGCGAGAGGGTCGCGTCGGTTTCCGCGTTGAGTTCCTGGTTTCCGGGGACGAGGCGTGAGAGACCCGCGATCTGCGGTGCCACCGTCGGCGCGTCGGTCGGCTCGGCCTCACCGGTGGGTTCGGCGCCTCCGCCGCCGGACTCGGCCGGCGCGGACGACGGCGAGTCGCCGGCCACCGGATCCTCGCCCCGGGGGCCGAGGTTGTTGAACGCGAAGACGACGGCGAACACCAGCAACAGTGCCAGCACCCCTCCGACGATGAGACGGGTGGCCTTCCTGCCGCCGTCGGAGTCCTCGTCGTAGTCGTCCGCCGCATCGGGGTCTGCGTGCGGGGACGACTGCTGGTAGTTCCGGGCGCCCGCCGGGAAGACGGACGCCTTCCGTCCGGCGCCGGTCTCGGCGGAAGGGTGGCCGGATCCACCGCGGATGCTGCCGGCGCCGGCACCGGCGGATTCGGCGGGCGTGCCGGCCGCTCCCGCAGCCGCCCCGGCTGCTCCGGCCGCCGCGCCCGCGGCGGCCGCGGCGGCCGCGCCCGCTGCCGCGGAAAGGCCACGGTCCGCCGGTTCCGCCTGCTCCCGAGGGGCCGGGGACTCCCGGCCCTCCTGCGGCTCGGCATCGTCATACAGGGAGACCTTGTTCGAGGTGCGTCCGCGCGCGGGCTTCGCGGCCCCGCGCTCCTGGTCAGCGTCGCTGGCCCGGGGTGTAGCGGGCTTCACCGGGGGGAGCGACTGGGCCTGCGTGGCGGGTGGGCGCTGGATCTCGCCCGTGTCCTCGCCCGCCGGTTGCTGCGACGGCGAGGGCTGCCGGCGGGGTGGCCCGGCGGGTCGGGGCGGGAGGGCGGCCGGCGGCCCGTCAGAAGCCGCGGCGGGGCCGTGGGCTGGGGCGTCGGTGGCGTCGGTGAGGGAGGCGTCGTCGGTGGAGCCGGCGGCCGGGGCGGCACCCGGGTCTCCCGTGCCGTCGCCGTCCGTGTCGCGTCCCTTGTTGAAGCGTGCCTTGAGGCCCGAGAAGCGCTCCGAGAGGTTGATTTCCGGCAGCCGGTCCATGACGCCGGGGCGGTTGGCCTCCTGTGCGCGCTGCTCCTCGTAGTATTCGTCGTCGTCGTCGTAGACGTGGGGTTCCGTGGAGCGGCTCACCCCGAAGATCTCGGAGCCGAGGGTGTCCGTGTAGAAGGGTTCGACGAACGGTGCGTCGCGCTGGATCACGAGGTCCAGGAGGTCGGCCGGCTCCGCGGTGTTCGTGATGAGGTAGGTGCTGCCCTCGGAAATCCCCAGGTCGAGGACCTGCATGGCGCCGTAGCGCTCTCCCGTCGCGATCTCGCGCGCGCTGGTCGCGACCTGGCTGGCGTTGGCGCTCGATGCGACGAGGATGCTCACGGTGCGGTTGAGGACCTGGTCCGTGCCGTCCAGGACAACGTCGCCGTCAGCGGAAGCCAGGACCACCTCGGTGACCTTGTAGCGGCCTCCGAGAACTGCTCCGACGTCGATGGGCTGCGACACTATTCCCTCCCGGGATTGGGTTGCGGGTACGGGGCACCCTGGTGCATTGCTGTATCCATGCTACCGGTGACCGCGAAACGGCCGCGGAATCCCGGGGCTATCCGCGCCGCGACGGGCGGAGGTTGGGGATGCGGCGGGCCAGCGGACCGAGGAACTCGTCCAGCTCCGGCACGCGGGCCGCCCGCAAGAGGAGGAGGTAGACCACCAGCATGGCCGAGCCCACGACCGCGATGGTCAGGATGGCGTTCGGGATCCCGTCCCAGGCGAACCCCCGGTCGTAGCCGCCCATGAGCCACAGGACCCCGGCGCCGACGGCGCCGGAGAGGACTGAGAACCAGCCGATGCGGATATAGGTGTCGGCGACCCCCGCCGTGCCGTAGTCGCCGTAGCGGCGCACCACCAGGACGTGGGCCAGGACGGCGGAGAGGACGTTGGTCACCCCGTAGAGCAGCGCGATGCCGACCGCGATCCGGGTCGCCGGGACGAACGCGGCCATCGTGTAGGCGGCGGCCAGGCCGCCGACGGCGATGGTCGTCTGGATCAGCATGGGGGTTTTGGTGTCCTCCTCCGCGAAGAACACGCGTATCAGGAAGAAGTGGATGCTCTTGAAGGGCAGACCCAACGCCGTCAGGACCAGCAGCTGCGCGATGGCCGCGCCCGCGTCCGCGGCGCTGGGTCCCGTGCCGCCGAAGATCCGGCCCAGGGGGCCCGCCAGGACGATGAAGGCGACGGACGCGAACACCACGGGCACCGCCGTCGTGCGCAGTCCCTTGGCCACCAACGGGCCGACGGCGGCGCGGTCGCCATCGGCGAAGGCGCGCGAGAGCTCGTTGAACAGGACGGTCGCCAGGGCGAGGGCGAAGATGGAGTGGGGCAGCACCGTCACCAGCTGCGACGTGTTCAGCGCGTACTCGCCGGCCACCGAGGCGCCGCCGGATTCGAGGGCGTCGCGCGCCGCCGTGGCGCTGGACACCAGGCGCGCGTATGCCAGGGACGCGAGGTTGCCGACGGTCATGGAGGCCAGGGTCCACGCCGCGATCCTGCCCACGTGCCGCAGGCCCATGCCCCGCCAGCCGAACTTGGGCCGGATGCCCAGCCCCGTCCTCGCGAGCGGGATGAAGAGGACGATGGCTTGGAGCGCGATGCCGAGCGTCGCGCCGCCCGCCAGGAGCAGCGTCTGCTGCGGCGTCCAGGCCGCGAGCTGGTCCTGGCCGGCGTAGGGGCCGAAGAGCGCCAGGAAGACGCCGATCACCGCGATCTGGACGAGGTTGTTGACCACCGGCGCCCACATGTACGCGCCGAACCGCCCGTGGGCGTTGAGGACCTGCCCCACCACGGCGTAGACGCCGTAGAAGAAGACCTGAGGCAGGCTCCAGTACGCGAAGGACGTCCCCAGGGCGAGCATGGGAGCGGTCCAGTCCTTGGTGAGGACGGTGATGATCGGGCCGGCGAGGAGGGTCAGCAGCAGGGTAAAGCCGGCCATGACGACCACGGTCAGGGTGATGAGACGGCTGGTGTAGTCGGAGCCGCGGTCCGCGGCCTTGGACGCCTTGATCAGCTGCGGGACGAGCACGACGTTGAAGATGCCGCCGGCGAGGAGCATGAAGATGATCGTCGGAATGACGTTCGCCTTCTCGAAGATGTCCGCGACGGACGTGACCGAGCCGATGGCCACGGCGAGCAGCGCGGTGCGCACGAACCCCAGGAGGCGGGAGACCATCGTCCCCGACGCCATGAGGGCGTAGGCCTTGGAGTGGCCGCCAGCCGCGGGGGTCTTGGTGGAGCTAGTCGACATGCTGCGGCAGGACTTCGCGGGCCAGGTCCGCGATGCGGCGCTCATTCGGGAAGGACAGGCGCTTGCCGAGCTCCGCGATCGGGACCCACGCGACGTCCACGGCCTCGTGGTCCGGGTCGTTGTCGATGGTCAGTTCGCCGCCGGTGGCGCGCAACAGGAAGTGGTGGACGGTCTTGTGGACCCGGTAGCTGGAGACCGTGAACCAGTAGTCGATGCTGCCCAGTGGGGCCAGGACGCTCCCGGCGATGCCGGTCTCCTCCTCGACCTCGCGGACCGCGGCCTGCTCGTTGGTCTCCTGGCCCTCCGGGTGGCCCTTGGGCAGGCACCACTCCAGGCGACCCCCGCGGTTGTAGCGGGCGATGATGGCGACGGGGAGCCCGGGCCGCGACGTGTCCACGATAACGCCGCCGGAAGAGACCTCTTCAACGGTCGGCAGGGAGTGGTGGCCCGGCTGCGCCTGCGCGTGCGCCATTGACGCAGTCAACGGCGTGCGCTTCGGGGCGCTGGGAACTGGATGGGCCATACACTCCACTCTATCTATCTTTCAGCCACCCTTGCGCTGAACCCCGGGACGCACGCGCGTCCCCGGAACCGGGCATGGCGATTGCGCGAAAGTCTGGCAGGGTTAAAGGACTATGCAGCAGCTTCCCGCTCCGACTGCGCTCGCCGCGCTCCTTCCCCCTGTCGTCTTCGACCTGGCGGACCGCTTCGTGCAGGCCGGGCACGAGCTCTCCCTCGTCGGGGGACCGGTCCGAGACCTGTTCCTGGGGCGCGTTTCCCCCGATCTGGACTTCACCACCAGCGCCGATCCCGGGCAGACCCTCGCGGCGGTCGCCGGCTGGGCCGAAGCCACCTGGGAGGTGGGCCGGGCGTTCGGCACCATCGCCCTGCGCAAGGGCGACCACACCATCGAGGTCACGACCTACCGCGCCGACGCCTACGACCAGGATTCGCGCAAGCCCGCCGTGGCGTTCGGCTCGTCGCTGCGCGACGACCTGTTCCGGCGTGACTTCACCATGAACGCGATGGCGCTGCGCCTCCCCGCACTCGAGCTCGTCGACCCGTTCGGGGGGTTCGAGGACCTGCGCGACGGCGTCCTCCGCACGCCCGGGCTTCCCGCGACATCCTTCTCCGACGACCCGTTGCGCATGATGCGCGCCGCGCGCTTCGCGTCCCAGCTCGGGGTCGACGTCGCCGGGGATGTCCGTTCCGCCATGGGCGACATGGCCGATCGGATCCGCATCATCTCGGCCGAACGCGTCCGGGACGAGCTGGTGAAGCTGGTGTGCGGCGCGGACCCGAGGTCCGGCATCGACCTGCTCGTCGACTCGGGGCTGGCGGACCGGGTCCTGCCCGAGATCTCCGCGCTGCGGCTGGAGGTGGACGAGCACCACCGGCACAAGGACGTCTACCAGCACTCCCTGCAGGTGCTCGAGCAGGCAGTCACGCTGGAGACGGGTCCGGACGGGGAGGTCCCGGGACCCGACTTCGTGCTGCGTTTCGCCGCGCTGCTGCACGACGTCGGCAAGCCGGCGACGCGGCGGTTCGAGCCGTCCGGCGCGGTGACGTTCCGGCACCACGACGCGATCGGCGCGAAGCTCGTGAAGAAGCGGATGCGCGCCCTGCGCTTCGACAACGACACGATCAAGGCCGTGGCCCGGCTGGTGGAGCTGCACATGCGTTTCTACGGCTACGGCGACGCCGGCTGGTCCGACTCCGCGGTGCGCCGGTACGTGACCGACGCCGGTCCGCTGCTGCAGCGCCTCCACCGGCTGACCCGGTCCGACGTCACCACCCGCAACAAGCGCAAGGCGGACCGCCTCGCGTTCGCCTACGACGACCTGGAGCGCCGCATCGACGAGCTGGCCGAGCGCGAGGAGATGGACTCCATGCGCCCGGACCTGGACGGCGAGGCGATCATGGCGATCCTCGGCCTCGCGCCGGGGCCGATCGTGGGGCGCGCGTACCGGTTCCTGCTGGAGCTCCGGCTGGACCGCGGCCCGCTGGGCGCCGAGGCGGCGGAGGCGGAACTGCGCCGCTGGTGGGCCGAACAACCCGAATCCCGAGCGAAGGACACCCCGTGAACACGCTTCCCCGCCTCTGGCTCGTCCGGCACGGCGAGACCGAATGGTCCCGGATCGGCCGCTACACCGGACTCACCGACCTGCCGCTGACGCCCCAGGGCGAGGCGCAGGCCACCGAGGTCGGCCGCAAGCTCGCGTCCGTGCGCTCCGCCGGCGTGGACTTCGGGCTGGTGCTCACCAGCCCCATGCTCCGGGCCCGGCGCACCGCCGAGCTCGCCGGGTTCCGGGACGCGGAGGAGGTCCCGTGGGCGCACGAATGGGACTACGGGGACTACGAGGGCGTCAACTCCGCCGACGTCCGCGCCCGGCAGCCGGGCTACCTGATCTGGGACGACGGCGTGCCGGGCGGGGAGACGCTCGACCAGGTCGGCGCGCGGGCCGACAGCGTCATCGACCGGGTGCGCACCGAACTCACCCACGGCGGCGACGCGCTGCTGTTCTCCCACGGGCACTTCAGCCGCGTGCTCACCGCGCGCTGGCTGGATCTCGGACCGGATCAGGGGCGGCACTTCGTGCTCGGCACGTCCCAGCTGTGCCGCCTCGGCTGGGACAAGCGGACGCCCGCCGTCGAGGCCTGGGGCATCTGAGCGGGGCGGGACCGGACCGCCAGACCAGCCGGACGCGGCGTGTCGCCCGGGACACGCCGACGAGGGCCCGAAGATCCCGAAAAAGACGCCGCCACCTGTGGCGCGGCACGTTTTGCATGGGGTAGCTTTGGTCTTGTGATTGAGAACTCTCAATGAGACGACTTGGTCCACGGACACTGTTGGAGCCGGCACGCCGGCCTGTTCACCCGAAGGAGGTGGGAATCGTGATGAAGAACCCGGACTTCGCGGGGGTGCTCAAGACCCCCGCAGGCATCGGCCGCCGCGCCCGTGCCATCGCCCCCGCCTCCGGAACAGCGCCCCGCTAAGCGCCCCGACGTCGTCGCAGACGCTGCTCCCGAGGAACCCCACCGTAGAGGTTTCCAGCAGGAAGAGCAGCCATGTCCGTCAAGACCGGTTCCACGTCCCCGACCCCGGCGCGCGCCGCCGAGTTCATCTTCTCCGGACCCGAGGTCCTCAGTGCCCGCCCGGCGAACCGCACGGCTCCCGTGCAGCCCCTTTCCCTCCGCAGCTTGGGGGGGAGGTGACCCGCATGCAACGCAAGAACCGCGAGCCCCGGGGGCAGGAACGCCTGTCCACCCGGTACAACCCGCAACCGCGCAACCGCCACGAGGCCCAGCTCCCCGTGGAGGTGCTCTACCGCCTCCGGTAGGGGCACGCCGCCGGCACCGCCGGCCGAATCAGCGGCCCCACCACCAGGAGGATCGATGTTCCCGCCATCAGCACCGACCGCAAAGCCCGCCGGCTTCACCGGCGGGCTTTGCCGCTTAAAGGGCCCGGATCGTTGGGACGCCGCGGCGCGCGTGCTGGTAGCTTGGTCTCGACGGCGACCCGACCGGCCTCGCCGACCCCGACGCGGCCCACCAGCCGGGAAGGCCCTGTGATCAGATGACAACGACGTCAGCGACCGATATGAGCGACCTCGCCATTGCCGGACGGGCCACGATGCGGCCCATCGAAAGCATCGCGGCGTCGGCGAGGATCCCCGCCGAGGCCCTCGAGCTCTACGGTCGGCACAAGGCCAAGATCGACATCGCGAAGCTTCCCGCCGCCGACACCGCCCCCGGCAAGGTGGTGCTGGTCAGCGCCATGTCCCCGACGCCCGCGGGCGAGGGCAAGTCCACCGTGACGGTTGGGCTGGGAGACGCGCTGGCCCTCGCGGGTCGGCGGACCATCATCGCGCTGCGCGAGCCCTCGCTGGGCCCGATCTTCGGGATGAAGGGCGGCGCCACGGGCGGGGGGTTTTCGCAGGTGCTCCCCATGGAGGACATCAACACGCACTTCACGGGCGACTTCCACGCGATCACCAGCGCGAACAACCTGCTGATGGCCCTCGTGGACAACCACATCCACCAGGGCAACGCCCTGGGCATCGATCCGCGGAGGATCACCTTCAAGCGCGTGCTGGACATGAACGACCGGGCGCTGCGCGACATCGTCATCGGGCTGGGCGGCCCCACGGAGGGGGTGCCGCGGCAGGACGGGTTCGACATCACGGTGGCCTCCGAGGTCATGGCGGTGTTCTGCCTGGCCTCCGACCTGCCCGACCTCCGGGCCCGCCTGGGGCGCATGACGATCGGCTACGGCTACGACCGGCGTCCGATCACGGTCTCGGACCTGGGGGTGGAGGGCGCCATGGCGATGCTGCTCAAGGACGCCATCAAGCCCAACCTGGTGCAAACCATCGCCGGCACGCCGGCGCTCGTCCACGGCGGTCCGTTCGCCAACATCGCGCACGGCTGCAATTCGGCCATCGCGACCAACACCGCCCGCCGGCTCGCCGACGTCGTCGTGACGGAAGCGGGCTTCGGCGCGGACCTCGGCGCGGAGAAGTTCATGGACATCAAGGCGCGGTACGCCGGGTGCGAGCCCTCCGCCGTCGTACTGGTGGCCACCATCCGCGCGCTGAAGATGCACGGCGGCGTGCCCAAGGACCTGCTGGGCTCGCCCGATCCCCGCGCGGTCCGCGCCGGCCTCGTCAACCTCGAGCGGCACGTCCGCAACGTCGGGAAGTTCGGCCTGGCCCCCGTCGTGGCCATCAACCGCTTCCACACCGACACCGAGGAGGAGCTGCGGCTGGTCCTGGACTGGTGCGCGGAGAGGGGTGTGCAGGCCGCGGTCGCGGACGTCTGGGCGCGCGGCGGCGAGGGAGGCGCCGACCTCGCGGCGAAGGTCCTGGCGGCCCTCGACGAGCCGGCCGCGTTCCGCCACCTTTACGGCCTCGAGCTCACCGTCGAGGAGAAGATCGGCACGATCGTCCGCGAGATCTACGGCGGCGGCGCCGTGGAGTTCAGCGCCGCGGCCCGAAGGCGCCTTGCGGAGATCCGCGAGAACGGCTGGGACGGCCTGCCCGTGTGCATGGCCAAGACCCAGTACTCGTTCTCCGACGACGCGACGCTCCTCGGCGCCCCGGAGGGATTCACGCTCCACGTGCGCGACCTGCTGCCGAAGACCGGGGCCGGCTTCATCGTCGCCCTCACCGGCGCCGTGATGACGATGCCCGGGCTGCCGCGCGTCCCCGCCGCACTGCGGATGGACGTGGACGAGGACGGGCGGGCCGTCGGCCTGTTCTGAGCCTCGGCGCTTTCCCACGGCCGCGGGGCCGACGCGCGCGTCGGTCCCGCGGGACTGGCCGGGGCCGGCCCCGGGTGGTTTCCTAGCGCTCGATGTCGCCGCGGATGAACGCCTCGACGCGCTCCTTGGCGATGTCGTCGTTGTACTGCTCCGGCGGCGACTTCATGAAGTAGGAGGAGGCGGACAGGATCGGTCCGCCGATGCCCCGGTCCAGGGCGATCTTCGCGGCGCGCACCGCGTCGATGATCACGCCGGCGGAGTTCGGGGAGTCCCAGACCTCGAGCTTGTACTCCAGGGACACCGGGGCGTCGCCGAAGTTGCGGCCCTCGAGGCGCACGAACGCCCACTTGCGGTCGTCGAGCCACGCGACGTAGTCGGAGGGCCCGATGTGCACGTCGTCGGCGTGGAGCGTCGCCTCGACGTTGGAGGTGACGGCCTGCGTCTTGGAGATCTTCTTCGACTCGAGGCGGTCGCGCTCGAGCATGTTCTTGAAGTCCATGTTGCCGCCGACGTTCAGCTGGTAGGTGCGGTCCAGCGTGACGCCGCGGTCCTCGAAGAGCTTCGCCATCACGCGGTGGGTGATGGTGGCGCCGATCTGGCTCTTGATGTCGTCGCCGACGATCGGCACTCCGGCCGCGGTGAACTTGTCGGCCCACTCCTTGGTGCCCGCGATGAACACGGGGAGCGCGTTGACGAAGGCCACGCCGGCGTCGATGGCGCCTTGGGCGTAGAACTTTGCGGCCTCCTCCGAACCGACGGGGAGATAGCAGACCAGGACGTCGGCGCGGGCTTCCCTGAGCGCGGCCACGAAGTCCACCGGCTCGGCGTCGGACTCCTCGATGGTCTCGCGGTAGTACTTGCCGAGCCCGTCGAGCGTGTGGCCGCGCTGCACCACGACGCCGGAGTGGGGGACGTCGGCGATCTTGATGGTGTTGTTCTCGCTGGCGAGGATGGCCTCGGAGAGGTCCAGCCCGACCTTCTTCGCGTCCACGTCGAACGCCGCGACGAACTCGACGTCGTTGACGTGGTACTTGCCGAACTGCACGTGCATCAACCCGGGAATCGTCGCGTCCGGATCGGCGTCCTTGTAGTACTGCACGCCCTGAACTAGCGACGTGGCGCAGTTGCCCACGCCAACGATTGCGACCCGAATGGGGTTTCCCGACACCATGACTCCTCAGCAGAAAATTCGTTAAATTGCGGCACCCGGCCGCGACAAGCCTTAACGAGTCTAAGTGACGGTGCCGTCTCATTATTCCGCGGGGCGCGCGCGTGCGGAGCGGGCGCGCGCGGAGCGGGCCGGCGGCGCGTACCCCTCGCGGACGCCGGCCGCGGCCGTCCACCAGTTCCCCGGGATGTCCGTGCGCCGGACCTCGACGCCGTGCGGATCCAGCAGCAGCAGCAGCGCGGGCACCGCGGAGGACGGCAGCGCGTGGACGGTCTGCCCCCGGCGCAGGCCCCGGAGCCGCATCTCGGCCGGCACCGTGTAGCGGTGCACGGTGACGCGCGGCTGGCTCCCGAGCAGATCGAGGAACCGGCGGCCCTCGCGACGGTGCGCGAGGTAGCTCACCGGGCCGTCGTCGCTCAGCGAGACGATCCACGCCAGGTACGCGGCCTCGTCCAGGAGTCCGTCCGCGGCCAGCGCCGAACCGACGACGATCGTCGGGTCGTTGAAGGACTCCCGGACCGGCTGGGTGTCCAGCCATTCGAACCGGTGGTGCTCCAGGCGGCCGCCGAGCCCGCGGAAGCGCGAGGCGGTCTCCGGGGGAACCGGCAGCGCGGTGACCACCAGGAGCCTGCCGCGGTGGGCCAGGTGCCGCAGCCGGTACCAGCTCGCGAGCCCCAGGGCGGTGCGCGCGGCGCCGGCGGTCCGCGCCCGCACCAGCGCGGTGCGCCGGTGCGCGGTCAGCGCGCGCAGGAGGTCCAGTGCGGCCAGCCCGTCGTCGACCACGACCACCTCGCCGACGGACAGCGGCGCCACCAGCGCCCGTTGCACGACGCCGGAATAGGCGTCCCCCGTGACCCACCGGTCCGCGCGGGTCTGGCCGACGCGGGGCGCCCCGGAGCCGCGGTCCACGACAGTGACCCCCGGTGGCAGGTGGTCGACGAGCGCGCCGAGGGCCGACTCCATCCCCGCCGTGCCCCCGCGCGGGAAGATGACCGTGGCATCGCCGAGCAGCCCGGCCCCGTGCGCCTCGATCGCGCCGAGCAGCTGAAGGGGAGACTCCACCCACGCCTCGGCCGAACCGGACCGCGGCCGCGGGGTCTCCACTCCGCGCCCGGCCGCGTCCGTTTTCCGGCCGCGTCGGCGGTCGCTGGTTCCGCGGAGCTGGTTCACACCCCGAGGCTACGGCGGAGACGTGAATCCCCGGGGGCGCCGCGGTGAACGTCCGGTGAGGGGTCGGGCCAACGCGCCCGGCTGGCCAGTAGGCTGAAGCGCATGGTGCACGAATCCCCGGCGGGCGAACCGCCCGCGGTCCCGGATACCGTCGCGCCCGCCGCCGCGCCCGCCGTCGCGCCCGCCGCCGCGCCAGGCGGCCGCCGCGCGGACGGGCCGCGGGGACCCGCGCGCCGGCCGTTGCGCACCACCGTGCCGACCCGCAACGACCCGCTGTTGCGCCGGTTGACCGAATCCATCGGCGGCCCGCTGGGCCGCTTCGCGGACCCGGGCCGCGTGAGCCCGGGGTTCTGGAGCGTGGAGCGCGTCCTGGTCCTGCTCACCACGGTGGCGGCCGTGCTGTCCGTGCTCGCCAAGAACATGTGCCGCACGCAGGGCTGGGGCGGTTCGAATTCCTACCTCTGGGCCTGCTACTCCGACTGGCCGGCCCTGTTCTACGCCCGCGGCTTCGCCGAGGACGCGTTCGCCCCGTTCGCCGCCGGGGCGCAGTTCGAATACCCCGTGCTGATGTCCGTGGTGGCGAGCCTGACGGCCTTGATGGTGGTCCCGGGAGAGTACGACCGCGCCCTGGCGTTCTTCGACCTCAACGTCCTCTTCGTGGTGTTGCTGTGGCTCGCCACGGTCGTCGCGACCTCCCGCACGGCGGGACGGCGCCCCTGGGACGCCGCCATGGTCGCCGTGGCGCCGGGGATCATCCTGGCCTCCACCATCAACTGGGACATGTGGGCCGTGCTGCTGCTGGCCCTGGCGCTGCTGGCGTTCTCGCGCGACCAGCCGTTCCTGGCCGGCGTCCTGGTGGGGCTGGGCACCGCCATGAAGCTCTACCCGGTCCTCTTCTTCGGCGCCGTCCTGGTCCTGTCGCTGCGCACCGGCAGGGGCAGGCCGCTGCTGTTGACGGCGGCCGGCGCGGCGGCGTCCTGGTTGGCCGTCAACGTGCCGCTGATGCTGGTGAACTTCGACTCCTGGCTGTATTTCCTGCGCTTCACCCGGGACCGCGAGGCGGGGCTCTCCTCCGTCTGGCACGCCTGGAACGTCGCCGCGGAGGTCGTCCCCGGTGCGCCGACGCTGAGCGCGGAGACGATCAATTCGGCGGGCTTCTGGCTGTTCGCCGCGAGCTGCGCCGGGATCGCCGTGCTGGGGCTCTGCGCCCCGCGCCGTCCGCGGTTCGCCCAGCTGCTTTTCCTCATCGTCGCCAGCTTCGTGCTCTTCAACAAGGTCTACTCGCCGCAGTTCGTCGTGTGGCTGATCCCGCTGGCCGCGCTGGCGTGGCCCCGCTGGCGCGACTTCCTCGCGTGGCAGCTGCTGGAGGTCCTGCACTTTTGGGCCATCTGGATGTACCTGTACGCCTCGAACACGGACATCAAGGAGCAGAACACCTTCCCGGACGCCTTCTACGTCTATGCCGTGGCCGGGCATATGCTCGCGACGGCATACATCATGTTCCGGGTGGCGCGGAGCATCATGCGGCCTTCCGACGACCCGGTGCGCCGCGTCGGCCAAGATGATCCGCAGGCCGGCCCGTTCGCGGGCCTGCCCGACCGCTGGACCGCCGCGGCCCTGCTGGGCCGGATCCCTCCGGGCCGCGGCCGGGCCCGGACGGCCGTCCCGGCGGGCGGCCCGGAGGCCGGTCCGGAGACCGTTCCGCCCGGTCCCCGCCGCGAAGCCCGTCCCGTGCCCGCCGCGGCCGGCGACCCCGTAGGGGATCGCCCGTAGTCCGGAAGGAGTATCCGACCCCGGGAAGATCATCCGCAGGGGCGGCGACGCGCGGACCGATCGACCGTAGCGTTGGGTGCATGATCCAGGCATCCTCTTTGGCGAAGTCCTACGGCGCGAAGCGCGCCGTCGACGGCGTGAGCTTCACCGTTCAACCCGGCAAGGTGACGGGCTTCCTCGGCCCCAACGGCGCCGGCAAGTCCACCACCATGCGCATGATCATGGGGCTGGACCGTCCCACCTCGGGCGGCGTGACCGTCAACGGCAAGCCGTTCGCGGAGCACCGCGCCCCCCTCCACGAGGTCGGCGCGCTCCTCGAGGCCAAGGCCGTCCACAAGTCCCGGAGCGCGCGCAACCACCTGCGCGCGATCGGCGCGACCCACGGAGTCGGCCGCCCGCGCGTCGACGAGGTCATCGAGCTGACCGGTCTTGCGGGCGTGGCCGGCAAGCGGGTCGGCGGCTTCTCTCTGGGGATGGGCCAGCGGCTCGGCATCGCCGCGGCCCTGCTTGGCGACCCGCAGACCCTGATCCTCGACGAGCCGGTCAACGGGCTCGATCCCGAGGGCGTGCTGTGGGTCCGCAACCTGGCCCGCGGGCTGGCCGCGGAGGGCCGCACCGTCTTCCTCTCCTCCCACCTCATGAGCGAGATGGCAGTGACGGCGGACCACCTGATCGTCATCGGACGGGGAAGGATCGTCGCCGACGCCCCCATCTCCGAGATCCTCGGCGGGCAGGGACGCGTGCGCACGCGTGTGCGCACCGATCACCCCGCGGAACTGATGAACGCCCTCGCCGCGCCCGGGGTGGAAATCAGCGTCGTCGGCCCCGACACCCTCGAGGTGCTCGGCGCCCACCCGAAGGACATCGCGCGCAGGGCGCTCGAGCGCCAGGTTCTGGTCTACGAGCTGACCCCGCTGCAGGCCTCCCTAGAGGAGGCGTACATGGAACTGACCAAGGACGACGTCGAATACCACTCCGGCGGCCAGCAGCCGCCGGCCGCCGTGGGCGTCGACGCAGGAAAGCAGGCTTGAGCATGGCCACCACCACCCCCATCGCCGACGCCGCGGGAGCCCCCGCGCCCCGGCGGCGCGCCGAGAACGCCGGCGGCAACACCACCTTCGGCCGCGTGCTGCGCGCCGAGTTCACCAAGTTCACCACCGTGCCCTCCACGCTGGTGCTCATCCTGTGCACGGTCGCCGTCATGGTCGGCTTCGCGGCGCTCGGAGCGTGGGCGACGGGGTCACTCGTCGAGGCCGTCGCCAACGACCCGGAGATGGCCGGGGCGGGGCCGGACATGGAGGGGGCGGCCGACACCCTCGCGGCCAGCGGGGTCACCTTCGCCCAGCTCATCATCGGCTCGCTCGCCGTGCTGGTGATGAGCTCGGAGTACGCCACCGGGATGGCCCGGGCGACGTTCTCCGCGGTGCCCAGGCGCTACCCGGTGTTCCTGGCCAAGACCCTGCTCGTGGCCGTCGTCTCCTTCGTCGTCGCGGCGGCCTCGATCCTGCTGTCCTTCGCGGTCATCACGCCCATCACCGAGCACTACGGGATCGCGCAGGACTTCGCCGGAGAGGCGTTCCAGCGCACCCTCTGGGTGGCCAGCCTCTACATCATGGCCGTGGCGCTGATCGGCTTCGCCCTGGGATCCCTGCTGCGCAACTCGGCCGGGGGGATCGTGTCCCTCGCCGGGCTGATCTTCGTCCTCCCGATCGCGTCGGTTGTCATCCCCGGGGAGGTCGTCGCCAACGTGCGCAGGTTCCTGCCCTCCGAGGCCGTGAACAACCTGATGATCGTCCAGTCCGTCCCGGACGCCCTGGAGAAGTGGCAGTCCGCCCTCGTCCTGGGTGCGTGGGTCGTGGTCCCGCTCGTCATCGCGGGCATCGCGACGCAGCGCCGGGACGTCTAAGCCGCGTCGGGGGCGGCGGAACGAACGGCCGACGCCCCCGACGCCAGATCCGCCGCGCGGACTCCCGCCCGGCGAGCCACCGAAAGCTAAGCTCTAGCCATGACCGCAGCGCAGCCGATGGAAGGTTCGGGGACACCCGACGTCACCTTCGCCGAGCTCGCGGAGCGCCGCCGGGGACCGATCCGCCGCTTCGCGCGGGACCGGCCGGTGGCCGCCGACGTGGCGGTCTGCGCCGCGTACCTGCTGCTGTCCACGGGGGCGGTGCTCACGTCGATCGAGCACGGACACTGGGTCCCGGCGGCAGGCGTCGCCGTCGTCGCCGTGCTGCTCTTCTTCCGCCGCCGCCGGTCCCTGGCCGTGCTCGTGGCCGTGCTGTTCGTCGAGACCGGCATCCTCCTGGACGATCCCCTGTTCACGCTGAACAGCGTGGGGCTCTGGGTGGCGCTGTACACCTCGGCGACACAGTATTCCGCCCGGCGCATGTTCGCCATGGGCGGCCTCGCCAGCGCCGTCCAGATCCTGCTCCTGTTGTTCTGGGTGCTCCCGGCGACCGCCAGTCCGGACGCCGAGCACCGCGAGCTTTCCCGGGCCCTCGGCAACCCGTCGGACGTCATGCTGCTGCTGGCCGCCCTGCTGCTGGTCTTCGACATGGTCGCCGTGGGCATCGGCGCGGCCGTCCGCAACAACCGCCTGCACGACGCCGAACTGGCCAACTGGGGGCGTCGTGTCCAGGCACTTGCGCAGACCGCCGAGCGGAACCGGATCGCCCGCGAGATGCACGACGTCGTGGCGCATTCGCTGTCCGTCATGATCGCCTTGTCCGACGGCGCCGCCGTGGTGGTCCGGAGGGACCCCGACCGCGCCGCCGAGGTGCTGACGAAGCTCTCCGCGACGGGCCGCGGCGCCCTGGCCGACATGCGGCGCGTGATCGGCGTGCTCCGCGACGGTGGCAACGCGCCCCTGGAGCCGCAGCCCGCGTCATCGTCGCTGAACGCGATGCTGGAGGGCTTCCGCGTGGCGGGCGTCCCCCTGAGGTTCGAGCAGACGGGTCCGGCCCTGCCGGAGGACGCCGCATTCCAGCTCACCGTCTACCGGATCATCCAGGAGAGCCTGACGAACGTGCTGCGCTATGGCCGCGGGGTCACGCGCGTCGCCGTCGCGCTGTCGCGGGAGGACGACACCGTCCGCATCAAGGTCGCGGACAATGGCCAGCCGCCGCCGACGCCGCGCGAGACCATCGGCAGCGGCCAGGGCCTGAAGGGCATCGCCGAGCGGACCGCCATCTACGGCGGTTCGGTCTACGCGGGACCCGGCCCCCAGGGGGGCTGGGTGGTCCACGCGATCCTCGCCGTCCCGGACGGGGAGGCCGCGCACGGTTCCAGCAAGGGGGAGGAGACGGATGAACATGCAGACGCCCGCTGAACGGGGGCACGCGCGACCGCCGGCCGAACGGGATCCGGCGGCGCCGGTGACCGTCCTGCTCGTCGACGACCAGCCGCTGCTGCGGATGGGCTTCCGGCTGATCCTGGAGGGGGAGCCCGATCTCAGGATCGCCGGGGAGGCGTCCGACGGCGCCGAGGCCGTCGAACGGGCCGCGCAGCTGCGTCCCGACGTCGTGCTGATGGACGTGCGGATGCCCCGGATGGACGGCATCGAGGCGACCCGCAGGATCGCCGCGGCGAACCCGGACTCCCGCATCATCATCCTGACGACGTTCGACCTGGACGAGTACGCGTTCGCTGGGCTGCAGGCCGGGGCGTCCGCGTTCCTGCTCAAGGACGTGGCGCCGGAGGAGCTGGTCAACGCGGTCCGGCTGGTGGCCAGCGGGGACGCCGTCGTCGCGCCGCGGGTCACCCAGCGGCTGCTGGAAACCTACGTGCGCAACGGGGGCGCGTCCGCCGCCGCGACCGGTCCCGGGGCCCGCCCGGCCCCGGCGGCGCCGGAGCGCGACCCGCTGCTGGAGGACCTGACGCCGCGCGAGCTCGAGGTGCTGGGCACCATCTCCGAGGGCCTGTCGAACGCGGAGATCGCCCACCGCTTTTTCCTCTCCGAGGCGACCGTGAAGACGCACGTGCGGCGGATCCTCACCAAGCTGCACCTGCGGGACCGGGTCCAGGCGGTCGTGTACGCCTACGAGACCGGACTCGTGGTGCCCAGCCAGGGACTGGACTTCTAGCCCGTGAACATCGAGTCCCTGCGCAACCCGTGGTTCATGCTCGCCATGGTCCTGCTGGCCGGCGGTGCGTTCGTGGCGTCGGTGCTCGGCCGGCCGGTGCCGGGCTGGAGTAGCATCGTCGTGGGCCTGGCCGTCCTGGCCTTCGCCCGCCACCGGCAGGGGGCCCGGATCCCGCGCGGCGGCCCCCGGACCCGACCCGGACACCGAACGAAGGATGGACATGGCCACTAACGCCGCCCTCGACCACGTCGCCGACCTGGGCGCGTTCGTCGCGGCGTCCCCGTCCAGCTTCCACGCCGCCGCCGAGGCGGCGCGGCGGCTCGCGGCCGCCGGGTTCTCCCCGCTGGCCGAGCCCGACGCGTGGACCTCCGCGCCGGGGGCCTACTACGCCGTGCGCGACGGCGCCGTGATCGCCTGGGTCGTTCCCGAGGCCGCCGGTCCGACGACCGGATTCCACATCCTCGGCTCGCACACCGACTCGCCCACGTTCAAGCTCAAGCCCCGCCCCAGCACCGGCCGCGACGGCTGGCTGCAGGCCGGCGTCGAGGTCTACGGGGGACCCCTGCTGAACTCCTGGCTGGACCGCGAGCTGCTGCTCGCCGGGCGTCTCGTGACGCGCGACGGCGCGGAGCACCTGGTCCGCACGGCGCCCATGCTGCGCTTCCCGCAGTTGGCCATCCACCTCGACCGCGGCGTGAACGACGGGCTGGTCCTGGACAAGCAGCAGCACATGAACCCGGTCTGGGGGCTCGGGACCCCCGCGCAGTCGGACGTGCTGGCGGTGCTCGCGGCCTCGGCCGGCGTCGACGCGGCCGAGGTCGGGGGGTACGACGTCGTCCTCGCGGACGCGCAGCGGCCCGCGGTGTTCGGGGGCGACGGCGAGTTCTTCGCCTCCTCCCGACTGGACAACCTCTCCTCGGTGCACGCCTCGGTGGCCGCGCTGGCGGCGCACGCCTCCGGCGGCGCTGGCCGGAGGATCGCGGTCCTCGCCGCGTTCGACCACGAGGAAATCGGCTCCGCCACGCGCTCCGGAGCCAGCGGGCCGTTCCTGCAGGAGGTCCTGGAGCGCATCTCCGCGGGCCTCGGTGCCGGCCTGGAGGAGCGGGCCCGCGCCTATGCGGACTCGGTGTGCGTCTCGGCCGACGCCGGCCACGCCGTCCACCCGAACTACCCGGACCGCCACGACCCGGCCAACCGTCCGGCCCTCAACGGGGGGCCGCTGCTGAAGATCAACGCGAACCAGCGGTACGCCACCGACGCCGTCGGTGCGGCGCTCTGGGCGCGGGTCTGCGCCGATGCGGGCGTGCCGTACCAGGAGTTCGTGTCGAACAACGCGCTGCCGTGCGGGTCCACCATCGGACCGCTGACCGCGACGCGCCTCGGCATCCGCACCGTCGACGTGGGCATCGCCCTGTTGTCCATGCATTCGGCGCGCGAGATGTGCGGCGTCGAGGACCCGCTGCGCCTCGCGTTGGCGGCCGGGGCGTTCTTCCGCGCCTGACGCGGGCGGACCTAGAATGGCGGTGCCGGGGCGGGCGGCGCCCGGCGCCCGCCGTCCGGGCACGACGGCGGCGCGAGAGGCAGGCACGCATGGAACGGGACACGATCTTCTCCCACAAGCCGACCCTGCGCGGCGACGGCGTCGTCCTGAGGCCGTTCACGCCCGCCGACATCGAGGCGATGGGGCCGATCCTGGCGGATCCCGACGTGCTGCGCCTGACCGGCAGCGTCCACTCGACGCGGGAGCTCCGGGCGGCGGCGCCGGTGCTGGACGCGGCGACGCTGGATTGGTACCGGACGCGGGCCGAGCAGGCCGACCGGCTGGACCTCGCCGTGGTCGACGAGGCGACGGGCGGCTGCGTCGGGGAGATCGTCCTGAACGACTGGGAGCCCGCGAACCAGTCCTGCGGCTTGCGCATCCTCCTCGGACCCGCCGGGCGTGACCGGGGGCTGGGCACGGCCGCCGTCCGCCTGCTCGTGGAGTACGCGTTCACGCAGACCGACCTCTTCCGGATCGGGCTGGAGGTCTACAGCTTCAACCCCCGCGCCGTGCGTGTGTACGAGAAGGCCGGCTTCCTCGTCGAGGGTCGGCGCCTGGCGGCCCTCGTGTTCGACGGGGTGCGGGTCGACGCCATCACCATGTGCGCGCTGCTGCCGGAATGGATGGACGGGCCCGGCTGACCTTCCGTCCACAGGCTGCCGCCGCCGGGTCCCGTCCACCGGTCGGGGCGCCGGGGGCTGCCGGCCCGCGGGCCTGGTTAGTCTGTGCTGGGGACATCCCGTAGGATGGTTCAGGCTGTTTGTGTCGCGCCCGGAACCGGGTGCGGCCGCGGCCAACGCGAAGAACCTCCTGTTACGGAAAGACCGTGACCGTTTAGCCCAAAGGAGGTGGGTTCACATGCGTGCATACGAATTGATGGTACTGATCGACCCCGAGGTCGACGAGCGTACCGTGGAGCCGACTCTCGGCAAGTTCCTGGATGTGGTCCGCAACGATGGCGGGACCATCGACAACGTCGACATCTGGGGCCGCCGTCGTCTGGCCTACGAGATCAACAAGAAGACCGAGGCGATTTACGCGGTGGTCAACTACACCGCCACCCCGGCGACTTCCGCGGAACTTGACCGCCAGCTCTCTCTCAACGAGACGATCCTGCGCACCAAGATCACCCGTCCGGAAGAGCAGAAGGTCGTCGCAGAGTAGTCTGCGCTTTCCTCAGTAGAAACAGACAGAAGGAGGCACCATGGCAGGCGAGACCATCATCACGGTCATCGGTAATCTCACCGGCGACCCGGAACTCCGTTTCACCCCGTCCGGGGCGGCGGTGGCGAATTTCACCATCGCTTCCACCCCGCGGACCTTCGACCGCCAGAGCAACGAGTGGAAGGACGGCGAAACGCTGTTCCTCCGCGCGTCGGTGTGGCGCGAGGCTGCCGAGAATGTCGCCGAGACGCTGACCAAGGGCATGCGAGTCGTCGCCCAGGGCCGGCTGAAGTCCCGTTCCTACGAAACCAAGGAAGGCGAGAAGCGGACCGTTTCCGAGCTCGAGGTCGATGAAATCGGCCCGTCGCTGCGCTACGCCTCCGCCAAGGTCACCCGCACCCAGCGCTCCAGCGGTGGGGGCGGCGGCTTCGGCGGCGGCAACTCCGGCGGCTTCGGTGGCGGCAACGCCGGCAACTCCGGCGGTTTTGGCGGCGGCAACGCCGGCGGAAACCCCGGTGGCAACTCCGGCGGAAATTCGGGCGGCACTTGGAATGCGCCGGCCGAAGACCCGTGGGCATCGTCGTCCTCCTCCTCCGGCAGCGGCGGATGGGGCAACAACCCGGGTTCCGACGAACCGCCTTTCTAACACCCATATTCACCATCCCGCAGAACCTTTCTGCGGGCTCCACAAGATCAAAGGAGCTCCACGATGGCTAAGGCTGAACTCCGTAAGCCCAAACCAAAGTCCAACCCCCTGAAGGCCGCTGACGTTAAGGTCATCGACTACAAGGACGTAGCACTGCTGCGCAAGTTCATCTCCGACCGCGGAAAGATCCGTGCCCGTCGCGTGACCGGCGTCTCCGTCCAGGAGCAGCGCAAGATCGCCCAGGCCATCAAGAACGCGCGCGAAGTTGCCCTGCTGCCTTACTCCGGCGCTGGCCGCGGCTAAGGAAGGGATACCAACATGGCAAAGCTCATTCTGACGCACGAAGTCACCGGTCTCGGCACCGCTGGCGACATCATCGAGGTGAAGAACGGTTACGCACGTAACTACCTTCTGCCCCGCGGTTTCGCCATCACGTGGACCAAGGGCGGCGAGAAGCAGGTCGAGTCCATCAAGGCCGGCCGCGCGGCGCGCGCCGTCGCGACGCTGGAAGAGGCCCAGAAGCTGGCCGCCTCCCTCGCCGCGAAGCCCGTCAAGGTGACGGTCAAGGCCGGCGAGACCGGACGGCTGTTCGGCACCGTCAAGGCCGAGGACATCGCCAAGGCCGTCGAGGCCGCCGGCCTCGGCTCGATCGACAAGCGCAAGGTTGAAATGCCGGAGCACATCAAGTCGACCGGCAACTACCAGGCGACCGTGCGACTGCACGAGGACGTCTCCGCGACGCTCGACCTCCAGGTCGTCGCCGCAAAGAAGTAGTCCGTCCCGCCGGTGGCGCGCCGTTGCGCGCCCCGGCGGACACGACCGAGGGACCCCGCCACACGGCGGGGTCCCTCGGCGTTTGTGTGCCGGTGTGCCGGTGCGGAGGCCAGGAGCGAGGAGGGTTCGGAGGCGGAGGCCCACGCCGCGGCGGATGGGCCGCGGTCCCCGGCGGCCGGCTCCGTAGCCCGGAGAAACATTCCGCCGGGCCTTTGACCCGTGATGCGGCACGGGCCTAGCGTGGTAGGTGAATCAAGAGCGCCAACGTCAAGCCCTGGCTCGTTGGACGGCAACCCTCTCACGGTAGTGGGGTGCTCCAGGTGATGATTCGGCCGTCCGGACACCCCGTGCGGCAAGTACCGCACATTGGCGGGCGCCCCCACGGGTGGTCTTCCGCGGTGTGCGCAACGCCGAAGGATCCCGCCATGTCTCTCTCCGACGACCTGCACCCCGACTCGCTCCGCGGCGCCTTCGCGCGCTTCCCCTCGGGGGTGGCCGCCCTCTGCGCCCTGGTGGACGGCCAGCCGCAGGGCATCGTCGCCTCATCGTTCACCGTGGGCGTCTCGCTCGATCCGCCGCTCGTGATGTTTGCCGTGCAGAACTCTTCCCGCACCTGGCCGATCCTGCGCTCCGCACCGCGGATCGGTGTCTCCGTGCTGGGCGAGCGCCACGAGGGCGTCTGCCGGCAGATCGCGTCCCGCCAGGGGGATCGCTTCGCCGGGCTCCGGCTCGAGTCGACCGACCAGGACGCCCTGTTCCTGGACGAGGCAGCGCTCTGGCTCGAATGCAGCGTCGAGCAGGAGATCCCCGCCGGGGACCACCGCGTGGTGCTGCTGCGGGTCCACGGCCATGCGGCACACGCGGACGCGAACGAACCCCTCGTCTTCCACGGGTCCGCGTTCCGACGTCTCCGGGAGACCGCCCTGGTGTAGTCGCGGTCCGAGGCGCGTGGCACGGGTGCGGGCCGGTGGCGCGTGCCCCGAACCCAGCCGGGTCAGCGACATGCAGGGGCGAGTGGCCGAGTGGGTCGTCAGCCGCCTAGGACGCCTGGAGGGAGTCGACGAACTTCCGGGCCTCCGTCAGGGGGATACCGGTGTCGTGGTGGATCTTCTGGACCGCCTCCCGGGTTTTCCCGGCCTGCACGAGTGCCAGCACCTCGGCGTATTCCGGGTCGGTCGCTCCGAGTCTCGCAGCGGCCTGCCGTTCGGTGGCCGCCCGTCCCGCGGTCGACGAGGCGCCCTGGCCCGTGCGTCCGGTCGAGGCGCGCCGTGCCGCCGCCGTCCGTTGCGTTGTCGCGAGCCGGAGCTGCTCGGCGCGCTCGGTGTCCGCCGCCTGCTGCCGCGCCGCGGCCTCATTGAGCCGGGCGATGTACTGGTCGGCTTCGTTGAGCTGGTGGCGCGGTCGGGACCGGATCGCGGCGACCAGGAGCCAGGCGAGCGCCGCGAAGATCAGGCCGAGGACCAGCATCTCCTGAAGGGTGAGTCCGGGCATGGTGCATCTCCTGTGGCTGGGTGTGCGCGGCTAGTGGTCGTGGCTCGGTGAGCCGACCGGTGCAGGGAGGTCCGACATGACGTGCCGGTATCCGGTGTCGACGAGCTGGCGGAGGATCCCGGGATCGATGTCGGCCGGCCTGTTGACGGAGAGGCAGGCGGCGCCGGGCCCGTGCCGGCCAAGCCGGGCCCGCAGCGCGTGGGCGTCCGCGCGGCGCACCGGATGCCCCACACCGTCCACGCGATCCAAGGGGTCGACGGCGGCAGCCCGGGTCGTGGCTTCGCTCACGGGGAAGGCATCGCGCTGGTGGTCATGGGGACAGTATCGCAGTGCCGGGTGGGGTGGACAACCAAGATCCGGCGTGCATGCACAGGCGCGACCCGCGTGTCTGTGGATAGTGCCGTTGCTTCTGTGGAAAAGTGACGCTCGTGGGATCGTAACCCACCACACAACCTCCAAGTAGCCCCTGAATGTTGATCCCGAAAATCTTTTTGTACACAGGTTGTCGTGGATAAAAAGCCTAGTCAGAGCCGTTTCGAATCTGAAAGAAATATTTCATCCACAACCTCCTCCCCAGTCTGTGCACACAACACGCCGCACTGCACACAGCTTCTCCACATGGGCTGTGGACAACTCGGTTGGGAAGGGCGCGGAAAGGGTCTATGGTGACAGGGTCTCCGGTCCACCGCGCGCACTGCGACGGGCCTCGCCCCGCGATCTCCACAACCTCCAGACGGACCCGGCGCGGGCTGGGATAATGGAGGCAGCACGGGTGCGCCGACGGCCGCCCACCACCGAGGTGAAGGGAAGCGACGTGTCGCTGATGCAGACAGACTCCAAGGGTTCGCGGGAGTCTGAGTTCGGCCGGACCCCGCCACAGGACCTGGTGGCGGAGCAGAGTGTCCTGGGCGGCATGATGCTGTCCAAGGACGCCATCGCCGACTGCGTGGAGGTCCTCCGCGGGATCGACTTCTACCGGCCGGCCCACGAGTCCATCTTCGAGGCCATCATCGACCTCTACGGACGCGGCGAGCCCGCCGACGCGGTCACCGTCTCCGATCTGCTCACCAAGCGCTCGGAGATCTCGCGCATCGGTGGTCCCGCATACCTCCACACCCTCATCCAATCGGTCCCCACCGCCGCCAACGCGGGGTTCTATGCCGAGATCGTCCGGGAGCGCGCCGTCCTGCGCCGCCTCGTCGACGCCGGGACCAAGATCGTCCAGTTGGGCTACTCCCAGGACGGCGAAGTGGACGAGATCGTCAACCAGGCCCAGGCGGAGATCTACGCCGTCGCGGAACGACGGACCGCCGAGGACTACGTGCCGCTGCGCGACATCATCGAGGGCACGGTGGACGAGATCGAGTCGGCCGGGCACCGGGGCGAGGGCATGACCGGCGTCCCCACCGGCTTCTACGAGTTCGACGAGCTGACCCAGGGTCTGCACGGCGGGCAGATGATCGTGATCGCGGCGCGTCCCGCCGTCGGCAAGAGCACGTTCGCCCTGGACTGGGCGAGGTCGGCGGCCATCAAGCACAACATGACCACCGTCTTCTTCTCGCTGGAGATGGGACGCAACGAGATCGCCATGCGCCTGCTGTCGGCGGAGGCGAGCATCGGCCTCCAGGACCTGCGCAAGGGCACGGTCAAGGACGAGCAGTGGGGGAAGATCGCCACGACGATGGGACGGCTGAACGACGCCCCCCTCTATATCGACGACTCGCCGAACATGTCGCTTATGGAGATCCGCGCGAAGTGCCGCCGGTTGAAGCAGAAGCACGACCTCAAGCTCGTCGTCCTCGACTACCTGCAGCTGATGAGCTCCGGCAAGCGCGTGGAGTCCCGCCAGCAGGAGGTCTCGGAGTTCTCCCGAGCGCTCAAGCTGCTGGCCAAGGAGCTCGAGGTCCCGGTGGTCGCGCTGTCGCAGCTCAACCGCGGCTCGGAGCAGCGCACGGACAAGAAGCCCATGGTCTCCGACCTCCGCGAGTCCGGCAGCATCGAGCAGGACGCCGACATGGTGATCCTGCTCCACCGCGAGGACATCTACGACAAGGAGTCCCCCCGGGCGGGTGAGGCCGACGTGATCGTCGCGAAGCACCGCAACGGGCCCACCAAGACCATGGTGGTGGCCTTCCAGGGCCACTACTCGCGCTTCAACAACATGGCCAGCGAGGGCGGCGGGGGCTTCTAGCCGGTCCACGGGTAGGGTGGGCCCATGCCCGTCTGGCTGCAGGCCCTGTCATGGGGCACGTTCGCCGGCGGCGCGCTGCTCGTCGGGGCGGCCGTCGCCTGGAAATACACGATCCCCCGCCGGGCCGTGTCCACGGTGATGGCCTTCGGCGCCGGCGCCCTGATTTCCGCGCTCTCCTTTGAACTCGTTGCCGACGCGCTGGAGACCGGGGGCCTCTGGCCCACGGCGGCCGGATTCCTGGCCGGGGCCGCCGCATACGTCGCGGCCAACGCCCTGCTGGTCCGTTCGGGCGCCCACCACCGCCGCCGCGCCAGGAGGCCGCCGGGCCGCGGAAGCTCCGGAAGGTTCGGCGGGACCGGACCGGGACCGGTCGGCGGCGCGCGGCCGGACGCGGGGCGGAACGCCCTCGGCGTCGCCCCGCGGGAGGCCTCCGGCGAAGTGCGGCGGGACGCCTCCGGGGACGCGCGGCGGAAGCCCGCTGACGGGGCCCAGCAGAAGGCGTCCGGCGGCACGGCGATCGCGGTCGGCGCGCTGCTGGACGGCGTCCCGGAGTCGATCGTGCTGGGTCTCGGGCTGGTCGGCGGGGCGTCGGTGAATCCCGCCATGCTCGCGGCCGTCATCATCTCCAACGTGCCGGAGGGGCTGGCCAGCACCGACGACATGAAGCGCGCCGGGAAACCCGCGGCGCAGGTGTTCGGCATCTGGGGCGGCATCGCGGCGATCTCCGGCCTCTCGGCGCTCTTCGGCTATCTGGCCCTGCGGGACGCGCCGGGCGAGCTCGTCGCCGTCGTCACCGCTGTCGCCGCCGGCGGCATCCTCTCGATGCTCTCCGACACCATGATCCCGGAGGCGTTCGAGGAGCAGCACATGCTCACCGGGTTGATCGCGGCGCTGGGGTTCCTGGCCGCGTTCGTGCTCCACCACGGCCTCTGAGCCCCCGCCGCGCGCTAGGGGGCCGGGGGAACGCGCTCCGCCTCGACCGGCAGGAACAGGTCGGTGCGCAGGGTCGCCGGATCCGCGGTCGGCGAGGGCTCGGTGACGTAGACCTCCCAGAACGGCAAGCCCGGCGCGTGTCCGTTCCGCGAGGCCCAATCCAGCAGCCCCCGCCACGCGTCGCCCAAGGCGTCGTAGGGGCCCACGTGGGACACCGTCGCCGCGGGACCTCCCGGCAGCCGCGAGGCGGAGACGACGATCCCGGAGTCCGTCGTGTGGTCACCGACCAGCGGATGGTCGATCGCGAAACCAACGTCCAGGTCCGTCGTCTCGGCCGGGAGCCGTGGGTAGAGGGCGAAGGCGGGCCCCACCGGGCTGAGCGCCCGGCTTCTGAGGAAGCCCGCGAGGGCGCCGAAGGACGCGTCGAAGAACGCCGCCAGCTCGCCGGAGGGAATGTCGCGTCCGCGGACGACGGCGGTGCGCGCCTCGGCGAACGTCAGCACCTCGGGCTCGCGGCGGGGACCGCGCGTGTGCGTGTCGTGTTCCGTCATGACCTGCTCCTGGGGCCGGAAGGCTGTGGGAGACACTGTACGCCCGCGCCCGCACCTCGCAAATGCATCGGTGGCGCCGGATAATGGGGTCCGACCGCTTGCCGCCGCCCCGCCGGAGAATCCATGGACCCCGACCTTCCCCGCTCCGCGGAGGCGCCCGCCTCCGGCCATGTCCGGCCGGCTGCGGAGGCCGCCGTCGCCCCCGCCCTGACCCGACCCGACGTCGACGCCGCCGCGGCCGCCGGGCTCGCGCTGCGGCTCTACGGCCTCCGGGCCACGGCCGCCGAGCTGGGCAGCAACCAGGACCGCAATTTCCTGCTCGAGTCGGAGGCCGCCGGTCCGGCCGCGCGGTGGGTCCTGAAGATCGACAACGCGGCGTTCGGCGCCGACGAGCTCGCCGCGCAGAACCGGGCCATCGGCAGGCTCGACGCGGCCGGAATCGGCGTCGCCCGGGTCCTGCCGGGGCTCGACGGCTCGCGGCTCCAGGTCGCCGAGGTATCCGGGGCCAGGCACCACGTCCGGCTGTTCGAGCACGTGGCGGGACGCTCGCTGGTGGACGCGGGGTACCTGCCCGACGCCACGCTCCGCGCCCTGGGGTCCGTCGCCGCCGCCGTCGACTCCGCGCTGGAGGGGTTCGAACACCCGGGGCTCGACCGCGAGCTGCAGTGGGACCTGCGCCGCGGCGCCGACGTCGCGCGGTCGCTGCTCGCCGCGGTGGGCGACCCGGACCGGGCCCTCCGCGTGGCGGCCGCCGTGGACGCCGCGGAGCGGGCGCTGGCCCCGTTGGCGTCCGGGCTGCCGGTGCAGCCGATCCACGGCGACCTCACCGACGACAACGTGATCGTGGCGCGCGGCCCGGTCGCGGACGCGCGGAACCTCACGGTCATCGACTTCGGGGACCTGGCCCTCGGCTGGCGGGCCGCGGAGCTGGCCGTGACGTGCTCCTCCCTGCTGCACCACCGGCCGGGCGATCCGCTGGCCGTCCTGCCGGCGGCCGCGGCGTTCCACGCGCGGGCCCCGCTGTCGGTCCCCGAGGCCCGGGCCCTCTGGCCCCTGCTGGTCCTGCGCGCCGCGGTCCTCGTCGGCGCCGGCTGGGCGCAGACCGGGATCGAGCCCGGCAACGAATATGCCGCCGAACGCATGGACCACGAATGGCTGATTTTCGAGACCGCCACATGCCTGCCGATCGAGGTCGCCACCGCGGCAGTGCTGGCGGAGCTGGATCTTCCCACCCGCACCGCGCCGACGGCCGCCGACGACGCCGCGGCGGGTGCGCTCTGCATGCTCGAGGACGCATACGTCCTGGACCTCGGCGTCGAGTCCCCGCACCTCGCGGACGGATGCTGGCTCGAGGACGGCATCGAGGAGCGCCTCGCGGCCGAGGCGCTGACCCGGCACGCGACGGTCGTGCTGCCCCGCGGCGACCCGAGGCTGACCCGCACGGCCGTCAACAGCAGGGCGGCGGGCGCAACGGTCCCGCTGGCCCTCCAGCTGTACACGAACGCCCCCGTGGGGCTCCGGGCGCCGTGGGCCGGGATGGCGCGGACCGTCGGCCCGCACGCACTCGAGCTGCTCGCCGGCGACGGGACGCGGCTGCTGCTCGACGGCGTGGCGACCGCGGCCCGGGGCGCGGCGCGCGTGGGCGCCGGCGACGCGCTCGCCGTCGTCCCGGCGTCGTCCCCCGGGCGGTCCGGCCCGGCGTCGGTCCGGATCGCGACGGCGGACGCGCCCGAGGCGGTGCCCCTCTTCGCCGTGCCGGGCCACGCCGCGGCCTGGCGGATCCTCGCCCCGGATCCGGGCCCGCTGCTCGGGCTCCCGGCGCGGGCCGCGCCCGCCTCCGCCTCCGCGGAACAGCGGCGCCGGGAACGTCTCCTGTCCTCCGCGCAGGAGCGCTACTTCGCGAAGCCGCCCCACATCGAGCGCGGCTGGCGCCACCACCTGGTCGACGCCGACGGGCGGGCCTACGTCGACATGGTCAACAACGTCGCCGGCATCGGGCACAGCCATCCCGCCGTGGCGCGCGCGGCCGCGGAGCAGCTGCGCCTGCTCAACACGAACTCGCGCTTCCTGTACCGGTCGCTGGCCGAGTACGGCGAGCGGCTGGTCGCGCTCGCCCCGGCGGGATCGGGGCTGGACACCGTGCTCCTGGTCAACAGCGGCTCGGAGGCGGTCGACCTGGCGATCCGGCTGGCCTGGGCCGCGACCGGCAGGACGACGATGGTCGCCCTCCGGGAGGCCTACCACGGCTGGACGGTGGGCGCGGACGCCGTGACCACCAGCGCCTACGACAACCCGCGGGCCCTGGCGTCCCGGCCGGAGTGGGTGCACGTCGCCGACGTGCCCAACCCGCTGCGGGGCCGGCACACGGGGCCCGGCGCCGGGGCGGCCTACGCGGCGGAGCTCGCCGGGGAGCTGGACGGTCTCCGGCGGGACGGGAGACCGGCCGCCGCGTTCATCTGCGAGTCGGTGCTGGGCAACGCGGGCGGCGTGCTCCTGCCCGACGGGTACCTCCGCGACGTCTACGCGGCCGTCCGCGCG
This sequence comes from Arthrobacter halodurans, assembly GCF_041877255.1. Classification (NCBI taxonomy): domain Bacteria; kingdom Bacillati; phylum Actinomycetota; class Actinomycetes; order Micrococcales; family Micrococcaceae; genus Arthrobacter; species Arthrobacter halodurans. The sequence continues at coordinate 116,679 of NZ_JBHDLJ010000002.1, forward strand.
CACGGCGGGCTGTGCATCGCCGACGAGATCCAGGTCGGTTTTGGGCGCATGGGGAGCGGCTTCTGGGGGTTCGGCCTCCAAGGCGTGGTCCCGGACATCGTCACCATCGCCAAGCCGATGGGCAACGGCTTCCCGATCGGGGGCGTCCTGACCACGCGCGCCATCGCCGAGGCCCTCGGCGGGGAGGGCATGTTCTTCTCCTCGGCGGGCGGCTCGCCGCTCGCGTGCCGCGTGGGGCTCGCCGTGCTGGACGCCATGCGGGACGAGTCGCTGGCCGAGAACGCCCGCGACGTGGGCGGGCACCTGCGCCGGCGGCTCGAGGAGCTGGGGGAGCGGCACCCGATGGTCGCGCACGTCCACGGGGCCGGGCTCTACCTGGGCGTGGAGCTCGTCACCGACCGCGCCACCCTGGAGCCGGCGGCGCGGGAGACCGCGGCGATCTGCGAACGCCTGCGCGAGCTCGGCGTCATCGTGCAGCCCACGTCGGAGCGGCAGAACGTGCTCAAGATCAAGCCCCCGCTGTGCCTGACCCGAGAGAGCGCCGATTTCGTCGTCGACGCGATCGACCACGTCCTGTCCACGGGCTGGTAGTCCCGTCCACCGGCTGGAGGGCGGCGCGGGGGCGGCGACCGCCCGCCGGCTAGCCCCGCGGGACGGCCCCGAGGTGGTCCGGGCGCGTCGGGGCGACCGCCTCGCGGTACTCCGGGTGCTTGGCGACGTAGCCGCGGATGTACGGGCAGACGGCGACGATCCGCTGCCCCAGGGCGCGCGTGTCGTCCAGGGCGAAGGCCGCCAGGCGCGCGGAGAGCCCCCGCCCTCCGTGGGACCCGTCGACGGTCGTGTGGTAGAAAATCCGCTCGTCGCCGCCGAAGGGGACGTAGTGGGCCGCGCCGACCACGCGGCCGGCGTCGACCAGCTCGTAGCGGCGCCCCTCGGCGTTGTGGCGGACGGTGATCTCGGCGGCGGCGTTCACGGGGTCCATCGGCGTCCTCCCGGTCGGGTGCGGGGTGCTCAGCCGCGCGGCCGGAGCCGGACGTTGGGCAGGGCCGGGGCGGGCAGCGGGGCCGGCTGGCCGGCGGGGAAGGAGCCGAAGCGCGGCGGCCCGGAGGCGTCGCCGGGCGCCGGCGGCTCGGCGCCGATCTCCGCCTGCCACTGCGCCCGGTAGGTGGCGACCTCGTCGTGGCTGCGGCCCACGAAGTTCCACCACATGACGATCTGCTCGCCCAGCGGCTCCCCGCCGATCAGCAGTGCGCGGACGTCGGCGGCTCCGGCGTCGAGCCGCGCGCGCATGCTCCCGGTGGGCAGGTAGGCCAGGTGGTCGCGGGGCACGGCGTGCCCGTCCAGGCGCAGCTCGCCCGCGTCGAGCAGGATCCCGTGTTCGAAGGCGGGGTCCAGGTCCAGCTCCAGGGTGGAACCGGCGGCCAGGAGGATCTCGGCGCCGAGCAGCGGCGTGTGGGTCCGCACCGGGGAGGCGTCGCCGCCCAGCGACCCCAGGAAAACCCGCAGTTCCCAGCCGTCGCCGCGCACCGGCTCGGGGCGGTAGTGCTCGAAGCCGGGCTCCGCATGCCGGGCCGCGTCCGGCAGGGCCGTCCACAGCTGGGCGCCGTGCAGCGTCACCGTGTCCCCGGTGGAGAACTCGGAGTGGCTGATCCCCCGCCCGGCCGTCATCAGGTTGAGCTCGCCGGGCCGCACGATCGCGTGGAATCCCGCGGAGTCCCGGTGCTCGACCTCCCCGGTGAACAGCCAGCTGACCGTTTGCAGCCCCGTGTGCGGGTGCCGCGGGACGCTCATGCCGCCCGACGCGCCGACAGCGTCGGGGCCGTAGTGGTCCAGGAAACACCACGCGCCGATCAGGCTGCGGGCCCGCTGTGGGAGGGTCCGGCGCACGGTCATGGCGCGCGGCCCGCCCAGGGGAACGTCGCGGGGGACCAGCATCTCGGGCCCGGCGGGTACGCGCCCCTGCTCGCAGACGACTTCCTCCGGGGCGGTCTCCAGGTTGCTCATGCTCAAACCCTAGGCCGTCCCGCGGGCCGCGTCACGGCCGCCGTTCCGGCGGCCCGCCGCCGGCTACGTGACCGCGTTGCGCTCGCGGTGCTCCGGGGCGTCCCACGCCCGGGAGTCGAGGATGTCGCGCAGCGCCTCGACGGCGTCCCAGACGTCGGCGTACCCGGTATAGAGGGGCGTAACGCCGAAGCGCAGGACCTCGGGCTCGCGGTAGTCGCCGATCACGCCGCGGGCGATCAGCGCGCTCATCACGGCGTACCCCTCGGGGTGCCGGAAGCTCACGTGGCTGCCGCGCCGCGCGTGCTCGCGCGGCGTGACGAGCTCCAGCGGATGGGCGGCGCAGCGCTGCTCGACGAGCCGGACGAACAGGTCCGTCAGCGCCAGGGACTTCGCGCGCAGCGCGGCCTGGTCGGCCTCGAGCGTGATGTCCAGGCCCGTCTCCACGAGGGCCAGCGACGTCACCGGCTGCGTGCCGCAGAGGAAGCGGCGGATGTCGCCCGCCGGCCGGTAGCTCTCCGCCATCGCGAACGGCGCCGCGTGCGACCACCATCCGGCCAGCGGCTGCCAGAACCGGTCCTGGTGGCGCGCGTGGACCCAGATGAAGGCGGGGGAGCCGGGCCCCCCGTTGAGGTACTTGTACGTGCAGCCGACCGCGAAGTCGGCGTCGGCGCCGTTGAGGTCCACGGGCACGGCCCCCGCGGAGTGGGCGAGGTCCCAGACCATGAGTGCGCCGGCGTCGTGCGCCTGGGCGGTGACCGCGTCCATGTCCCACATCGATCCGGTGCGGTAGTTGACGTGCGACAGGGAGACGACGGCGGCGTCCCCCGGCGCCAGCGCGTCCCGCAGGGACAGCGAGGCGTCGACCAGGCGCACCTCGTAGCGGGTGCCCGTCTCCTCCGCCACCGAGTTCAGGAAATCCGCGATGCCCTCGGCGATGTAGACGTCGGTCGGGAAGTTGTCCCGTTCGCTGACGATGACGCGCCGACCGGGGCGGTCCCGCTGCTGGATGCGGATGGCCGCGGCGAGGGCCTTGAAGAGGTTCAGGCTGGTCGTGTCCGTGACGACCGCCTCGCCGGGGTTGCCGCCGAGCAGGGAGGCGAGCTTGTCGCCTAGGCGCCCTGGCAGGTCGAACCACCCGGCGGTGTTCCAGCTCCGGATGAGGCCGCGGCCCCACTCCTCGGCCACGACCTCGCGGGCCCGCTCCTCCGCGCCGGCGGGCAGGGCGCCGAGCGAGTTGCCGTCGAGGTAGACGACGCCGTCGGGCAGCAGGAAGCGGTCGCGGAAGCCGCGCAGCGGATCGGCGGCGTCGGCGGCGAGGCAGTCCCCGCGGGTGGCGTGGGGCGGGGCGGACGGCGTCGTGGCGGACATGGGGTCCCTTCGGGTCTGGGCTGGCCCGATCAGCCTACCCGGCGGCGCCCCGCCGGTCGTGGAGCCGCTGGGCGAGCTTGCGCAGCTCGTCGAACCAGAGCACGGACGACGCCGCGGCGACGCAGACGGCCCAGTGCGCGGCGTCCAGCGCGGCGGTGCCGAACGCGACCTGCAGCGGCGCGAGGTGCACGACCGCGACCTGCAGCAGCACGGCCAGACCGACGGACCCCCAGAGCCACGCGTTGTCGAACGGCCGGCGGAACGCGCTGGTGGTCTCCGAGCGCGAGTTGAAGGCGTTGAAGAGTTGGGCGAAGACCAGGGTCGTGAAGCCCGCGGTGCGCGCGACCTCCAGCGAGTCCCCGCCCTCGATGAGGCCGCCGGGCAGGAAGACGTCGATCGTCAGCAGCGTGGCCAGGGCCATCACCAGGCCGATCGTGAGGATCCCCGTCCACATGCGGCCGTCGATGATGCGGTCCCCGGCGCCGCGCGGTGCGCGCGCCATGACGTCGTCGATCTCCGGGTCCACGCCCATGGCCAGCGCCGGCCCCGAATCGGTGACCAGGTTGATCCACAGGATCTGGGTCGCCAGCAGCGGCACGACGACGGCCTCCGCCCCCGCCCCGGTCAGCCCGAGCACGCCGGCGAACACGACGCCGAGGAAGACCGTGAAGACCTCGCCCATGTTGGAGGACAGGAGGTAGCGCAGGAACTTCTTGATGTTGTCGAAGATGGCGCGCCCCTGGCGGACCGCCACGACGATCGTCGCGAAGTTGTCGTCGGCGAGGATCATGGCGGACGCCTCCTTCGTGACCTCCGTGCCCGCGATGCCCATGGCGACGCCGATGTCCGCGGACTTCAGGGCGGGGGCATCGTTGACGCCGTCCCCGGTCATCGCGACGACGTTGCCGCCGGACTGCAGGGCGTCGACGATCTGCAGCTTGTTGCGCGGGGCCACCCGCGCGTATACGGAGGCGCGGCGCACGGTCCCGGCGAGGCCGGGGGGATCCAGCGCGTCCAGCTCGGCCCCGGTGACCGCGCGCTCGCCCTCGGCGACGATCCCCAGGTCGGCCGCGATCCGCGCCGCGGTCACCGGGTGGTCCCCGGTGATCATCACCACCCGGATGCCGGCACGGCGCGCCTCCGCGACGGCCGCGGCGGCCTCGGCGCGCGGGGGATCGATGATGCCCGCCGTCCCGAGGAACACCAGGTCCCCCTCGTCGTCCTCGTCGAAGACCTCCAGCGCGCCGCGCTCGTGGGTCTCGAACCGGCGGTAGGCCACCGCGAGCGTGCGCAGCGCCCGGGAGGAGAGGTCCTCGACGTCCCGGAGCGCCGTGGCGCGGCGAACGTCGTCGAACGGCTCCACGCCCTCGCCCACCTGCACCGCCGTGCAGCGCGCCAAAAGGACGTCCGGGGCGCCCTTGGAGACGATGGCCACCACGTCGTCGCGGGACCGGTGCTGGAGCGTGGACATGACCTTGCGCTCGGACGTGAAGGGGATCTCGGCGCGCCGCGTGAACAGGTCCGCGCGCTCGGCCACGCCGTCCAGCTTCCTGGACGCGACGAGGAACGCGGCCTCAGTGGGGTCGCCCTGGATCTCCCACGCGCCGCCGCGCAGCTCCAGCTGCGCGTTGTTGGACAGCGAGCCGCCCAGCAGCAGCAGCCCGGCCTCCGTGAGGAGGTCCCCGTCTTCCACGGGGCGGCCGCCGCTGGTGGCTTGTCCCGCCGGGTCGTAGCCCGTGCCCGAGAGCTCGACCTCGCCCGACGCGGTACGCAGGCGCACGATGGTCATCTCGTTGCGGGTCAGCGTGCCGGTCTTGTCCGAGGCGATCACGGAGGCCGATCCGAGGGTCTCCACCGAGTGCAGCTTCTTCACGACGGCGTGCCGGCGGGCCAGGTTGGTGACGCCGATCGCGAGCACGACGGACAGGATGGCCGGCAGGCCCTCGGGCACGGCGGCCACGGCCAGCGAGACGCCGAGCAGCAGGACCGTGACGAGGTCGGGAAGCGTGTCCACCTCGTTGACGAGCGCCGTCACCACCATCACGACCACGGCGATCGCGATCACGGTGGCGCCGAGGACCCGGCTGACCACGGCGAGCTCGCGCTGCAGCGGCGTCGGTTCCGCCTCCGTCGCCTCCAGCAGCCCGGCGATGGCGCCGACCTCGGTCCCCATGCCTGTGCCCGTGACCACGGCGCGCCCCACGCCCTGGGCGACGGCGGTGCCCTTGTAGACCATGTTCGTGCGGTCGCCGAGGGGGGCCTCGACGCTGAGGGTGCCCGGGTCCTTCGTGACCGCCTCGCTCTCGCCCGTGAGCGAGGCCTCGGCGACGCGCAGGCCGCTGGCCGAGAACAGCCGGGCGTCGGCCCCGACGGCGTCGCCCTCGGCCAGGACCAGCACGTCTCCGCGCACCACGTCCGCCGTGGGCACGGTGCGCAGGGCGCCGCCGCGCAGCACGGTCGAGCTGGCGGCGGTCATCGACTGCAGTGCGGCCACCGCGTTCTCGGCCTTGTTCTCCTGCAGGAACCCCAGCGCGGCGTTGAGCGCCACGACGACGGCGATCACGACGGCGTCCACGGGGACCCCGGCGGCCCCCTCGACGCCCCAGGCGAGCACCGAGACCGCGATGGCGCCGAGCAGCAGGTAGATCAGCGGGTCCTGGAACTGGGACAGGATCTTGCGCCACGTCGGCGTGGGCGGCGCGCTGCGCAGGCTGTTCGGCCCGGCCTCGGCGAGGCGTCGCGCGGCCTCCTCGGGCGGGAGCCCTGTGGCGCGGTCCACCCCGAAGGCCTCCGCCGCCGCCCGGGCGGGCTTTCGATACCAGTCCATCCGCCCCGGCTTCCCGGGCTAGCCGCCCGCCACGGACTGTATCACCATGATCCGCGCGCCGGCCGGGGCCGGGGTGTCCAGCCCCGCGAGGTCGCGGATGTTGTCGCTGCCGACGAAGACGTTGGCGAAGCGGCGGACGCTGCCCGTCTCGTCCCGGATCCGCCGGGCGAAGACCGGGAACCGGGCGGAGACCCGGTCCAGCACGGCGCCGACGCTGGCCCCGTCCTCGCATTCCACCTCGAGGACGCGCCGCCCGCCCACGGTGGGGGCGAGCACCGCGGGAACCTCGAGCGTCACGGTCGCCACGGCGGACTCAGCGGACGACCGCGGCGCGGACACTGAGCACGTCGGGCAGCCGCTCCGCCACGGCGGTGAAGGTCGCGCCCTCGTCGGTGCTGGCGAACACCTCGCCCGCGCGCGTGCCGAAATAGACGCCGACCTCGCCGTCGTGGTCGTCCACGCCGGCGGCGTCGCGCAGCACGGAGTTCCACTCGCCGTCGGGCAGGCCCGCGTGCTGCTCCTCCCACGTGTTGCCGGCGTCGGTGGTGCGGTACGCGCTGAGGCGGGTGCCGACGGGGACGCGCTCGTAGTCGCCGCGCAGCGGAATGGTCCAGGCGGTTCCCGCCGAGCGCGGGTGGCTCAGGAACACGAAGCCGAAGTCCGCGGGGAGCCCGTCGGCGATGCTGATCCACTGGTCGCCGCCGTTGTCCGTGCGGTACACGCCGCCGTGGTTCTGCGCGTAGAGCCGCTCCGGGTCGCCGGCGTCGGCCGTGATCCGGTGGACGCACTGGCCGAACTCCGGCTCCTCGTCCGGCATGAAGCCGGCCGCGATGCCCTTGTTCCGGGGCTCCCAGGTCCCGCCGCCGTCGCGCGAGCGGTAGACGCCGCCGGTGCTCATGGCCACGTGCACGGTGTTGTCGTCCGCGGCGTGGGGTACGACGGTGTGGGCCGTCGCGCCGCCCCCGCCCGGAGCCCAGTCCTTGCGGTGCGGATGGTCCCACAGCCCGCGGTTGAGCTCGAAGTGCTCGCCCCCGTCGGTCGACTTCCACACCGAGATCGGCTCGCAGCCGGCCCAGACGACGCCGGGCCGCTCCGCCGTGTCGGGGCGGAGGTGCCAGATGCGCTCGAGCGCCGCGCCGGTGTCCTCCGGGAACTTGATCGCGCCGTCCTCGGGCTCGGACCAGGTGGCCCCCAGGTCGTCCGAATAGACGACCGTGGGCCCCCAGTGCCAGTCGTTGATCCCCGCAAGGATGCGCGTCCGGCCGCCGCGGGTGTCGATCGCCACGGAGGGGACCTCGAGGTTGAGGAAGTGCGGCCCGCCGAGGGTCCACGTGGCGCGGTCGACGCTCGTGGCCAGCCAAAGGCCCTTCTTGGTGCCGATGGCGATCACCGTGGTGGTGTCCCCGGGGGTGACCGCTCGAGCCTCGGCCGCGGCGGGCGCAGTGGTGGTGGGGGTTCGGTTGCTCATGCCCCACAGTCCACCACCGCGACCGATGCCGGGCAAGGGTTTGCCGCGGGGCAAATTCGGCGCCTTCCGACGTCGGCCCGGCGGGCGTAGTCTCGGCGGCATGGACGAGCATCTGGTACTGGAACGCGACTTCGACGCACCGCCGCAGGCGCTGTGGCGGGCCTTCACGGATCCCCGGTCCCTGGCGGGCTGGTTCGGCCCCGAGGGGTGGTCCGTGGCGGAGGAGACCGTGCGCGTGGAGGCCCGTCCCGGCGGGGAATGGCACCTGGAGATGGCCTCCGACGACGATCCCGCCCAGCGCTCGCCGGTCACCGCGCGGCTCGGGGAAGTCGAGGAGCCCCGGCTGCTCGTGGGGCACACCGAGGCCACCGAGGAGTCGGGCGGCCGGGCGATGGTGCTGCGCGTGGCGCTGGCGGAGCTGGACGGCGGCCGGACGCGGCTGACGCTGACCCAGGGCCCGTACGCCGCCGATCTGCTGCCGATGGCCGGGGAGGGCTGGATGTCGTCGTTCGCCAAGCTGGACCGGCGGCTCGCCGCCGGCTAGGACACGTCGGGGAGGCCGCTGGATGCCGCGGCGCGCCGCCGGACAGACCCCTCTACGCCCTATACTTGAAGATTCAATAAAATGGGCGTACGATCGACCCATGACACCGACACTGGACCGCCCGCCCGTCCTCTTCCTCAGCCACGGGGCCCCGCCGCTGGCCGACGACGCCCGCTGGACGCGCGAGCTCGCCGAGTGGTCCGCGACCTTCGAGAAGCCGAAGGACATCCTCATGGTGTCCGCGCACTGGGAGAACGCCCCCGTCACGCTCAGCGCGACCGAGCGGCCGGCCGGGCTGGTCTACGACTTCTGGGGCTTCCCGCAGAAGTACTACGACGTGCGCTACGACGCCCCGCCCGCCCCCGGGCTCGCCGGCGAGGTGGCCCGCCTGGTCGGGGCCCACGGCCACCACGTCGAGCACGACCAGGGCCGGGGACTGGACCACGGCGCGTACGTCCCGCTGAAGGAGATGTTCCCCGCGGCCGACGTGCCGGTGGTCCAGATGTCCATGCCCACGCTGGACCCGCAGGGCCTGTTCGAGCTCGGGGCGTCGCTGGCGCCCCTGCGCGATCGGGGCACGCTGATCGTCGGTTCCGGCTTCACCACGCACAACCTCCGCTGGTTCGACCCCGCGGCCGGCCCGGACACCGCGCCGCCCGCGGCGTCCAGCGAGTTCGACCAGTGGGCCGAAGAGGCCATGTCCCGCGGCGACGTCGACTCCATCCTCGACTTCCTGCGCAAGGCGCCCGCGGCCCGCGAGGCCCACCCCCGCTCCGAGCACTGGGCGCCTCTCTACGTCGCCCTCGGGGCGGCATATGCCTCCGGAGGCATCGACGCCCGGACCGCGATCGACGGTTTCTGGTTCGGGCTCTCGAAAAGGTCCTGGACGCTGGGCTGAGCGGACCCGCGGCGCCTGCGGGGCGACACCGGATCGAGCCGCGGCCGGCCCGCGGCACGGACGCGCGGGACGCGGCCCGCGGAATCATCCCTGGGGCTGATCAAACCGTCCCCGCCGCGAGGTAGTGTTTGGCTTGCCCGAGGCGCAGCCGGCCCCACGGGCGCCCACCGTCCGCCGCCATGCCGCGGGGGATGCACAAAGGACCGAACACCATGCTCATGCGACTGATACTCCGGTACTCGCGCCCCTACGCCCGATGGATCGGGGCGGTGCTGGCCTTCCAGCTGGCCACCACGCTCGCCACGCTCTTCCTGCCGAGCCTCAACGCCCGCATCATCGACGAGGGCGTCACCCGCGGCGACACCGACTTCATCTGGCGGACGGGCGGCGTGATGCTCGCCGTCGCGTTCGTCCAGGTGATCACGGCGGTCGCGGCGGTGTACTTCGGGGCCAAGGCGGCGATGGCGGTCGGCCGGGACATCCGGCGCGGCGTCTTCCACAAGGTCTCCTCCTTCTCGGCCCAGGAGGTGAACCGGTTCGGCGCGCCCACGCTCATCACGCGCGGCACCAACGACGTGCAGCAGGTCCAGATGCTGGTCCTGATGGGGCTGAACTTCATGGTCTCCACGCCCATCATGTGCATCGGCGGGATCATCATGGCACTCCGCGAGGACATCGCCCTCTCCTGGCTCGTCTGGGTCTCGGTGCCCGTCCTCGTGGTCGTCGTCGGCGTGCTCGTCTACCTGCTGATGCCGCTCTTCCGGCTCATGCAGGACCGCATCGACGCCATCAACGGCGTGCTGCGCGAGCAGATCATCGGCATACGCGTGGTTCGCGCCTTCGTCCGCGAGCCGTTCGAGACACGGCGCTTCGGCGACGCCAATGCCCGCCTGACGGACGTCGGGGTGAAGGTGGGCAACCTCTTCGTCCTGATGTTCCCGCTCATCGGCATGGTGCTCCACCTCGCCACGGCGTCCGTGCTCTGGTTCGGCGGGCAGCGGGTCGACGCCGGGGAGATGCAGGTCGGCGCGCTGACGGCCTTCCTCCAGTACCTGCTGCAGATCCTGGTGGCCGTCATGATGGGCACCTTCATGGCCATGATGATCCCGCGCGCGGCGGTCTGCGCCGAGCGCATCGCCGAGGTGCTCGCCGTCGAGCCCTCGCTCCGCGACCCCGCCGCTCCCCGGACCCACCCCTCCCGGGGCGGGACGGTGGAGTTCCGCGACGTGGGCTTCGGCTACCCGGGCGCCGAGGCCCCCGTGCTGAGCGGCCTGAGCTTCACCGCCCGGCCCGGGCAGACCACGGCGATCATCGGCTCCACCGGAGCGGGCAAGACGACCCTGCTGAACCTTATCCCGCGCCTGTACGACGCCGGATCCGGCGACGTCCTGATCGATGGGGTCCCGGTGCGCGAGCTGACCCGGGAGCAGATCTCGGAGCGGGTGGGCATGGTCCCGCAGCGGCCCTACCTGTTCTCCGGGACGGTCGCCTCCAACCTCCGCTTCGGCAACACCGGTGCCGGGGAGGACGAGCTCTGGGCCGCGCTGGCGACGGCGCAGGCCGACGGCTTCGTGCGCGACAAGCCGCGGGGGCTGGACGCGCCCGTCTCGCAGGGAGGGACCAACGTCTCCGGCGGCCAGCGGCAGCGGCTGTGCATCGCCCGCGCCATCGTCGCCCGCCCCTCCGTCTACCTCTTCGACGACTCGTTCTCGGCGCTGGACGTGGCCACGGACGCGCGGCTGCGGGCCGCCCTGAAGGAGACCACGCGCGACGCCGCGGTGATCATCGTGGCGCAGCGCGTCTCGACGATCACCGACGCCGACCAGATCCTGGTGCTCGACCACGGCGCGATTGTGGCCCGCGGGACGCACGCGGAGCTGCTGGAGTCCTCGGAGACCTACCGCGAAATCGTCGAGTCGCAGATCAGCGTGGAGGAGGTGGCCTAGATGGCGAGGAACACCGGGAACCGCGGGACCGCCGCCGAGCCGGCCGCCGTGGACGAGGCCGAGGAATTCCAGGAGATGGCCATCGACGACGGTTGGGGAGGCCAGCAGTCGGTGCGCAAGGCGCGGCACTTCTGGCCCTCCGCCGCGCGCCTGATCGGCCTGCTCGCGCCGGAGAGGCTCGGCCTGGCGCTCGTGCTGCTCTTCGTGGCGGCCGGGGTCGTCCTGACCGTCATCGCCCCGAAGATCCTGGGCCAGGCGATGGACGTCATCTTCTCCGGCGTCGTGGGCCGGGGGCTGCCCCAGGGCGCGACGCAGGCGCAGGTCATCGAGGGACTGCGCGCCCAGGGGCAGGACGACCTCGCCGACATGATCTCCGGCATGACCGTGGTCCCCGGAGCCGGGATCGACTTCGTGGAGCTCGGCCGGCTCATCATGATCGTGCTGGCCATGTACTTCGTCGCCTCGGTGTTCATGTGGGCGCAGGGCTACATCCTGAACCGGCTCGTCATGCGCGTCGTCTACGGCCTGCGCCGGGACGTGGAGGACAAGCTCAACCGCCTGCCCCTCAACTACTTCGACACCCGCCAGCGCGGGGACGTCCTGTCCCGGGTGACCAACGACGTCGACAACATCCAGAACGCGCTGCAGCAGGCCTTCGCCCAACTCATCCAGTCGATGCTGACGGTCATCGGCATCATCATCATGATGTTCATCGTCTCCTGGCAGATGGCGCTGATCGCGCTGGTGGCCCTGCCGCTGTCCGGTATCGCGGCCGCCGTCATCGGGACCAGGGCGCAGGGGCTCTTCGCGGCCCAGTGGAAGTCCACCGGCGCGCTGAACGGCCAGATCGAGGAGTCCTTCTCCGGGCACGACCTGATGAAGGTGTTCGGCCGCGAGGCCGACGCGCGGGAGAGCTTCGAGGAGCGCAACGAGGAGCTGTTCAGGGCCTCGTTCGGCGCGCAGTTCGTCTCCGGCACCATCTACCCGGTGATGCAGTTCATCTCCTACCTGGCCTACGTGGGCATCGCCGTGGTCGGCGGGCTGCGCGTGGCCTCGGGCCAGATGACCCTCGGCGACGCGACCGCCTTCATCCAGTACTCGCGCGAGTTCACGCAGCCGCTGGGGCAGATGGCCGGCATGGCCAACATGCTGCAGTCCGGCGTGGCGTCCGCGGAGCGCACCTTCGAGCTGCTCGACGCCGAGGAGCAGGACGCGGAGACCGCCACCGCGCACCTGCCCGAACGGACGGAGGGGCACGTCGAGTTCCACGCGGTCACCTTCTCCTACGATCCGGAGAAGACCCTCGTCGAGGACCTTTCCTTCGAGGCGCACCCCGGGCACACGGTGGCCATCGTCGGGCCGACGGGCGCGGGCAAGACGACGCTCGTGAACCTGGTGATGCGCTTCTACGAACTGGACGGCGGCCGCATCACCCTGGACGGCACCGACATCACGGAAATCTCCCGCTCGGAGCTGCGCTCCAAGGTCGGGATGGTCCTGCAGGACGCGTGGCTCTTCAACGGCACCATCCTGGAGAACATCCGCTACGGACGGCTCGACGCGACGGACGACGAGGTGCGCGCGGCGGCGACGGCGACCTTCGTCGACCGTTTCGTGCGCGCGCTGCCCGACGGCTATGCGACCGTCATCGACGACGAGGGCACGAACGTCTCCGCGGGCGAGAAGCAGCTGATCACGATCGCACGGGCCTTCCTCGCGAATCCGTCGTTGCTGATCCTCGACGAGGCCACCTCCTCCGTGGACACGCGGACCGAGCTGCTGGTCCAGCACGCCATGGCGGCGCTGCGCACGGACCGGACGAGCTTCGTCATCGCCCACCGGCTCTCGACCATCCGCGACGCCGACACCATCCTGGTCATGGAGTCCGGACGGATCGTCGAGCAGGGCGGGCACCAGCGGCTGCTGGCCGCGCGGGGCGCCTACCACCGCCTCTACATGTCCCAGTTCGCCGGCCCGGCGCAGGACCCGGACGCGGACGACGCCGGCGACGGGTCCGGGCCGGTCCGACCGGCGCCGGGGGATGCCCCCGGTGAGCCGCCGCCGGAGGGCGCCGGGGCGGCCTCGCCCGCCGCCGCCGACGGGACGTCGCCCGACGGGCGGGCGCGGGCCGCTGCGGGGGCGACCCCGGAGTCGGCACCGTCCGCGGAGCGGGGCCCGTCCGGCGGGAGCTGATCCGGGGGAGAGCGGGCGGGAGCGGGGCGCGGCTAGGCTGGGCACATGCCCGCCGTGCCAGCCTCCTCCGGTTCGAACCCCGCAGCCGCGAAGACCACCGCCCGGCAACCCGGCGTTCCGCGGCGCGGGGCCGCGGAGCCCGGTGCCCCGAAGGCGCCTCGGCTGCCGTCCTTCGCGCCCGGGGCGCCCGGCCGTGCCGGGGACCTCGCCGCGCCGGAGGCGGACGGGCGCAGCGACGGGCTCCAGTTCGAGGGGGACGACGCGGACGGGCTGGATCTCGAGGACACCGTCTTCACCGACTGCGGCTTCCGCCGCGTCGCCCTGTCCGGGGCGCGGCTGGCCCGGGCGTCCTTCGGCGACTGCGAGTTCGTGGACCTGATCGCGCCCGCGCTGGAGGCGCCGGGCTCCGCGTGGTGGAACACCCGGCTGGAGCGCTCCCGGATCGGCTCCGCGGAACTGCACGGCGCCGATCTCCGCGCGGTGCTGTTCGACGGCGGCAAACTCGGCTACGTCAACCTGCGGCAGGCCACGCTGCGGGACGTCGTCTTCCGCGGCACCATCATCGAGGAGCTGGACCTCGGCGGCGCCACCCTGGGGCGGGTCGCCTTCGAGGACTGCCGGATCGACGCGCTGCTGCTGAACGGGGCCCGGCTGGCCGACGTGGACCTGCGCGGCGCGCGACTGCGCTCCATCACCGGGCTCTCGGGCCTGCGCGGCGCGACGGTCGACGCCCTGCAACTCCAAGACCTGGCCCCGCTGCTCGCCGCGGAGGCCGGCCTCCGGGTGCGCTGACGCGGCGTCCGACCGGAGGGGGCGCCCCGCCCCCGCGCGGGTCCGCGAGTCGATAGGGTTGGGTCATGCAGCACAACCCCACGCCCGGCGTTCCGGGCCAGTATCCGCCGGCCGCGAAGCGCCGCCAACCCGTGTTCGACCCGGGACCCTTCCGCCGCGGCGACTTCGTGGTGCTTGCGGCCTACCTGCTGCTCTTCATCGTCGGGCTCGCGGGCTTCCTGCTCTTCATCCCGGGGTTCCGCGACGTCTTCACCACGCCGGACACCGCGCAGTTCGCCGTGAACCTGATCGCGTACGCCGTGCTGTTCACGGGCGCGATGATCATGTCCTTCTCGGCCCTGCGGGAATCCTTCCGCACCTTCCTGTACCACCCCTGGGCCAAGGGGTTCCTGGTGCCCGGCGCGTGGCTGGGCAGCCTGATCGTCACCGCGTCGATCCTCATGACGATGGGCGAGGCGGTCAAGAGCGAGAACCAGCTCGCGATCGAGGGCATGACGACGTCGGTCCCCTTCCCCACCATGTTCGTGGCCGCCGTCGTCATGGGACCGTTCGTCGAGGAGTACATCTTCCGCCACCTGCTCATCGGCAAGCTGAGCCGCTGGATCAACGTGTGGGTCTGCGTGGCGATCTCGATCCTGCTCTTCGCCGGGATCCACTTCGTCGGCGCCGGGTCCTTCGACGTCACCTCCCTGGTCCCCTACCTCACGCTGGGCACGGTGATCAGCGTGGCCTACGTGCTCTCCGGCAAGTCGCTCGCGTATTCGTACGTGCTGCACCTCTTCAACAACGGCGTCGCGCTGGTCCTGGCCTACACCGTCCTGCCCCTGCTGGAACAGTAGGTGGCGGGGCCCCGCGAGCCCTGGCCCGGCCACGCCCAGGGCAGCCCGGGCTACCGCCGCATGATCCTGGCGCTCTTCGCGGCCGGCGTGGCGACGTTCTCGCAGCTCTACTCCGTGCAGGGCGTCCTGCCGGAGCTCTCCCGCGACCTCGACGTCTCCGAGTCCCAGGCCGCGCTGGCCGTCTCCGCAGCGACCCTGGGACTGGCGGTGGCCGTCGTCGGCTGGTCGGCGGTCGCCGACCGGTTCGGACGCCTGCGCACCATGCACGCGGCCGTCGCCGCCGCCGTCGTGCTCGGACTCCTGGTGCCGTTCGCGCCCGGCTACGAGGCGCTGCTGGCGGTCCGTTTCGTGGAAGGCCTCGCGCTGGGCGGCATCCCCGCCGTCGCCCTCGCCTACCTGAGCGAGGAAGTCGCCCCGATGTACGCCGCGGTCGCGGCGGGGACCTACATCTCCGGGACCTCGCTCGGCGGGCTCGCGGGCCGCATGGTGGCCGGGCCGCTCAGCGAGTTCGTCAGTTGGCGCGTGGGAACGCTGGTGGTGAGCCTGATGGCCGCGGTCGCCGCGGCGGTCTTCATCCTCGCCGCGCCGAAGCCGCGCGGCTTCGTGCCCGTCCCGCGCAGGACGCCGGGCGAGCCGACCCTGGCACGCAAGCTGCTGATGAACCTGCGCGACCGGCGGCTGCTGGCCCTGTACGCCCAGGGGCTGTTCCTGATGGGCGGCTTCGTGGCCGTGTACAACTACCTGGGTTTCCGGCTCGAGGCCCCTCCGTTCCTGATCCCCGCCTCGTGGGGATCGCTGGTGTTCCTGGCCTACCTGTCCGGGGCGTGGTCGTCCCGCCGTTCCGGGACGATGGTGGCCCGGTTCGGCAGGCTCCCGGTGCTCCTCGGGTCGATCGGCGTGATGGCGGCGGGGCTGGCGGTGACGCTGGCGCCGTGGCTCCCCGCCGTCGTCGCGGGGCTGCTGCTCCTCACCGCGGGCTTCTTCTCCGCGCACGCCGTGGCCAGCGGGTGGGTTCCCGTGCTGGCCGTCGGGGGCCGCGCGCAGGCGGCGAGCCTCTACAACCTCGGCTACTACGCCGGCTCGAGCCTGTTCGGCTGGGCCGTGGGGCTGCTGTTCGTGCCGTTCGGCTGGCCCGGGGCCGTGGCCTGCGTCGGGGCGCTCATGGCCGCGGCCGCGGCTTCCGCCGCCGCGCTGCGCGGGTCGCCCGGCGCCGCCCGGCGCGTCATCCCGCGCGGGTGATGCGGGCGCCGCCGCGGCGGGCGATACTGGGCCCTCCGGCGGGCATCCGCCCCACGGCCCTTGCGCGACCGGGCCGACGCCCGGCGCTTCGAGACCGCGAGGGGCATCGAGACCCCGAGGGGAGGGAACCGTGGGCCCAGCGACAGCCCCGGAGGTGCCCGGCGGGCCACCATGCACGTGAGCGCGGTCGTGCTCGTGGTCATCACGGCCGCGCTGTTCGCGTGGTCGCTGCTCTCCGCGCGGCTCCAGCGGGCCTCCCTGACGGCCCCCATCGCGTTCATCGCCGTCGGGGCGGCCCTGACCGGGTTCGGGCTGGTCGACGGATCCGGGGCACCGGAGACCTTGGCGCCGCTGGTCGAGACCACCTTGGTCTGGGTGCTCTTCACGGACGCGGCCCGCATGCCGCTGGTCCAGCTGCGGCGCGACGTCGGCCGGTACGTTCGGCTTCTGGGCGTCGGCCTGCCGCTGACGATCGTCCTCGGGTGGCTGCTGGCCGCGTGGCTCTTCCCGCAGCTCGGCTGGTGGCTGGCCCTGCTGCTGGCCGCGGCGCTGGCACCGACCGACGCGGCCCTGGGGATCCCCGTGGTGACGAATCCGGTGGTGCCGGCGCGGATCCGCCAGCTGATCACCGTGGAAAGCGGACTCAACGACGGGATCGCCACCCCGCTCGTGATGTTTGCGATCGCCGGTGCGTCGGCCGCCGCGGGGCTGGAGGGCGCCGAAGGGCCCGGCCGGGCGGCCGTCGAGCTGCTGGTCGGCGCCGCCGTGGGCGCCGCACTGGGCGCCGCGGGCGGGTGGCTGCTGCGGCAGGCGCGCCGGCGCGGGATCGCCGCGGAAGACTACGTCGGCATCGGCGTCCTGGCCCTGGCGCTGCTCGCCTACACCGGCGCGCTGGCCGTGGGGGGCAACGGATTCGTCGCGGCCTTCTGCGGGGGCCTCGCCTTCGGAGCCTGCGCCGGACCCCGGGCGGCGGGCGAGCTGGTCTTCCTCGAGCAGGCGGGCAGCCTCGTGTCGCTGCTGGTGTGGCTGCTCTTCGGGGCCGTCGCCGTTCCGCTCATGTTCGACGGGCTCGGCGTCGCGGTCGTGGCGTACGCGGTGCTCAGCCTCACCGTGGTGCGCATGCTGCCGGTGGCGCTGGCGACGATCGGCGCGGGCCTCGGCCGGGACACGGTGCTCTTCGTGGGCTGGTTCGGGCCCCGAGGCCTGGCGTCCCTGGTCTTCGCGCTGCTCGCCCTCGAGGGACTCGGGTCCCTGGCCGACGAGGTCGTCACCGTGATCGCGTCCACCGTGCTCCTCAGCGTCCTGGCCCACGGGGTCAGCGCCGGGCCGCTGGCGGACCGCTACGGGCGGGGCGCGTCGGCGTCCACGCCGGGGCCGGGCGAACCCGGGGGGCCGAGCCCCGCGCGTCCACCGGGGGTCTGACCCGGGGGTGGAAAATGCGTCGGGCGGGTCCCGCCACTACGCTGTCCCCATGACTTCCGACGGCGGGGCGCGTTCCTCGGCGGACGGCCCCAGCGACCCCGAGCGGCCCAGCGACGTCGAGCGGCCTAGCGACCCCGAACGGTCCGGGATCCCCGAGCGGTCCGGGGTCCCCGGCCCGCCGCCGGGCGTCCGCCGGCAGCGGGAACTCGGCGGGACGATCCTGCGGCTGGCCGTGCCCGCCCTGGGCGCGCTGATCGCCGAACCGCTCTTCCTCATCGCCGACACCGCGATCGTCGGGCATCTGGGCGTCGACGAGCTGGCCGGCGCCGGCCTCGGGACCACGGTGCTGCACACCGCCGTCGGCCTGATGATCTTCCTCGCGTACTCCACGACGCCCTCCGTCGCGCGCCGGTTCGGCGCCGGGCGGATGGACCAGGCCCTGGCCGCGGGGCGTGACGGGCTCTGGCTCGCCCTCGCGCTGGGCGCCGTCCTGGCCGCGGCCGGCTGGGCGGCCGCTCCCGCACTGACCGGGGCGATGGGCGCCACGGGGCAGGTGCAGGGATTCGCGATCGACTACCTGCGCTGGTCCATGCCGGGGCTTCCGGCGATGCTGCTGGTCCTCGCCGCCACCGGGACCCTGCGCGGGCTGCAGGACACGAGGACCCCGCTGGTCGTCGCCGCCGCCGGGTTCGGCTCCAACGTCGTGCTGAACTTCGTGTTGGTCTACGGCGCCGGACTCTCCGTGGCCGGCACGGCGATGGGCACCAGCCTGGCGCAGTGGGGCATGGCCGCCGTCTACCTCCGCCTGCTGCTGCCGAGGGCCCGGGCCCACGGGGTGCGGCTCGGACCCGACCGCGCCGGCCTGGTGGCGGCGGGACGCGTGGGCTCCTGGCTCATGCTGCGCACGCTCAGCCTGCGCGTCGCCGTCCTCGCGACGGTGTGGGTCGCCACCGGACTCGGGACGGCCACGCTGGCGGCGCACCAGCTCGTCTTCACCGTCTTCACCTTCCTCGCCTTCGCCCTCGACGCGCTGGCCATCGCCGCCCAGGCGCTCATCGGCAAGGAGCTCGGCGCCGGGAACCCGGCGCTCGCCCGGCGGCTCACGTCCACGATGGTCCGGTGGGGCCTGGGCTTCGGCGTCGCGACGGGGGCCGCGCTCGCCCTCGCCGCGCCGTTCGCCGGCGCGCTCTTCACACCCGATGCCGAGGTCCGGGCCGCGACCGCGGCCGGGCTCTGGGTGCTGGCGGCGGCGCAGCCGCTGTGCGGGCTGGTCTTCGTCCTCGACGGCGTCCTCATCGGCGCCGGCGACGCCCGGTACCTGTCGCTGGCGGGACTCGTGAGCCTCGCCGCGTACCTGCCGTTGCTGTGGCTCGTGTCCGCCGCCGACCCGCGGGGAGCGGCGGCCGTCCTGTGGCTGTGGGCGGCGTTCGGCGTCGGATACCTGGCCGCGCGTGCCGCCACGCTGCTCTGGCGGATCCGCGACGACCGGTGGATGGGCGCCGTCGCGGCCTGATCCGGGTCTTCGGCACCGCGTGTGCCGCGCCGACTAGGCTGTGAACGGCGCCGGGGCGCCAGCTGAGACCCTTACGACGACGGACCAGGAGCCACCATGGAACGACACCTGCCGCGGTGGGACGAGCTGCGCCCGCTGCTCTCCTTCGAGCCGATCAATCCGGACCGCCGTGCGGCCCGCCTGGCCCGCGCGGCCGACCTGTGGGACCTGCGCCGCATCGCGCGGCGCCGAACCCCGCGCGCCGCGTTCGACTACGTCGACGGCGCCGCGGGCCGCGAGCTCACGGCCCGCCGCACCCGCGAGGCGTTCGAGTCGGTCGAGCTCCTTCCGCGGATCCTCCACGGAACGGCGACGGCGGACCTCTCCACCTCCATCGCGGGCGCGCCTTCCGCGCTGCCCTTCGGGATCGCGCCGACCGGCTTCACGCGGATGATGCACGCCGAGGGCGAGACCGGTGGCGCGCGGGCCGCGGCGGCCGCCGGCATCCCCTTCACGCTCTCGACGATGGGCACGCGTTCGATCGAGGAGGTCGCCGAGGCCGCCCCCGACGGCCGCCGCTGGTTCCAGCTGTACCTGTGGCGGGACCGGGAGAGGTCCCTGGACCTCCTCCGTCGGGCGCAGGCGGCCGGCTACGACACCCTGCTCGTGACGGTGGACACCCCGGTCGCCGGGCAGCGGCTGCGGGACACACGCAACGGGATGGTGATCCCCCCGCGGCTGACGCTCGGGACCGTGCTGGACGCCTCCGTCCGGCCCGAATGGTGGTTCAACTTCCTCACCACCGATCCGCTGAAGTTCGCCTCGCTCTCCGCCAGCAGCGCCGACCTGGGAACGCTGATCAACACGATGTTCGACCCGACCCTGTCCTTCGCCGATCTGGAGTGGATCCGCTCCGTCTGGCCGGGCCGGCTCTTCGTCAAGGGCGTGCTCACCGGCGAGGACGCACGGAAGTCGATGGACGCGGGCGCGGACGGCCTCGTCGTCTCGAACCACGGCGGCCGCCAGCTCGACAAGGCGCCCGTCTCGCTCCGGGCGCTCGCCGAGGTCCGCACCGCGGCCGGTCCGGACGTGGAGATCGTGCTCGACTCCGGCGTCATGGGCGGCTCCGACGTCGTCGCGGCCCTGTGCGCGGGCGCCGATTTCGTGCTGATCGGCCGGGCCTACCTGTACGGGCTGATGGCCGGGGGGCAGCAGGGCGTGGAGCGGGCGATCGAGCTGATCGCGGCCGAGCTGCGCGTCACGATGCAGCTGATGGGCGCGGCCACCGTCTCCGACCTCGGGCCGGGGATGATGCGGACGCCGTGGGGCGCGGAACCGGCCCCCGGGGACCCGCGCCGGTAGAATCGTCGGGTGCCTGCCCCCACCACCCCCGCCGACGTCGCCGCCGCCCTCTGGAAGCCCGTGATGTTCCGCGCGGTCGCCGCGGCCGCGTTCGGCGCCCTGTCCGTCTTCTGGCCCGCCCCCGACGCGACCGTCCTGGCCTACGCCTTCGCCGGCTACCTGGTGTTCTCCGCCAAGGCCGTCTGGGACTTCGCGCAGGCCGGCGTCGTGCCGTCGGCGGTCCGCGGCCTGCTCGGCGGCGCGGCGATCGCCTGGTCGCTGGCCGCCGTGTTCATGGTCTTCGTGCCCGAACCGGGAGCCGTGGCCGTGGCCGGCGGGGTCGCCCTGGCGGTGTCCGGGTTGCTGGAGCTCTACGCCTGGCTCCGGCACCGCGCGGAGCTGGTGCCCGTGCGGGACTTCCTGATCTCGGGCGGGGCGTCGCTCGGCACCGGCGCCGCGTTGCTCGCGGGACGGGGGCTGGACCCGCACGGACTGTTCGGCATCGCCGGCGGCGGCGCCATCATCGTCGCGGTCTTCCTGCTGATCGCCGCCTTCGGCTACCGGCACGATGCGCGGGAGCGGGCCGAACGCCGGTAGACTGGGGGGCATCCCCAACCCTGCAGGAGGAACCCCCGTGGGCATCAACCCGTCCCCGCAGAAGCCCGAGTGGCAGCGGAGCATCAAGGCGCCGCTGATCTTCTCGTTGGTGATGGGCCTGATCTCCGGCGTCGTGGCCGCGATCGCGTCCACCGGCGGCACCGAGGAGCCGCTGCGCGTGGACATCGGACTGACCGCGTTCGGCATCGCGTTCGTCGCCTGCCTGCTGGTGGTCTCCGTCCTGACCATGGCCGGCAGGGAGAACCCGCGCGAGCTCAGCGAGGGATCCGGCGTGAACCGGTCCTCCGCGAACCCGGACAAGAAGCCCGGGCGCTAGTTCAGGAGGCGGTCTCGACGCCGTCCTTGCCGCCCCAGGTCCGCAGGAACTCCTCCCGGGTCATCTCCTCCAGGTCCTTGCGGATCAACGCCACGAGACCCTCGGCCTCGTCGATGTTGTTGCCCGTGATGCGCAGGATCTCCGCGTCGTTGTCGATCCGCCGCACGACGGCGGTGGCCCCCATGGCGTCGGAGCCGTCGCCCCCCAGGACCGCGTCCACGATGCCCACAACCCACCGCCCGGCGGCCTTCAGCGCGCCGTCGGTGGCGTTTTCCAGATCGACGTCGTAGTTCTCGGAGGCATGCTGCCGCGGGATGTCTGGGGTGGTCACGTGTCTTCCTTCCGTGGTGCCGGTGGACGGATGGACCGTCCGTCTCCAGTCTAGGACGGCGCGGCCGGGACTCAACCCGCCCGCGCGGAACGGGCGGCCCGGCGCTGCCGGTAGGCGCGCACGTGCTCCCGGTTGGCGCAGTTCCCGGTGTCGCAGTACAGGCGCGAGCGATTGCGCGAGAGATCCAGGACCACGGCGCGGCAGTCCGGCGAGGCGCAGACGCGGAGCCGGTCCAGCTCGCCCGACCGCAACACGTCCACGAGCGCCATCGCCGCCTCCACGGCCAGCCTCTCGGCCAGCGGGGCCTCCGGCGTCGTCGCATGCAGGTGGTAGTCCCAGTGGTCGTGCTTGACCAGCTGGGGCAGGGCGCGCGCGTTGCGGAGAATGTTGTTGACTAGCTCCACGGCCCGGTCCTCGTCGGCGGTCCAGATGGCGCGCAGCGCGGTCCGCAGCTGGCGGACGCTGCGCAGCTCGCCCTGGGTGTGGGTGCGCGAGCCGGTGAACCGTTCCCGGGCCAGGAACCCATCGAGGTCGGCAAGCGTCAGCAGGCCGTCGACGTCGGACTCCGCGGTATTGAGGAGGCCCACCACGGACCGCAGGGCCACCTCTGTGTCAGGGGCAAATGTCATGGTCACTCCTGTACATGTGCGGCATCTCCCGACGTATCGTAGTGTCAGTAGTCTACGTATACTCACTCCTGACATCAAAGGCCGTGCCATGACCACCCAGCAGACCCTTCCCAGGATCGCGGCGATCCGCCCCGCCCTCAGTGGCGTCTGGATCGCGCTCTTCTCCTCGGCGGTCTTCGGACTCTCCGGATCCTTCGCGAAGCCGCTGCTCGAGTCCGGCTGGACGAGCGGTGCCGCGGTCGGCGCGCGGATGGCGGGCGCCGCCGTCGTCCTGATCATCCCCACGGTGTTCGTCCTGCGCGGCCGGTGGGGGAGCGTCGCGGCGAACTGGCGGCCGATTCTGCTCTTCGGGGTCTTCGGGGTGGGCATCTGCCAGTTCGCCTATTTCCAGGCCGTCGAGCGGCTCAGCGTCGGCGTCGCGCTCCTGCTGGAGTACCTCGCCCCGGTGCTGATCGTGCTCGCCCTCTGGGTCCGCAGCAAGCGCCGCCCCGCGCGGCTGACCATCGCCGGCACGCTGCTGTCCGTCGTCGGGCTGGTGCTGGTCCTGAACCTGACGGGGGCGCAGCGGGTCGACCTGGTCGGCGTGCTGTGGGGCTTGGGTGCGGCGGTCGGCCTCGCCGTCTACTTCTTCGTGACGGCCAAGGCGAACGCCTCGCTGCCCCCGCTGGTGCTCGCCACCGGCGGGCTCCTGGTCGGGGCCGTCCTCATGTTCCTGCTCGGTGCGACCCGGCTGCTGCCGATGCGGGCGTCCTTCGGCGACGTGCGGTTCGCCGGGTTCGACGCCCCGTGGTGGGCCGTCCTCGGTGCGCTGGTGGTGGTGTCCACCGTGCTGGCGTACGTCACCGGGATCATGGCGGCACGCGCCCTCGGCACCAAGATGGCCTCGTTCGTGTCGCTGACCGAGGTGCTGTTCGCGGTCCTGTGGGCCTGGCTGCTGCTCGGGGAGCTGCCCGCGGGGATCCAACTGGTGGGCGGGGTGCTGATCGTCGGCGGGGTGCTCCTGGTCCGCGCCGACGAACTCCGCGGGACCCTAGCCGGTCCGCGGGACCGCCGCCGGGCATAGGCTGGCCCCGCGGGCCGTCCCACGGCCCCCGGGAAGGACGGGAAGCGCGTGAAACTGCGGGTGGAGATGAGCCGGCGGGACGGAACGACCTACGTCAACGTGCGCGGGGGCGCCGTCGAGGACTCCCTCGAGCTTCCCCCGCCCCGGGGTGGTTTGACGGCGGTCGTCGCCGATGTGGACGCCGACGGGAGGCTGTTGGGGCTGGAGCTGCTCGGCGATGCCGAGCGGACCCTCTCGATGCTCCGCGAGCCCGGGTTCTGGCAGGAACTCGCGGACGGGGAAGGGGTCGCCGGCGAGCCCTACGCCGTCGACCTGCGCCGCATCGGCGCCAGCCTCATCGAGGCCGGGCCGGACGCCGTCTTCGTCCTCCGGCACGGCGACTAGCCGCGCGCGCCACGGCCGCCGTCGACCGTCGACCGGGTCGGCGCCCCGGCCGTCAGCGCCCGAACCGGCGCAGGCGCAGGCTGTTCGCGACGACCAGGACGGAGCTGGCCGCCATGGCCGCGCCGGCGATCATCGGATTCAGCAGTCCCAAAGCGGCGATCGGGATGCCCAGCGTGTTGTAGAGGAACGCCCAGAACAGGTTGGTCTTGATCGTCGCGAGCGTCCTGCGCGAGAGCTCGATCGACTGGCCCACCTGGTTCACGTCGCTGCCCATGACCGTGATGTCCGCGGCCTCGATCGCGACGTCGGTCCCGGAGCCCATGGCGATCCCCAGGTCCGCCCGCGCGAGGGCCGGGGCGTCGTTCACGCCGTCGCCGACCATCGCGACGACCGCGCCTCCGGCCTGCAGCGCCCGCACGGCCTCGGCCTTGCCCTCGGGGCGGACGTCGGCAAAGACGTCCCCGGGCCCGATCCCGACCTCGGCCGCCACGGCGCGCGCGACCGGGAGGTTGTCGCCGGTGATCAATACCGGCCGCAACCCGAGCCGCCGCAGCCGGCCGACGGCCGCCGCTGACCCCTCCTTGAGCGTGTCGCGCAGGCTGACGACGCCCTCGAGCCGCCCGTCGACGGCGACGAGGATCGCGGTGGAGCCGGCCTCCTGGGCCTCGAGCAGCGCCGCCCGGTGCGCGCCGGTCAGGTCCACCCCGTTCTCGCCCAGCCATTCGGCCTTGCCGGCCAGCACGACGGCGGCGCCCACCTGCGCCCGCACGCCGCCGCCGGGGGAGGAAGTGAAGCCGCGGGGGGCCGGCAGCGGCGCCGCGCCGGGCGCGGCCTCCGCGGCGTCCACGACCGCGCGGGCGATCGGGTGCTCCGAGCCGGCCTCCGCGGCGGCCGCGTGGGCGAGGACCGAGTCCTCCGCGAGCGAGCCGAGCGGGTGGACCCCGACGACGGCGAGCCGGCCCTCGGTGAGCGTGCCGGTCTTGTCGAGCAGGACCGTGTCGATCCGGCGCGTGTCCTCCAAGACCTGCGGTCCGCGGATGAGGATGCCCAGCTGTGCGCCGCGCCCGGTGCCGACCAGCAGGCCGATCGGGGTGGCCAGGCCGAGGGCGCACGGGCAGGCGATGACCAGGACGGCCACGGCGGCGGTGAAGGCGGGCTGCAGCTCCCCGCCGATGAGCAGCCACAGCGCGAACGTCGCCACGGCGATCGCCAGCACGATCGGCACGAACACGGCCGAGATGCGGTCGGCGAGCCGGGCGATCGGCGCCTTCCCCGTCTGCGCCTCGGAGACCAGCCGGCCCATCTGGGCCAGCGTGGTGTCGCGGCCGACGCGCGTCGCGCGGACCAGCAGGCGGCCCGAGGTGTTGATGGTGGCGCCGACGACGGTGTCGTCCGGGCCCACGTCCACCGGCACGGACTCGCCGGTGATCAGCGAGCTGTCGACGGCGGACTCGCCCTCGACGACGTAGCCGTCGGTGGCGATCTTCTCGCCCGGTCGGACGACGAACTCGTCGCCGGGCACCAGGTCCCCGGCCGGCACCCGGATCTCCCGTCCCCCGCGCAGGACGGTGGCCTCCTTGGCGCCGAGGCTCAGCAGGGTCTTGAGCGCGTCCCCCGCGCGCGCCTTCGCGCGGGCCTCGAGGAACCGGCCGAGCAGCAGGAACGTCGCGACGACGCCGGCGGTCTCGAAGTAGAGCTGGTGCGCGGACATGTCCATGGGCATGCCCATGCCGGCGTGGGCGGTGAGGCCGGGGTTGGCGACGAGCTGCCAGGCGGAGAAGAGGTAGGCGGCGAGCACCCCGATGGAGACGAGCGTGTCCATCGTCGACGCCCCGTGCCGCGCGTTGATGGCGGCGGCCCGGTGGAAGGGCCACGCGGACCAAAGCGCCACGGGCGTCGCGAGGGCGAACGCGACCCAACCCCAGTGCGGGAACTGGGCCGCCGGGACCATCGAGATCACGAAGAGCGGGACCGTGAAGACGACGGCGGCGACCAACCGCGGACGCAGCTGATCCGCGGCGCCACCGTGGCGCAGGTGGTCCCGGGCGTCGCCGGAGGCGCCGGTTCCCCGGGTCCCGTGCGTTCCGTCCGCGTGGCCGGTGCCGTCCAGGGATGGATTCCCCTCGGCGTTCGGGGACCCGGCGGATGCCTCCGCCGCGCCCGACCCCGCGCCCGACCCCGGGGCGGAGCCCGGTCCCCGGACTTCCGCCTCCCGCAGCGAACCCGGTCCCCGCGCCCCCGCGCCGGAACCGGAGACCCGGTGCGCGGTTCCGGGGACCGTGCCCACGGCGCCGGCGGGCGCGCGGTGCGCCGCGGCGTCGTACCGGTCCTGCTTGACGTTCGCCTGGTATCCCGCCGCCCTGACGGTGTCGAGCAGCTGCTCGTCCGTGACGTCGCCGGGGGCGGTCACCCGCGCCGACTCCAGCGGCAGGTTGACCAGAGCCTCCACGCCGTGGATCTTGCCCAGTTTCCGCTCCACCCGCCCGACACAGGACGCGCACGTCATTCCCTGGATGTCCAGTTCGACGACCCGCTGGTCGTGGCCGTCCCCGGGTTCGCTGCCCATCGCTTCACTGCCCTTCGCTACGTCTGTTGCCTGCCGGTTTCCGGCCGGGACCTCCTTACTGGACGCGGGTGCGCCCGTCAGGCGTTCGCGCCCACGACGGTGTAGCCCGCCTCGGCGACGGCCTCGCTGAGGGTGGCCCCGCTCACGGGCGTCGCGGACGTGACGGTGGCCTTGGACACGCCGCCGGCCACCAGGTCGACCTGGACGTCCTGCACGCCCTCGATGGACTGGATCTCCTCGGTGACCGACGCGACGCAGTGGCCGCAGGTCATGCCGTCGATGCTGATGGTGGTGGTGTTCACGTGGTTCTCCTCGGGCTTGGTGGTGATGGTCAGGCCATCGGTCTTCGGGGTTCCGCAGCCGCAGCCGCAACCGGATCCGCTCATGGTGTTCCTTTCGGTGGGGGTGGTCAGCGCAGGAGGCGGCCGATCGCCGCCGACGCCTCGCGGACCTTGTCGTTGACGATTGCCGGATCTCCGGCGGCCTCGGCGTCGCGGGCCGCGCCGACGACGCAGTGCGCGATGTGCCCCTCGACGAGACCCAGGCTGACCTTGTGGAGGGCCGCGTTCACCGCCGAGATCTGGGTGAGGATGTCGATGCAGTACTTTTCGTCCTCGACCATGCGCGCGATGCCGCGCACCTGCCCCTCGATGCGGCTGAGCCGCTTGAGCAGGGCCTCGGTGTCCGTCGTGTAGGCGTGCTCGCGGTGTTCGTCCACCGGCGCCTGTTGCGTTCCCATGCCGGAGACTATACCCCCGGTGGGTATAACGTGCAAGTACCCCTCGGGGGTATCTGGCACGGCGCGACGGCGGGGCCGGTCCCGCCGTCGCGTTGTTATGCTGTCCCGGTGCCAGCCAACCAGCTTTCCGTCCGCCAGATCACCCCCGACGAACACCGGGACCACCTCGCCACCCGCCCCGAGGCGAGCTTCCTCCAGCTTCCGGCGTGGGCGGGCGTGAAGAGCGAGTGGCGGGCCGAGTACCTCGGATGGTTCGACGCCGCCGGCGCGCTGCGGGGCTCCGCCCAGGTGCTCCACCGCCCCGCCCCGGTCCTGCGCTGGACGCTGGCCTACCTGCCCGAGGGGCCCGTGGTGGATTGGGAGGCCGAGGACGCGCATGCCGTCGTCGAGCCGCTGCTGGAGCACTTCCGGCGCAACCGCGTGTTCCTGGTCCGCATGGGGCCGCCGCTGACGGCACGCCGGTGGTCCGGTGCCGCCGTGCGCAAGGCGCTCTCCGCCGGCGGCCACTCCCTGATCACCGAGCTCGAGCCGCTGGCCGCCGACGACCGCGCCGCGCTCGTCGCCGCCCAGCTGCGCACCTCCGGCTGGCGCAAGCAGGACGTCGGGGAGGACTTCGCCGCCGGACAGCCCGAGTTCCAGGCCCGCATCCCGCTGGTGGCCGCCGACGGCACCCGGCTGGACATCGACGGGGTCCTCGCCGGGATGAACCAGAACGCCCGGCGCGAGACCCGCAAGGCGGCGTCGGGCCCGCTGGAGGTGCAGGTCGGCGGCGCCGGGGACATCGGGCGCTTCCACGAGCTGTACCGCGAGACCGCCGAGCGCGACGGCTTCACCGGGCGGCCCGCCGCCTACTTCACGACCATGTTCCGCGAGCTGAACGCGCACGCCCCGGGAACCTGCACCCTCTACTTCGCGGTGCACGGGGGCCGGGACCTCGCCGCCGCCATCCGCGTGCACACGGGCCGCGGCGCGTGGTACGTCTACGGAGCGTCCTCCGCCGCCGAGCGCAAGCTGTTCGCCCCGAAGGCGCTCATCCACCGGATGGTCGCCGACTCCCTCGAGGAGGGTTGCGACTACCTGGACCATGGCGGCGTCTCCGCCACGCTGTCGAAGGACCACCACCTGGCGGGCCTGACGCTGTTCAAGGCCACGCTCGGCTGCGACGTCGTGCAGACGCTCGGCGAGTGGGACTACCCGCTCAACCGGCCGCTTGCCGCCGGCTTCGATTTCTACATGAAGAAGCGCGCGAAGCGCTAGCGGCGGCCGGCGCGGCGGGACCGGTGCCCGGCAAGGTCCCGGCCCGCGCGCCGTCAGCGGGTGGTGATGCTCTCGATCGCCGCGGCCGCGTCCCCGGCCAGGCCCGCCGGCATGGGCGAGCTGCCGACGGAGTCCGCGGCGAGCTCCTGGCCCTCGGGGCTGACCACGAAACCGCCGAAGGCCTTGACGAGTTCGACCGTCTGGGCGTCCCGGTAGCCGGTGCAGTAGATCTGGTAGGACACCAGCACCAGCGGATACGCGCCCTCGGCGGTCGTCGTGCGGTCCAGGTGCAGGGCGATGTCGTGCCCGCCGCGGTCCGGGACGCGGGTCGAGGACTCCACGGCCCGGGCGGCGGCCTCGGGGCTGACCGCCACGAACTGGTCCCCGACCGCCAGCCGCGCCTTGCCGGACGCGGCCCCCACGACCGAGTCGTCCGCGTAGGTGATCGCGCCGACCGTGCGGGTGACGGTGCTCATCACGCCGGCGTTGCCCTGGGCGTTCTCGCCGCCGAGGTCCGAGGGCCAGGAGCCGTCCGCCTCGTCCATCCACGCGCCGGGAGCCGCCGCGTGGAGGTACTCCGTGAAGTTCTCGGTGGTTCCCGAGTCGTCGGCCCGGTGGATCGCGGTCAGGCCGAGGTCCGGGAGGTCGACGCCCTCGTTGAGCCGTGCGATCGCCGGGTCCGACCAGTTGGTGATCTCGCCCCGGAAGATCCGCGCGACCGTCTCGGCGTCGAGGTCGATCTCGCTGATTCCGGGCAGGTTGAACGCCAGCGCGATCGGCGAGATGTAGGCGGGGATGTTGATGGCCCCGCCGGGACCGCACGCCGCCTCGGCGTCGGCCAGTTCGTCGTCGTCCAGGAAGGCGTCCGAGCCGGCGAAGGCCACGCCGCCGGCGAGGAACGCCGTCCGGCCCGCGCCGGACCCCGCCGGCGAGTACTGGACGCGCACGTCGGGGTTGAGCGAGCTGAACTGCGAGATCCAGGTGGCCATGGCCGCACTCTGCGCGGAGG
The DNA here is from genome assembly GCF_041877255.1 of Arthrobacter halodurans. NCBI lineage: Bacteria > Bacillati > Actinomycetota > Actinomycetes > Micrococcales > Micrococcaceae > Arthrobacter > Arthrobacter halodurans. Next base: position 145,964 of record NZ_JBHDLJ010000002.1, read on the forward strand.
ACCCGACGCCGGTGATGGTGCCGGAGAGGTCGGACGTGTTGGCCTCGGCGGCGCGCCGCTGCTCTTCGCCGAGCGGGTAGTCGGAGCCGCAGGCGGACAGCAGCAGGGCGCCGACGGCGAGCGTGGCCGCCGCGGCGCGCCGCGTCCGGCGGACTCCTGCGGCGCGCGCTGCGGCGGCGCGCCGGGCGGACGGGGCCAGGCGTGGGCGTGGGGGATGCATGGATTCGAGTCTACTGGGGCCCGGCGGAGGGGCGGTCGGCCTGCCCTTGGTAGACGTCCGGGATGCCGTCGCCGTCCGCGTCGACGGACTCCTCGAGCTCGACCCTCCGGTAGTGCCGGTTGCGGGCCGTCAGGAGGACGGAGGCCAGCGTGGCCGCCAGCAGCGAGGCGACGAGGATCGCGACCTTGGCGTGGTCGTTGGCGGGCGACCCGGACGGGAAGCTCAGTTCCGCGACCAGCAGGGACACCGTGAAGCCGATGCCCGCGAGCAGGCCCGCCCCGGCGATGTCCGCCCACCGGATCGAGCTGTCGAGGGAGGCGCGCGTGAACTTGGTCATCAGCCACGTGGTGGCCAGGATGCCGATCGGCTTGCCGAGCACCAGGCCGGCGATGATGCCGAGCGTCACGGTGTCCCCCAGCGCGGAGGTGAACCCGTCCCAGCCGCCGATGGCCACCCCGGCGGAGAAGAACGCGAAGACGGGGACGGCGAAACCCGCCGACAGCGGGCGGAAGCGGTGCTCGAAGACCTCGGCGAGCCCCGGGCCCTCGGTGTCCGGCGCGTTCTTGCGGTGCAGGACGGGCACGGCGAAACCGAGCAGGACGCCGGCGATGGTCGCGTGGATGCCGGACGCGTGGACCAGCGCCCAGACGACCATGCCCAGCGGGAGCAGGATCAGCCACGCGGCGGACGGCTTGAGGTGGAAGAACCGGCGGTGCCGCTGGGCCAGGAACGCGTAGAGGAGGAACGGGATGATGGCCCACAGCAGCGGGGCGACGGCGATTTCGGTGGTGTAGACGAACGCGATGATCGCGATGGCGATGAGGTCGTCGACGACGGCGAGCGTGAGCAGGAAGATGCGCAGGGCCACCGGAAGGTGGGAGCCGATGATCGCCAGGACGGCCACGGCGAACGCGATGTCCGTCGCGGCGGGGATCGCCCAGCCGCGGAGCCCCTCGGCGTTGCCCCAGTTCAGTGCGACGTAGAAGAGCGCCGGGACGGCCACGCCGCCGAAGGCGGCGGCGACGGGGACCATGGCCCGGCGCGGCTCGCGCAGGTCGCCGGCCACGAACTCGCGCTTGAGCTCGAGTCCGACCAGGAAGAAGAAGATGGCCAGCAGGCCGTCCGCGGCCCACGCGCCCAGGCTCAGCTCCAGGTGCCACGGCTCGTAGCCGATGGTCAGGTCGCGGAGGTCGAAGTAGCTCTGCGCGGCCGGGGAGTTCGCCCAAATGATGGCGACGGCGGCGGCGATCACCAGCAGGATGCCGCCGACGGTCTCGCGGCGGAGGATCTCGCCGATGCGCAGCGCCTCGGCGTAGCTGCCGCGCCGCAGCACGGCGGGGTTTTTCGGCGGGGTGTTCGGTTCCATGGTTGCTCCTGGATCTACGGTCGACGAATACATCGCCGACCAGACTTCCCGGCTCACCTCCCCACAACAGTAGTCGACGCGGCTCCCCGGGGCACGTTGCCGGCGGGGCGCGACGGCGGCGGGGCGCGACGGCGGCGGGGCGCGACGGCGGCGGGGCGCGACGGCGGCCCCGGGCGTCAGCCGGTGGCCCGGCCGAGGTCCTCCAGACGCCGCACGACGTCCTCCGCGGCCGCCAGCTGGCGCGCCAGCCTGTCGCGCATGCCGCGGCTCCGCTCGAGGAGGCCGGCCACCTCGCCGGAATCTGCCCGGCGGCCCTCCAGCACGTCGAGCACCGCGGGCATCTCGTCCAGCGCGAAGCCCATGGGCTTGAGCTGCATGATGGTCAGCAGCCGCCCGTAGTCGGCCTCGGAGAATACGCGGAAGCCTCCCTCCGTGCGCTCCGTCCCCGGCAGGAGCCCCACCTCGTCGTAGTGCCGGATGCTGCGCAGGGACAGGCCGGTCCGTTCGGCCAATTCACCGATGTGCATGGTTGCAGCTCCTCCCGATGCCGTGTCCGGGCCATTGAACCACAGGGCGCCCGCGCGGCGGGTGTCGGCCCGGCGTCCGCATCCGGGGTCCCCCGCATCGTCGTCCGCGCGAATCGACGGCAAACCTCACATGGGGGTAGAGTTGGTTCCGCGGGCCGCGAGACCCGGTATGGCGCGCGGTTCCGTCGCCCGGCCCGACGCGGGTCCCGAACCTCGGGTCCCGAACCGCGAGCCCCGAACCCCGAACCCCGGGCGCAGGCGTGCTGTCCGAGTCCGCCGTACCGCCCGGCCCGCACCCCCGGACGCGCCGCCGCGTCTGCCACCGCAGAACCCCCGGGCCGCGCAGGCCCCCGACCGAAGGAAGCGGTTTGTCCGTCGTCACCGAAACCCCCGAGGAACGCCAGTCGGTGCTCCGCACGCTCAAGTCGCCGCGGCTGCTGAAGACCGAGGTGCTGGCGGGCCTCGTCGTCGCGCTGGCCCTCATTCCCGAGGCGATCGCCTTCAGCATCATCGCCGGGGTCGACCCGCGGCTCGGCCTGTTCGCCTCCTTCACCATGGCGGTCACCATCGCCTTCGTCGGGGGCCGGCCGGCGATGATCTCGGCCGCCACGGGCGCGGTCGCGCTGGTCATCGCGCCGCTGGTCGCCAGCCACGGCGTCGACTACTTCATCGCCGCCGTACTGCTCGGCGGCGCCCTCCAGATCGTCCTCGCGCTCGCCGGCGTGGCACGGCTGATGCGCTTCATCCCGCGGTCCGTCATGGTCGGTTTCGTCAACGCCCTGGCGATCCTCATCTTCATGTCCCAGGTGCCCGAGCTCATCGGCGTCCCGTGGCTGGTCTACCCGATGGTCGCCGTCGGGCTCCTGATCGTGTTCGGCCTCCCGCGGCTGACCAGCGTGGTGCCCGCCCCACTGGTCGCCATCGTCGTGCTGACGCTGTTCGCCGTGGTGGCGCGCGCGGGCGTCCCCGACGTCGGGGACAAGGGCGAGCTGCCCGAGTCCCTGCCCACCCTCTTCTTCCCGGACGTCCCGCTCACCGCCGAGACGCTGGGCATCATCTTCCCGTTCGCCCTGTCACTGGCCCTGGTCGGCCTGCTGGAGTCCCTCATGACCGCCAAGCTCGTCGACGACGTCACGGACACGCACTCGGACAAGACCCGCGAGTCGTGGGGCCAGGGCGTGGCCAACATCGTCACGGGCTTCTTCGGGGGCATGGGCGGCTGTGCGATGATCGGCCAGACCATGATCAACGTCAAGGCCTCGGGCGCCCGCACCCGGATCTCGACGTTCCTCGCCGGCGCCTTCCTCCTGATCCTGGTGGTCAGCCTCGGCGACGTCGTGGCGCTGATCCCGATGGCGGCGCTGGTGGCGGTCATGATCTTCGTGGCGATCGTGACGTTCGATTGGCACTCCGTCCGGCCGGCCACGCTGCGGCGCATGCCGAAGTCGGAGACCGCCGTCATGCTGGCCACCGTCGTCGTGACCGTCTGGACGCACAACCTCGCCATCGGCGTCGGCGTCGGCGTGCTCACGGCGATGGTCATGTTCGCCCGGCGCGTGGCCCACTTCGTGACGGTGGAGCGGAAGGTCATCGGTGGCGGCGAGGAGGCGTTCGCGCGCTACACGGTGGACGGCGAGCTGTTCTTCGCCTCCTCCAACGACCTCTACAGCCAGTTCGAGTACACCGAGGACCCGCGGCACGTCGTCATCGACCTCGGCTCCTCGCACCTCTGGGACGCCTCGACGGTCGCGGCCCTCGACGCGATCCAGGAGAAGTACCGGCGGATGGGCAAGGACGTGAAGATCGTCGGCCTCAACGAAGCCAGCACCCTCATGCGAACGCGCCTCGCCGGCAAGCTCAACGCGGGCGGCCACTAGACCCCGTGGCCCTGTCGCGCCGGGGCCGCGCGGCATAGAGTGGCGCTACCGACTGCGAACGGGGAGGCGACCATGGGCGAATACCGCGCATACACCGACGAGGAGAAGGCGTCCTACGTGGCGCCCGCGTGCGAGCGCTGCGGGCAGCACCGCCACATCACGTGGGAGGACACGGGGAAGGACGGCGCCCGCTGGATCCCGCGCGACTCCGGGTGCTCGAACGAGGCCTGCGAGGGATAGGAGGCCCGCCCTATTCCCCGGACTCCTCGGTCGGGGTTCCGTCGCCGGGCTGCTCCATCCACACGAGCTCCCAGACGTGGCCGTCCGGGTCGGTGACCGCCGAGCCGTACATCCCGGGGAAGTCCGACTTCGGATCGCGGTACACCGCGCCGCCGTGGGCGGCCGCGGTCCGCGTCAGCTCGTCGACCTCGCCGATCGACGAGCAGCTGAGCGCGTTGAGCATCTGCTTGCCGCCCTCCCCGAAGGCGGGGGCGTCCCCGCCGCGGAGGAATCCGCCGAAGTAGGCCTCGCTGAGGGACATGACCCAGATCTCCGGGCTGATCATCCACGAGCTCGCGTCGTCGTTGGAGAAGGACGCGTTCTTCTCGAAGCCCATCGCCGAGTAGAACGCGTCCGCCGCGGCCAGGTTCCTGGTCGGGAGGTTGACGAAGATCATGCGGGCCATGGTGTTCCTTTCGATGTGCCGGCGGGGCGCGCCCCCGCGGCCTGGCTCCATGGTGGCACCGGCGCCGTGCCATTCCAAGACCGCGCGATCGACCCGGCGGGGCCCTCCCGCACCGCCGCGGCTTCCCCTAGACTGTGCCCTACGCCACACTAGCGCCGCGCCCCGCGGGGGAGCGGACTTCCGGCCTCGCGGCCAGTCACGGACGGTGAACCAGCATGCGGTTGATGTCGCCCGCCTCGCGGACGTTCCAGCGCCATGCCCTTGCGGCCCACGCGGTGCTGGGGCGGGGCAGCGACGACGACGGGCTGGACGGGCTGCGCCCCGTCGTCCACGACTCCTGGCTGCGCTCGCTGGGGTTCCTCCCGGACCCGGACCGGATCGAACCGGTGGCGGGGCTCGGCGCCGCGGAACTGGACGCGTACCGCAGCGCGCACCCGCTGGCCGGCATCATGCCCGTGATCGACAGGCTGCTCGTCCGGCCCGCGCGGGACACCGGGCTGGTCGTCGCGGTCGGCGACGAGTTCGGCCGTCTCCTGTGGGTCGAGGGCGATAGCTCCGCCCTGCGCCGGGCCGAGGGCATGGCGTTCGTTCCCGGGGCGGACTGGTCCGAACGCTCCGTCGGAACCTCGGCTCCCGGGACCGCGCTGGCCACCGGCGAGGGCGTCCAGGTGAGCGGGGCCGAGCACTTCAGCCGCCAGGCCCACCGCTGGAGCTGCACCGCGGTGCCCGTCCGCTGCCCCGGCACGGGGCGGATCCTCGGGGTCGTGGATCTCACCGGGGGCGCCGACGCGGTCGCCGGACACTCCCTGGCCCTGCTGCAGGCCGCCGTCGCCGCGGCGGAGACCGAGCTGAGGCTCCTCGGCCTGGGCGTCGGGGGCGGCCCGGCGCGCGCCGGCGGTCCGGGCACGGACCGCGGCGGCGCTCCGCCCCGGGGCGGCCCCGCGGGACCCCGCCCGCGGCCCGGGTCCCCGGTCCGGACCGGACACCGCCTCGAGGTCCTCGGGAACGACGGCGGGGCCCTGGTCTCCGGCGACGCCCGGCTGGCCCTCGGCGGACGGCACGCCGAGATCCTCACCCTGCTGGCCTGGCACCGGGAGGGCATGCGTGCCGACGATCTGGCGGCGGCGCTGCTGGGCGACGCCGCGCAGACGGCCACCCTCCGCGCCGAGATCGTGCGCGTACGCCGCGCGCTGGCCGGGCACCGTGCCGCCGGGGTGCCCGGGTTGGGGCTGCTCTCCCGCCCCTACCGGACGGAGCCCGCCCTGCGGATCGACGCGCGCGAGGTGCTGTACCTCGTCTCCCGCGGGCAGCACCGGCGCGCGCTGGCCGCCTACCGCGGGCCCGTGCTGCCCCGGTCCTCGGCGCCCGGCATCGAGTCCATCCGCGCCGCCGTGTCCGGTGGCCTGCGCCAGGCGATGCTGCAGGACGCCGCCCCCGACGTCCTGATGGAGTACCTTGACCTGCCCGAGGCCGCCGACGACGTCGAGGCGCTGCGCACCGCCCTGCAGGTCCTGCCCCCGCGCTCGCCGCGCCGCGCCGTCGTCGTGTCGCGGCTGGAGCGCCTGGAGGACGAGCTCCGCTGACCTCGCCGCTCCCGGTGGGGCCGGGGGCCGCGCGCGGCGAAACCGGCCAGGACGGACCGCCGGAGTCCCGCGGGGTCCGCGTGCAACCCGAATGCAACGTCTGCGGGCGTACCGTCGGTGGAACGAGACCCGCACGTGATCCACGTCACTCGCCGTGGACCCGTTCGACAACAAAGGAGTTGCCATGACCGTCTACGCCGCACCCGGCACCGAGGGATCGCCCGTTTCCTTCAAGAGCCGCTACGAGCACTACATCGGCGGGGAGTGGAAGGCCCCGATCAAGGGCGAGTACTTCGAGAACATCACCCCGGTGACCGGAAAGGGTTTCTGCGAGGTGGGCCGCGGAACCGCCGAGGACATCGAGGCCGCGCTCGACGCCGCCCACGCCGCCGCCCCCGCCTGGGGACGCACCAGCCCCGCCGACCGCGCGGTGATCCTGAACAAGATCGCCGACCGCATGGAGCAGAACCTGGAGATGCTCGCCGTCGCCGAGTCCTGGGACAACGGCAAGGCGGTCCGCGAGACGCTCAACGCCGACATGCCGCTGGCGATCGACCACTTCCGCTACTTCGCCGGCGCCATCCGCGCGCAGGAGGGCTCGCTCTCCCAGATCGACGACGACACGACGGCGTACCACTACCACGAGCCGCTCGGCGTGGTGGGCCAGATCATCCCGTGGAACTTCCCCATCCTGATGGCCGTCTGGAAGCTCGCGCCGGCGCTCGCGGCGGGCAACGCCGTCGTGCTCAAGCCTGCCGAGCAGACGCCGACGTCGATCCTGGTGCTGATGGAGCTCATCGGCGACCTCCTTCCCGCCGGCGTGATCAACGTGGTCAACGGCTTCGGGCTGGAGGCCGGGAAGCCGCTGGCGTCCAACAAGCGCATCCGCAAGATCGCGTTCACCGGTGAGACCACCACCGGCCGCCTGATCATGCAGTACGCCTCCGAAAACCTGATTCCGGTCACCCTGGAGCTCGGCGGCAAGAGCCCGAACATCTTCTTCGAGGACATCGCGGCCGCCGACGACGCCTTCTACGACAAGGCGCAGGAGGGCTTCACGATGTTCGCCCTCAACCAGGGGGAGGTCTGCACCTGCCCGTCGCGCGCCCTCATCCAGGAGTCGATCTACGACCGGTTCATCGGCGACGTCATCGCGCGGACCGAGGCCATCAAGCAGGGCAACCCGCTGGACACCGACACCATGATGGGCGCGCAGGCCTCCGACGACCAGCTGGAGAAGATCCTCTCCTACCTGGACATCGGCAAGCAGGAGGGCGCCGAGGTCCTCACCGGCGGCGGCCGCGCGGAGCTCGACGGGGACCTGGCCGGCGGCTTCTACGTGCAGCCGACCATCTTCAAGGGCCACAACAAGATGCGCGTCTTCCAGGAGGAGATCTTCGGTCCCGTGGTCTCCGTCACCACGTTCTCCGACTATGCGGACGCCATGTCGATCGCCAACGACACCCTCTACGGCCTCGGGGCCGGTGTCTGGAGCCGCAGCGGCAACCAGGCGTACCGCGCCGGGCGCGAGATCCAGGCCGGCCGCGTGTGGGTCAACCAGTACCACGCGTACCCCGCGCACTCGGCGTTCGGCGGCTACAAGTCCTCCGGCATCGGGCGCGAGAACCACCTGATGATGCTGGACCACTACCAGCAGACGAAGAACCTCCTCGTCTCCTACTCGGAGAACAAGCTCGGCTTCTTCTAAACCCCCACCCCGGCGGGGACCTGCACCCGAAAAACCCCGTCCGGACGCATCCTTCCAGCCACATCGCATCGCGGGCGCGCCAGAGGGCGCTCCCAGGCCCCCTTCGGCGCGCCCCCGATGTGAACCCCACAGCAAAGGACCAGCCACCATGAGCACCATGCGCGCAGCCATCGTCAAGACGTTCGGTCAAGAGCTCGAGCTCGGTGACCTTGCGATCCCGGAACCCGGCCCCGGCCAGGCCCTCGTCAAGGTCATCGCCTCCGGCGTCTGCCACACGGACCTGCACGCCGCCCATGGCGACTGGCCGGTCAAGCCAAACCTTCCGCTGGTTCCCGGTCACGAGGGGGTCGGCCATGTCGAAAAAATCGGCGAAGGCGTCACCGAGGTGAAGGTCGGGGACCTCGTGGGCAACGCCTGGCTTGCCAGTGCCTGCGGCAATTGCGAATACTGCGGCACCGGCTGGGAGACCCTCTGCGAGTCGCAGCAGAACAGCGGCTATTCGGTGGACGGGTCCTTCGGGGAATACATGGTGGTCGATGCCAAGTTCGCGGCCCACATCCCAGAGGGATCGGACCCATACGAGATCGCCCCGGTGCTGTGCGCCGGCGTCACCGTCTACAAGGGGCTGAAGCAGACCGAGGTCAAGCCGGGACAGTGGGTGGTGATCTCGGGTATCGGGGGCCTCGGGCACATCGCCGTGCAGTACGCGGTCGCCATGGGCATGCGCGTCGCCGCCGTCGATGTCGCCGAGGAAAAGCTGGCCCTGGCGCGCAGCCACGGCGCCGAGGTGACGGTCAACGCCTTCGCCGCCGACCCGGTCGAGGCCATCCACGCGGCAACCGGCGGCGCCCACGGGGTCCTGGTGACGGCCGTGCACCCCGCGGCGTTCGGCCAGGCCATCGGCATGACCCGCCGCGGCGGAACCATCGTCTTCAATGGCCTGCCGCCGGGGGAGTTCCCCGCGCCGATCTTCGACATCGTGCTCAAGGGGTTGACCATCCGCGGCTCGATCGTCGGCACCCGCCAGGACATGGTCGAGGCCCTGGACTTCTTCGCGCAGGGCAAGATCAAGCCGACCATCCACACCAGGCCGCTCGAGGACATCAACGCGGTGTTCGACGAGATGATCCACGCAAAGATCGATGGCCGGGTGGTCATCGACTACGTCGGACAAAAGTAGGACACTGGCCGCAGCACCCGCAACACCCGTGCGGTCACACCGCGGCCCGGGATCGCCAACACGGCGGTTCCGGGCCGCGGTGGACCGGACGCACCAAGGAGACGACCATGGACACCACCCTTGAATCCAGACCGGCGATCCCGGACGAGGACTTTTCCCGAGTCGCGCTGAGCGCTTCCGCCGTCGACCTGTTGGGCAAGCTCTGGAACCGGCACGGGCCCTTGATGTTCCACCAGTCCGGCGGTTGTTGCGACGGCTCGTCGCCGATGTGCTTCCCGGCCGGCGAATTCAAGACCGGGAATTCGGACATTCTCCTGGGCGTCTTCACCTTGCCCGACGCGGAGGGCAACGCTCTGGGGGACATCGACTTCTGGATGTCCAGGGAACAGTTCGAGTACTGGCGGCACACCAAGCTCACGGTCGACGTGGTGACCGGTCGCGGTGCCGGGTTCTCGGTCGAGGCCCCCGAGGGCAAGCGCTTCCTGATCCGCAGCGAGATCATGGACCCCCACCCCGCGTAGTGGCCCCGCGCCGACCCGCCCCGCCGTGGCAGAATCGTGGCGGGGCGGCCGCGCGGCCGCCCCGGCCGACGCGGGGGAGCGATATGGCGCAGTGGCAGCAGGGCGGCACTCCGGGGCCGCCGACCCATGCCGTGGAGATCGAGTCCCGCTCGATCTGGGCCGCAGTCCTCGCGGGGGCCGCGGCGCTCGCCGTTGGCCTGATCGCGTTCCGCGGCTACCGGCCGCCGTTGGCCGGGGACGGGTCGGTGGCCATCCACGCGTCCGTCGTGTGCGGCGCGACGGCCGGGCTGGCGTTCGTGGCGGGCTACGTGCGGAACGTGCGCACGGTCCACGTCTGGTGGGGATCCCGACCCATGCTGCGGCAGGTCGTGGACGTCGCTGCGCTCCTGGTGGTCCACTCCTCGATCGCCGTCATGTCCTCGCTGGTCCTGTTCCGGCTCTTCCAGCAGGCGTTCTTCGGACTGACGGTCGACGCCGTGGCGGGTGCGACCATGCTGGCCGTCGCCTCGGGCGTGGCCGGCTACTTCGCCTACACGTCCGGGGCCAGGATCACGGCGGCCACGCTCTCCGTCCTGCTCGCGGTCTTCATGGCCTCGGGGATGCTGGTCAGCATGCTCTTCGCGGAGAACCCGTTGTGGTGGCACTCGATGTTCAGCGAGTTGGGAACCGGGCAGGCCGGGCTGACGTCCTTCTGGACCTTCAACACCACGATCACCACCTCGGGCGTCATCCTGACGACGCTCTCGGCGTTCATCACCCGCGATCTGCGCCGCTGGGCCGTGGCGCTCGACGCGCGGGACGAGCGCGACGGCAGGCGCCGCCGCAGGTTCCTGCGTCCACGCCCGGGGGTGGTGCGCGCCTGCCTCATCGCCGGCGGGGTCTGCATGGCGGGGATCGGGGTGTTCCCCGTGAACAGCTTCGAGCCCGTCCACACCGGCTTCGTCCGCCTGCTGGCGCTCATCCTCGCGGTCCTGCTGCTGGGGGTCCCGCTCTGGCTTCCGGGATTCCCGGGCGCGTTCTACCTGTTGAGCCTGATCGCCGTCGCCTCGCTGGCCGGGGCAGCGGTCCTCTGGCGCCCGCTGCAGTACTACAACCTGACCGCGCTGGAACTCGGTGCCGCGGGCATCGTCTTCGGCTGGCTCGTGGTCTTCATCCGCACCACCGCGGCCGTCGTCGAGGCGGCCGGGGTCGGGCACGCCCTGCCCGGCGAGCCGGCCGAGGGCGACGAAGCCGGAGCCGCGGGCGCCGCGGGCGCGGTGCCGGGGCGGGCACCGGAGAGCCGGCTGGTGGACGACGGCGGCGCCGCGGACAGGCATGCGGCCCGGCCCTGACGCCTGTCCGGCCGCGGCGCCCGGCGGATCCCGATGCCACACCGCCCGCCGCGGTCCGCCGTCGCGCCCGGACGGGCGCGGGTTCAGCCCACGATCTCCCATTCCTCGACCGGCCCGTCGACGGCTCGGAACAGCGGGTGCGGCGCGGGAGGTCCGGCGGCCAGGGCCGGCAGGCGCGCCGGATCGCGCACGGCCAGCTTCGCCGCGAGATGCCCGGCCTCGTAGGCGAGCTGTCCCCGCGTGACGTCCAGGACGGGCACCGCGATGCCCGGCGGATCGCCGGCTCCCCGCTGCGGCGGCGCCACGATCAGGGCCCGGTTGAACCCGTAGCCGCGGGCCGCGGCTTCGCGCTCCACGGCATCGAGGTAGGCACCGATGGCCGCGACCGGGTCCGGGGCGGCCCGGAAGCGCCGCAGTTGGGGGTGGTTGCGGTAGCCCGCGGTCCCGCCCTGCAACACCTTCTGCGCGAGCAGCGTCTCGCGCCAGCAGGCCACCAGCCCCTTCGCGTCGAGATACCGCGGGTGCAGACTCCAGATTCGCATCGGTCAAGACTAGGGGAGCGCCGGTAGAATCGAGTCAGGGAGCGGGCCACGGTAGAACGCGCATCGCGTGCCGGCGAAGGACGGTGGAGGTGTGCCATGGACGCGTTGGTCTCGGTGCTCCGTGACGCGGACTTCTGGTGGGTGTACCCGGTGGGCGCCCTGATGGTGACGGTCTCGGCGCTGCTCCCGCCGGTTCCGAGCACGACGCTCTTCGTCGCACTGGGCTCGCTGTCCATGAAGTCCGAACAGCTGGACCCCTACCTTCTGGCCCTGTCGATGCTCGCGGGCGCCGTGGCGGGGGACGCCGCGACGTTCGTGCTGGTGCGCCGCTTCCGACCGGGCTCGCGGCGGTGGTTCGCGGGCAGCCGGTGGCGGTCCACGTTGGGCGCGGCGCGTGCCAGGCTCGACGGGAACGGGGTGACGCTCGTGATGGTCTCGCGATTCGTCCCGCTCGGACGCCTGACCCTCAATGTCGCCGCGGCCTCCGTGCCGCAGCCGGCCCGGGCGTTCGTCGCCCACTCCGCGGCGGCGGGCGTGCTCTGGTCGGCGTACTCGGTCGGCATCGGCACGGTCACCGGCCTGTGGCCCGAGCTGTCGACGGAGCTCGCGGTGCTGCTGGCGATTGCCGCCTCGGTCCTCCTGGGCCGTGCCATCACGCTGCTGATCGCTTGGAACGACGGCCGGGAGTCACCCCTGTTCGCCCGCCGCGACGGCGGGGCGTAGGGCCGCCGGCTCAGTACCAGAAGATCGGCAGCCAGTCGCGGTTGTGCGCGTGCACCAGCGCGAGGAAGAGCACGAAGTCGAAGGTCAGGTGCACCGCCACGACATAGCTGAGGGACTTCGTCAGCTTGAACGTGTAGCCCTGAAGCAGCGCGAACGGGAAGGTCAGAAGCGGCCCCCAGGCCTGGTAGCCGATCTCCCACAGGAACGACGAGAAGATCACGGCCTGCAGGATATTGGCCGTCCAGTCCGGGAAGTGTTGCCGCAGCAGGGTGAACGTGGTGCAGATGAAGAACAGCTCGTCCCAGATGCCCACGGCGTTCACTCCGAGGAAGAGCCGCCAGAAAATCGTGGGGTCGGAGGCGTCCGGCCAGTTCTGGTAGACCCCCGTGCTGATCAGGTACACGGGCAGGATGAGGTATCCGAGCAGGACGACGCCGATCAGGTACAGCCGCGCGGTCAGCGACCAGGGGCGGCCCGTGTTCACCGGAAACCTGATGATCTCCTCGCCGTAGACGAACCGCGACACGAACCACGGAACCAGCACGGCCAACGCGAGGGCGCTGCCCATGAGGGCCATGTGCCCCAGGCTCAGGTCGGCGTGGAGGGGCACCGCGCTGACGATGGCCATTCCCGCGGCGATCAGCGCGAGGTGCCGCAGCAGCGCGCGGTCGATGACGGCCGCCGCGACCAGGCCCAGGGCCAGCGTGCCGTACCCGAGGGGGTCGTTCCCGACGCCGAACAGCAGGACGGCGGACACCGAGACGAGCGCGGCCGGCAGCAGCTTCCAACTGAGCGCGGTCCGCGGAGTCTCCGTCGAGATCGATGTCACGGCAACAGCATGCCAGTGCGGCCGCCGATTGTCTTACCCCGGCACCGCGCCGCGGCACCCATCCACCGCGGCGGAAAGCCCCGGCGTCGACGTGAGACCCGCTTCCGCCGCGCATCGGATCACGGAATGGTAACTATTCCGGGGGGTCCGATCCGCGGGGCCCGACCTTCCGGCGCATCCCGCGCGTGCCATGGGATGCGCCGGGGTCGGGCGCGGGGCCACAAGGGACCCTTTTCGGGGCGGAACCCTGTCAAGTCGCGGGATCCCGGGTTGAGCTTTGCGCGCGGTTCGCTATGTTGGAGGGAATGGTTGAAGCACTCGAAAACACTTTGTCCGAGCCAACATTCCACCATCCAGAGACGTCCGACGGCGCCGCACTGTGGCGCCTCGCCCGGGACACCCGGGTCCTGGACCTGAACTCCTCGTACTCCTACCTGCTGTGGTGCCGCGACTTCGCGGACACCTCGCTCGTGGCCCGGATCGACGGCGACGTTGCCGGCTTCGTCACCGGCTACATCCGCCCCGCCGAGCCGGGCACGCTGATGGTCTGGCAGGTCGGCGTCGACGCGGCCCACCGCGGCCGCGGCCTCGCCGCCGCCATGCTCGACGATCTGGCCCACCGCGCCGCCGCGGACCGCGTGGAAACGACGATCACGGCGGACAATCCCGCGTCCCAGCGCCTGTTCACCCGGTTCGCGGAGCGCCACGGGGCCGGGTGCGAGCGGCGGCCGCTCTTCACCCGGGACCTCTACCCGGACGACCACGACACGGAGTACCTGTACCGCATCGGCCCGCTCGGCCTCGACGCGGACCTGCGCTCGCTGCAGCTCGCGGGCGCGTCCGCCGGGGGCTAGCCACCCGCACGGCCGTCGCCGGCCGCCCGCCACGCGCAGCTGCGTCGCGCCTCGACGACACGCGGCGAATCCGGCGGCGAGGACCCGCGACCACCTCCGCGCACGACGGCGAAGCGCCCGCCGCTCCGCCGCGCCCCCCACGCATACGACCGAAGGGATCCCCCTCATGAACGACATCTTCGAAACGCTGGAATCCGACGTCCGCGGCTACTGCCGCACCTGGCCGGCGGTGTTCGCCCACGCCTCCGGCAGCACGATGACCGCCGAGGACGGCTCCGAGTACCTCGACTTCTTTTCGGGGGCCGGTGCCCTGAACTACGGGCACAACAACCCCGAACTGCTCCGGCCGCTGCTGGACTACCTGGCCAGCGGCGCCGTCGTGCACTCGCTGGACATGAAGACACCGGCCAAGCGCCGGTTCCTCGAGACGTTCCAGCGGCTCATCCTCGAGCCGCGGAACCTGGACTACAAGGTCATGTTCCCCGGGCCGACGGGCACCAACACCGTCGAGGCCGCGCTGAAGCTGGCGCGCAAGGTGACCGGCCGGCAGCATGTCCTCAGCTTCACCAATGCCTTCCATGGCATGACCCTCGGAGCACTCTCGGTCACCGGAAACTCGATGAAGCGCGCCGGCGCCGGCATCCCGCTGACGAACAGCTCCAAGATTCCGTACGACGACTATTTCAACGGCGAGACCGACGACTTCATGTGGCTCGAGCGCGTGCTCGAGGACAGCGGCTCCGGCGTGGACAAGCCCGCCGCGGTCATCGTGGAAACGGTCCAGGGCGAGGGCGGGCTCAAGGCCGCCCGCGCCGGCTGGCTGCGCGGGCTGTCGGACCTGTGCAAGAAGCACCAGATCCTGCTGATCGTGGACGACGTCCAGGCCGGCTGCGGCCGCACGGGCACGTTCTTCAGCTTCGAGGAGTCCGGCATCGAGCCCGACATCGTGTGCCTCTCGAAGTCGATCTCCGGTTTCGGGTTGCCCATGGCGCTGACCCTGTTCCGCCGCGACCTCGACGCGTGGAGCCCCGGGGAGCACAACGGGACGTTCCGCGGCCACAACCCCGCGTTCGTCACGGCGACCGCCGCGCTCGAGCGCTACTGGGCCGACGACGACTTCCAGAACGACGTGGCCGGCACGATCGCGGCGCTCCACCGCGGCCTGGACGCCATCGCCGGGTCCGTCGAGGGCGCCTCCGTCCGCGGCCGCGGGCTGCTGGCCGGCATCGTGTTCCCGGATGTCGACGCCGCGGGCGAGGTCGCGGCCGAGGCCTACCGCCGCGGCCTGCTCGTCGAAACCTCCGGCCCCAGCGACGAGGTGCTCAAGGTGATGCCCGCCCTGACCATCGGGCACGCCGACCTCGAGCGCGGCCTCGGCATCCTCGCGGAGTCCGTCCGCGCCGTCGTCGGGTCCCGGACCCCCGCGCTCGCCGGAGCCTAGCGGCACCGGCCGCCCCCACCGAACAACCACGACCCCAAGGAGCAACCATGTTCGTCACCCAGCTGAACGACCTCAACGACACCGACCGCGACATCAAGTCCGAGACCTGGCGCAGCCGCCGCATGGTCCTGGCGGGGGAGGGCGTCGGCTTCTCCTTCCACGACACCGTGATCTACGCCGGCACGACGTCGACGTTCCACTACGCCAACCACGTGGAGGCCGTCTACTGCGTGCAGGGCGAGGGGACGCTGACCGACGAGGTCACCGGGCAGGTCCACGAGCTGCGCGACGGCACCATGTACCTGCTCGATGGGCACGAGAAGCACACCGTCAGGGCCACCACCGAGCTGCGGATGGCCTGCGTCTTCAACCCGCCGGTCACCGGCCGGGAGGTGCACGACGAGAACGGCGTGTATCCCCTGATCGAGGCGACGCCCGCGCGCTAGCGGCCCCGGCGGTCGCCTCCCCGCGCCGACCTGCCGCTCGGCGGGTCTCCGTGGGAGAATGGAGCCAATGACTTCCGACCAGCAGCGCAGCGAGGACCGTCCGCACACTCCCGCGGGACCGGGTTCCACCGCGGCCCACCAGCCCGCCGACCTCCACCCCGCCGACGGGCACCACCGCACGGGGACGTCTCGCGCGCACGCCTCGCGTCCCGAGCGGACTCCGGACGCGATCGACGCGGTGCGCAGCGACGGCCGCGTTCAGGTGCGCCCCACGGCGGAGGGGTGGAAGCAGGCCATGGGGCCCGACGGACGCCCGCAGCTTCAATTCGGGACCCGCACCCGCGTCTCGCAACCGCCGGAGCACCTCGCGGACCTGTCGCTGGCCGAGCGCCAGGCCAAGCTCAAGGACATGGGGTTGCCCGGCTTCCGCGCCAAGCAGCTCTCCGTGCATTACTTCCAGCACTACACGACCGATCCCGCGCAGATGAGCGATCTGCCGAAGGAGGGCCGCGAGGAGCTCGCCTCCGCGCTCTTCCCGAAGCTGCTCACCGAGGTCAAGCGGCTGACCACGGACAACGGCGACACCGTCAAGTTCCTCTGGCGGCTGTTCGACGGCTCGCTCGTGGAGTCGGTGCTGATGCGCTACCCCGGCCGCGTGACCCTGTGCGTGAGCTCCCAGTGCGGCTGCGGCATGAACTGCCCCTTCTGCGCGACGGGCCAGGCGGGACTGACCCGCAACATGTCGGCGGCGGAGATCCTGGACCAGATCGTCCAGGCCAACCGGGTCATCGCCGAGGGCGGGCTGGGCGGAACGCGGCGCGACGGGGGGCACGACGCCGAGCGCGTCACCAACATCGTCTTCATGGGGATGGGCGAGCCGCTGGCCAACTACAAGCGGGTCATGACAGCGGTGCGCCGCATGGTCGCCGAGGCCCCGGAGGGCCTGGGCATGAGCGCGCGCAACATCACCGTCTCCACCGTGGGCCTGGTCCCGGCCATCAACAAGCTGGCCGAGGAGAACATCCCGGTCACCTTCGCGCTGAGCCTGCACGCGCCCGACGACGAGCTGCGCGACGACCTCATCCCGGTCAACTCCCGCTGGAAGGTCGACGAGGCCATCGACGCGGCCTACAACTACTACCGGACCACCGGGCGCCGCGTGTCGATCGAATACGCGCTGATCAAGGACATGAACGACCACGCCTGGCGCGCCGACCTGCTGGCCAAGAAGCTGAACAAGCGCGGCCGCGGTTGGGTCCACGTGAACCCGATCCCGCTCAACCCGACGCCGGGCTCCATCTGGACCGCGTCGGACCGCGACGTGACCGCCGAGTTCATCAACCGGCTGATCGACGCCGGCATCCCCACGACCCTGCGCGACACGCGGGGCAAGGAGATCGACGGGGCGTGCGGCCAGCTGGCCGCAGCGGAGTAGCGGCTACCCCTGCCCCCGCAGGCGGTGCCGGTGAACTCCTCGGACGGGGGCAGGCGGGCACGCGCGTCGCCGGTGGCCCGCACGGATTAGGATCGGCGGTATGGGCACACTGCGGGGAAGCGCTCCACGGAGCGGAGGGGCCGCCGAAGCGACGGCATCGGCTGAGTTGTCGGTCGGACGGCCCGGGGCGCCGGTCGAGGCGCGGCCCGGGCGTCGGTCCACGAGACGATCGGCGGCGCCGTCGGAGGTGCGCGGCATCGCCGACGTCGCCCCGGAAGCGGTGCTGCTGGCCGGCGCGGGGAGGGCACTGCTGCTCCAGCTGGCCCTCCCGCCCGTGGGTCGCGGCGTCGTGCGGCACAGCGATTTCGCCGCCGATCCCCTGAAGCGCCTGCACGGAACACTGCGCTACATCTACGCGCTGACCAACGGCACGCCCGCACAGGCCGCCGCGGCCCGGGCCTGGGTCGAGCGGGCGCACGAGCCCGTTCACGGCACCGCGCGCGACGGCGGTCCGGCGTACGACGCCCACGATCCGCGGCTGCAGTTGTGGGTCGCGGCGACGCTCTACGACTCCGCGACGCTGGTGCGTGAGGCCGTCCTGCCGCCGCTGGGCGAGGATGAGGCGGAGCGGCTGTACCGGGACTACGCCCTGCTGGCCACGGCCCTGCGGATGCCCCCCGACCTGTGGCCGCCGACGCGGGAGGATTTCGCGCGATACCGGGACGGCGTCATCGCCGAACTGTCCGTGGACGACGAGGTGGCGCGGGCCGGGCGGGATCTGCTCGCGGCGCGGAACGCCCCCCGGTGGGTCCGGGCCGCGATGCCGCTCGCCCGGCTGCTGACGGCCGGGTTCCTGCCGGGCCGGCTGCGCGGGCCGTTCGGCCTGGCGTGGAGCCCCCGCCGGGAGCGCGCGTTCCGGGCTGCGCTCGCGGTGGTTCGGGTCGTCTACCCGCGGCTGCCCCGCGCCGTCCGGCACGCGCCGATGCGTCACTACCTCCGCGCCGCGTAGTCCGCCCGAGGGGAATAATACCCAGGGGGGTATGGTTGGAATCACCGGCGCGCAAACGCGCCACCCTCCGACCGAAAGGACCGGCCGTGGCCTCCGTCAATCTCAACTCCTCCAACTTCGAGCAGGTCGTCGCCCGCGACGGGATCGTCCTGGTGGACTTCTGGGCCGCGTGGTGCGGACCGTGCCGGCAGTTCTCCCCCGTCTACGAGGCCTCATCCGCCCTCCACGCCGACATCGTGTTCGGCAAGGTGGACACGGAGGCGGAACAGCAGCTCGCGGCCTCCGCCCGCATCACCTCCATCCCGACGCTCATGGTGTTCCGCGACGGCGTGCTGGTGTTCTCGCAGCCGGGCGCCCTTCCGGCGCCGGCGCTCGAGGACCTGATCTCGCAGGTCCGGGCGCTCGACATGGACGAGGTGCGCCGCAAGGTCGCCGCGGCCGGCTAGCGGCAGGGCGCGGGCGGTGTGAAAGGCTGGGACCGGACACCGCCGTCGTACCCCGAGGAGCCGCCGTGAAACGCCATCCCGCCATCGCGAGCCGGGCCCAGGTGCCCGCCTTCCAGGTGATGGACATCCTCCGGCGCGTGGCCGAGCTCCGCGGGGAGGGACGCGACGTCGTCTCGCTCTGCGCGGGCGAGCCCGGCGGCGGCGCACCGACCGGGGTCTCGGCCGCCGCGGCCGCGCTGCACTCCTCCGGGGCGCCGCTGACCTACACGCCCGCGCTCGGCATCGCCGGGCTGCGCCGCGCCGTCGCGGGGCACTACCGGCGCTGGTACGGGATCGAGGTCCCGCCGGAGAACGTCGCCATCACCACCGGCTCCTCCGGCGCCTTCATGCTGCTCTTCCTGTCCTCGTTCAACCCGGGCGACCGCGTCGCGCTGGCCCGTCCCGGGTACCCCGCGTACCGGAACATCCTGGGCGCCCTCGGCATCGAGGTGGTCGAGTTGGACTGTGGCCCGGCGACGCGGTACCAGCCGACGGCGGAGCTGCTCGACGCCGCGGTGCGCGAGCACGGTCCGCTCGCGGGCCTGATGCTCGCCTCTCCGGCCAACCCGACCGGCACCATGGTCACCCGCGCGGAGCTGGCCGAGCTCGCCGCGTGGTGCGCGCGCGGCGGCGCGCGCCTCATCAGCGACGAGATCTACCACGGCATCACCTACCCCGGCGCGGGCGCCGAGGATCCCCGCGGCGTCTGCGCGTGGGAGCTCGACCGCGACGCCGTGGTGATCTCCAGCTTCTCGAAGTACTGGGGGATGACCGGCTGGCGACTCGGCTGGGCGATCGTCCCGGACGACCTGCTGCCCGTCGTGGACGCGCTGGCCGGCAACGTGGCGCTCTGCCCGCCGGCGCCGGCGCAGTACGCGGCGATCGAGGCGTTCACCGAGGAGTCCTACGCGGAGGCGGAGGCCTTCGTGGAGGAGTTCGCGCGGACGCGGAGCACCCTGCTGGACAACCTCGGGCGGCTCGGCTGGGGCCGGGCCGCGCCGGCGGACGGCGCGTTCTACCTCTACGCCGACCTCGGCGACGAGCTGGAGGGGTTCGCGGACTCCGCCGAATACTGCTCCGCCCTGCTGGAGGGCGCGGGCGTGGCGCTGGTGCCGGGCGGCGACTTCGACGCCGAGGGCGGGCGCACCGCCGTCCGGCTGAGTTTCGCCGCGGGCAGCGCGGCCGTCGCCGAGGCGGTCGAGCGGATCGTGCGCTTCCAGGCGGATCGCCGGCGGTAGGCTCCGTCCACCGTCACCGTCCCCTTGCCCGGACTCCGTCCACGCCCCCGTCCACAAGGCGCCGGGCACGCGCGTTATCCACAACGCGGCGGCTCCCGCAACGCGCTGGGCGCCGCGAGCCCATGCTGGAGTCACCGGGCGCGTCGCCCGGGGCAACGGAGGGAGAACGCCATGGGCCAGCCGGAAGTCGGAAGCCTCGAGGAGGAGCTGCGGCTCCTCTCCTCGGAGATGACCAGGCCCCGGGCGCGGGAATGCCTGCTGTGCTACCTGTACCGGATGCTGGAGTTCGGCTGCCGCGGGCACGAATTCACGGTGCGCTACCGCGACCTCCGCGCGCCCCGGGCGACGGCCCTGCTGGCCCGGCTCGGCCGGATGGGCGGGCTTTGTTGCGAGTGCGAGGTCTTCATGAACGCGTACCAGCCCAACCCCCGGTACTTCGCCGAGAACGTCGACGGCGACTACATCGTGGACCCCATGCCGCAATGCCACGGCGTCCGCCGCGGCTCCACCCAGCCCTGCTGCCTCTGGGTGCGGATCCCTCGCTGGTGAGCGGCCCTGACACATGTCATGCCGAACCCGTGACGGCCCCCACCTGCGCAGGCGCCGGCGGACCGGCAGACTGGTGCCATGGATCCGACACACGACACACCGCCAGCCATCCGCCTGCGCGGGCTGCGCAAGGGCTTTGCCACCGGCGCCGGGCGCGTGACCGCCGTCGACGGCATCGACCTGACCGTCGGACGGGGCGAGATCGTCGCGTTCCTCGGACCCAACGGGGCCGGCAAGACGACGACCATCGACATGCTGCTGGGGCTGACCCCACCGGACGCGGGAACCGCCGAGGTCCTCGGCCTCCCGCCGCGCCGGGCCGTGCGGTCCGGCCGCGTGTCCGCCGTCCTGCAGACCGGGGGCCTGTTGCGCGACCTGACGGTGCGGGAGACCGTGCAGGCCATCGCGTCGCTGCACCGCGCCGGCGGACGCGTGGCCGAGGTCATGGAGCGCACGTCCATCTCCGGGATCGCCGGACGCAAGGTCTCCAAGTGCTCCGGGGGCGAGCAGCAGCGGCTGAAGTTCGCGCTCGCACTGCTGCCGGACCCGGATCTGCTGATCCTCGACGAGCCGACCGCCGGCATGGACGTGAACGCGCGCCGCGACTTCTGGGAGACGATGCGCCAGGACGCCGACTCGGGACGGACCGTGCTCTTCGCGACCCACTACCTGGAAGAGGCCGAGCAGTTCGCCCAGCGGACCGTGCTGATCGTCCGGGGCGGGATCGTCGCGGACGGTTCCACCTCCCAGGTCCGTTCGATGGCGTCCGGGCGCACGGTCTCGGCGACCCTGCCCGCGCTCGAGGCAGCGGGCCCGGCCGGGGACCACCCCGTCCTGGCTGCGCTGCGCGGACGCGCGGACGTGCGGCGCCTCGAACGCAGCGGCGCCCGGATCACGGCGACGGCCACCGATTCGGACGCGCTGGCGATGGCGCTGCTCCGCGACTTCCGCGCGCACGACCTCGAGGTGTCCGCGCCGAGCCTCGAGACCGCCTTCGTCGACCTGACGCGGGGCGGGTCCGCCGTCGTGCCGGCGGCCGACGTCATCGCGGCGGGTGGAGCGGCATGAACGCCACCTATCTGCGCATCGATCTCCTCCGGCAGCTGCGCGACGTCTCCAACATCATGTTCGTGCTGCTCATGCCGATGGCGATGTATCTGGTCTTCGGGGTCTCCATGGGTGACGGAGACGCCGCCGTGGGCGACGGCAACGTCAAGTTCTACGTGATGTCCTCGATGGCGGCCTACGGTGCGGCCCTGGCGGCCACCACCGCGACGGGCGGCGCAGCCGTCGAGCAGATGCAGGGGTGGGGCCGACAAATCGGCCTGACGCCGGTGGCCCCCCTCCAGGTGGTCCTGGGCAAGGTCGCCACGGCGATGGTCGTCACCGCCGGGAGCATCCTCGTGGTCCACGCGGCCGGGGCGGCGACCGGGGCCACGGCGACGGCGGGCGTCTGGGCCGCCACGTACCTCGTCTCCCTCGCCGGAGCGGCACTCTTCGCCCTGTTCGGCTTCGCCGTCGCCATGCTCTTCAAGAGCGAGTCGGCGCTCGGCGTGGCCACCGGCGTGCTGGTGCTCATGTCCTTCGTCGGCAACGTGTTCATGCCGTTGAGCGGGGCCATGCAGGACTTCGCGCGGTTCACGCCGATGTACGGCTACGTGGGCCTGGTCCGTTGGCCGCTGCTCGAGGGCGCGACCGCCACGGAGGGGGCCACGCCGGACACGGTTGCCGGGCTGCTCGCCAATGTGGTGGCATGGGTCCTCATCTTCGGCGCGGCGGCGGTCGTCGGCGTCGCCCGGGGGCGGAGGCGGGCATGAGCGCCCTCCCGGAGCGGACCGACGGCACGGCCCGGGACCCCGGCGACGGCTGGAGCCGCTACGGCTGGCTCCTGCCCGCGGTCTGGCTGGCGTTCCTCGGCTACACCGTCGCCGCCGTGCTCTCGGCCGGGCTCGGCTCCGCCGGGGTCGCCGCCGGGCTGGCGCTCGTCGCGCTTTTCGCCGCGGTGTACCTCGCGGCCTTCGTCGTCCTCGGCGGACCGCTGTGCGGTCGGCTCCGCTTCGCCCACTGGAACTGGGTGGGCCTGGGCGCCATGGTGGCCATCATCCTGGCCATGTCCGCCCTGATCGGCGTCGCCGCCACGTTCATGGCGCCGTTCGTGATCGCCTACGCCTGCTATCTGCTGCCGCGCGCCGGTGCGTGGTGGGTGGGCGGCGCGACCCTGGCCGGCTGCCTCGCCGCCCTGCTCGCCAGCGCCCAGACGGGGCGCTATGGGTTCATGCTGATCATCCTGGCGGGGGTGTTCATCGTCAACATGACCCAGGCGTCCCTGATGGCCGCCGACAACCGCAACCAGCTCATGGCACGGGACCTGGCCATCGTCTCCGAGCGCGAGCGGGTGGCCCGGGACGTGCACGACGGGCTGGGCCACACGCTGACCGTCGTCGCCCTGAAGGCCGAGCTCGCGGACCGCATCCTGGACACCGATCCGGCGCGTGCCCACGCCGAACTCGGCGAGTTGCGCGCGCTCCTGCGCGAGGCCCTCGGCGAGGTGCGCAGCACCGTCGGGGGGCTGCGAGCCAACGACCTGACCACGCAGGCGCGGGCGCTCGAGCTGGCGCTGCGGGGCGCCGGCATCGAGGTCGCCTCGGAGGGCGATCCCGGCGACGTCGACCCCGCGCTCCAGGTGCCCCTCGGGTGGGTGCTGCGCGAGGCCGGGACCAACGTGCTGCGCCACTCGCGCGCCGCGCACTGCACGCTCCGCTTCGGCCGCGGGGCGCTGTCCGTCGAGGACGACGGGGTGGGGGTCGGGTCCAGCGCTCCCGGACACGGGCGCCGCGGGATGGCCGAACGGGTCGCGGAGGCCGGCGGATCGCTGGAGGTCTCCGGGCTGCCCGACGGCGGGACCCGGGTGGCGGTCTCATGGTGATCCGGGTCCTCGTCGCCGACGACCACGCGCTGGTCCGCGGCGCGCTGGTGGCCCTGCTGAACCTCGAGGCGGACATCGAGGTCGTGGCCGAGGCGTCCGACGGAAGCCCAGTCCTCGCCGCCGTCCTGGAGCACCGCGTCGACGTCTGCCTCCTCGACATCCAGATGCCCGTGATGGACGGTATCGAGGCCACCGCCCGGGTCCGCGCCGGTGCCCCGACGTGCCGGGTCCTCATGGTGACCACGTTCGGCAGAACCGGCTATCTCCGGCGGTCGCTCGAGGCGGGGGCCAGCGGGTTCGTGGTCAAGGACACGCCGGCCGCCGAACTCGCGGAGGCCATCAGGCGGGTCCACGCAGGGTTGCGGGTCGTCGACCCCCAGCTCGCCGCCGAGTCGCTGGCCGAGGGCGGCAACCCGCTGACGGCGCGCGAGCGCGAGGTTCTGGGGCTGGCGCGGGACGGGCTGCCGATCGCGGCCATCGCCTCCGCGGTGCACCTCACGTCCGGGACCGTGCGGAACCACCTGTCGGCGGCCATCGGGAAGACCGGCGCGGGGAACCGGATCGAGGCGGCCAGGACCGCCGCCGACCGCGGGTGGTTGTGAGTCCCGCTCCGCGGGACCTCAGTCCACGGGCGGCGGGAACCGGTCCAGATGCTGCCGCGGCACGCGGTCCCGGTCGTATGTGATCTCGGTGTAGCCGTGCGGCGCGGGAAGGCCGTCCTCGCCGAGGTTCACGAAGACGATCTTGTCGATCGTCAGGATGGACTGGCGGGTGAACATGTTGCGCACCTCTGCGCGCATCGTCAGGGAGGTGCGGCCGAAATGCGTAGCGGTCAGCCCCATCTCGATGAGGTCGCCCTGGCGGGCCGAGCTGACGAAGTTGATCTCGGACATGTACTTGGTCACGGCCATGCCGTTGCCGAGCTGGACGATCGCGTAGATCGCGGCCTCCTCGTCGATCCAGCGCAGCAGACTGCCGCCGAAGAGCGTGCCGTTGGCGTTGAGGTCCTCCGGGCGGACCCATTTGCGCGTGTGGAACGTGATGTCGCCGTAGGGAACCATGGCTAGACCCTATCGGCGGGCTCGTCGCGGCGCAGCACGTCCAGCATGCGGCGCAGGCACTTGCCGATCGCGCCGGCGACCTGGCGCGTCCCGGCTTCGGCGAGGTCGTTGTCGTCCATCCAGGCGCCGAGCGCGGAGTTCCGTTCCTCCGCGGCCTGCTGGGCCTCGACGGCATCCTCCTCCGGTGCGGTGGCGAGGATGGCCAGGGTCCGCAGGCACTCCGCCACGAGCACGCGGAACGGCTCCGGCAGGTCGCCCCCGATGCCCCGCCCGGCCTCGGGGCCGGCGAGGAGTTCGGTGAGGTCCTTCGTCTGGAACGCCACGCTGTCGAGGGCGTTGAGGACGACGAAGTCGTCCGTCAGGTCCACGCCCTTGAGCCGGGCCCGCGGGTTGGCACGGGCGCTTTCGTGCCCGACCTCCAGCTGGGCCCGGACGTTGCGGGCCTCGCGGAGCAGGTCCCGCGCGCGCAGGTTCCACATCTCGTTGTCGGCCGGCCAGGAGTCCACGACGTCGTCGGCGATCTCGGTCAGCGTCCGGGCGAACCGCTCCCGGAAGTCGAGGAGGGCGTCGGCCGCGCTGGCCGTCGTCAGCGGCGGGAAGACCAGGATGTTGACGGCCAGGCCGACCAGCACGCCGACGGCCATCTGGCTGAGGTATCCGAAGGAGTACCCGTCGGCGTCGCCGCCGCCGAGGACCAGAACGAACAGGGCCGCGACCGGAACGTATTCGCGGCCGGCGCCCAGTCCGCGGATCCCGCCGAGCAGGACACCGGTCCCGGTCACCAGCATGATGCCGAGGAGTGGCGGCAGGGACGCCAGGACGAAGACGCCGGCGAGCAGGATGCCGAGGATGAGGCCGAGCAGCGTCTGCATGCTCCACTGGATCGACCGCGCGAACGTCGGATGCATGCTGAGCACGGCGCCCAGCGGGGCGTAGTACGGGTACTTCGCCGCGTCGCCGGGAAGGTGCGGCGCGATGAGCCACGCGATGCCGGTCGCGAGCGCGACCTTCGCCGCCATCATGGCGCGCGGAGCCAGGGATGCCCGTGCCCGGGCTGAAAGGGTCATCCCCCCAGACTGCCCCACCCCGGACCCGCGGCACAACGCGCACTAGTCAGGGGCGCGCGGCCCGTCCCCGGGAGCGGCGGACCGGCGGCGAACCCGCGCGCGGCCCGCCGGCTGCCGGGGCTACTGCGACAGATGGTCCACCAGCAGCGGGGCGATGCCGTGGTAGGTGGCCGGGGTGAGCCGGAGGAGCCGGTCCCGTGCCTCGTCGGAGAGCCCCAGACCGGAGACGAACTCCTTCATGCGGGCGGCGTCGACGCGCTGGCCGCGGGTGAGGTCCTTGAGTCGTTCGTAGGGGTTCTCCATGCCGGGGACGCCGGCGATCGCCTCGGCGCGCATGACCATCTGGATCGCCTCGCCGAGCACCTCCCAGTTGTGGTCCAGGTCGTCGGCCAGGACGTCCGTGGCCACGTCGAGGCGCTCCAGTCCCTTCGCGACGTTGGAGATCGCGAGGAGCGAGTGGCCGAACGCGGTGCCGATGTTGCGCTGCGAGGAGGAATCCGTGAGGTCGCGCTGCCAGCGGCTGGTCACGAGCGTCGCCGCCAGGGTGTCGAGCAGGCCGTTGGAGATCTCGAGGTTGGCCTCGGCGTTCTCGAAGCGGATGGGGTTGACCTTGTGCGGCATCGTGGAGGAGCCGGTCGCCCCGGCGACCGGGATCTGCGCGAAGTAGCCGATCGAGATGTAGCTCCACACGTCGGTGCAGAAGTTGTGCAGGATCCGGTTGAAGCGCGCGACGTCGGCGTAGAGCTCCGCCTGCCAGTCGTGGGATTCGATCTGCGTGGTCAGCGGGTTCCACGTCAGTCCGAGGGCCTCCACGAAGGTGCGCGAAACCTCCTGCCAGTCCGCGGTGGGGACCGACGCGTAGTGGGCCGCGTAGGTGCCGGTGGCGCCGTTGATCTTGCCCAGGTACTCGGTGCGGCCGATCCGATCCAGCTGGCGGCCCAGGCGCCACGCGGTCACGGCGAGCTCCTTGCCCAGCGTCGTGGGGGTGGCAGGCTGGCCATGGGTCCGCGACAGCATCGGGATCTCCCGCGTCGCCTCGGCCATCGCCGCGACCTGCTCGACGAGCGCGCGGGCGGCCGGAAGCCAGACCCGCTCGACGGCGCCCTTGACGCCGACGGCGTAGGAGAGGTTGTTGATGTCCTCGCTGGTGCAGCCGAAGTGGACCAGCGCGGTGAGGTCCTCGATCCCGATTCCACCCAGTCGGCGGCCGATGAAGTACTCCACGGCCTTGACGTCGTGCACCGTGACGGCTTCGATCTCCGCGAGTTCCGCGACCGAGCCGGCGTCGAACTCGGTGACGATCTTCCGCAGCGCGGCGGCCTGTTCCGGCGCGAGCGGCCGGGTGCCCGGCAGGACGGCCTGCGACGTCAGGTGGATCAACCACTCGACCTCGACGTGCACGCGGTCGCGGTTCAGGGCCGCCTCGGAAAGGTGGTCCACCAGCGGGGCGACCGCGGAGCGGTACCGTCCGTCGAGGGCGCCCAGTGCGAGCGGTTCGGAAGCGAGGGAAATGCGCGCGGAATCAGCCATGCCACCCATTCTTCCATGAGGGCCAGCGCCGCCGGGAGTCGGTGTCTTCTCCCCGCACAGGCGCCGCGGAGGGCGGGGGATGCACAACCGCGCCCGCGGCGGCCGGGGTACTGCGCCGGCCGCCTAGCGTGGGAACGACCGGTGGTGGATGCCGGGAGGGAGCGGCGGGTCATGGACGGTCAGGGGTCGGAGGCGGTCTGGGAGGACATGGAACTCCGTGCGGCGCGGGCCGCGGCATACGTCGACGAGGCACGCCGCCGCGTCGCGGTGCTCCGCGGCCTCGACTGGCGGTCGCCGGCCGGCATGGCCTTCCTCCGGCAGCTGGAGGCCGTCGCGCTCGAGCTCGGCGGGATCGACGGCGACGTCGAGGACGCGCGCCGGGACGTCGCCCTGGGACGGGCCCGCGCGTCGGCGCTGCGCCGGCTGGGGGACGCGGCGGCGCGGGGAGGCGCGTGATGGGGCACGTGGTCCGCGGCGGGGTGGCCGGCGCCGGCTTCAGCCTCGACGAGCTGGAGCGGGCGGCCGCGCTTCTGGGCCGGTCCGCGGCGGACCTCGGCGCCGCCGCGGACTGTTTGGACGGGTCGCTCGCGGCGCTGGGCAGGCTGCTGGTCTCGGCGGACGCCGCCGTGGCGGTGTGGTCCGAGGCCGGACTGCGGCGGGCTTCCGTCTCGGTCCGCGCCGTCCACCTGAGGGTCGGCGTGCTCGGCGCCGGCGTGCTGCACGCCCGGCGGATCTACGAGGAGACGGAGGCCCGGGTGCTCCGGACCGTGCATGCGGCACGCGCGGCGGTGTTGCCGCTCATTGTCGCCCACGATCTCGCCACGAACGCGGTGAGGCCGCGCGCGGCCACCACCCAGGACCTGGTCAACCAGTCCCCGGCGCTCGCCGGCGCGCTGCTTCCGCTGCTTTTCCCGGCGTCCTACCCGGTGGCCTCCCGGCTCGGGGCGTTCCGGGACCGGGCGCACGGGGGCGTGTTCGACACCACCGTCGCGGAGCGCCTGTATCCGCGGTTGGCCGGGGTCGCCACGCGCCTGGAGTGGGTCGAGGTGGCCCCGATCGAGATCTCGGTGGTCGCCCCGGCGCGTCGCGTCCCGTTCGCCGGGACCGTGGACGGCCTGATGGCGCTGCAACGGGCGGCGGAGCCGCCGGAATCCGGCGCCGGCGCGCTGCTGGTCACCACGGTGGACACGCCGTCGGGACCCGTGCACGTCCTGACCCTCCCGGGGACGCAGCTGCGGCACGGGGACGCCCCCGGTTCCGTGCCCGGCCCCGGGGCCGCCCCGCACGCCAACCCCTGGGACGCGGGCGGCATCGTGGAGGGGATGGGGCTCGGCAGCCAGCACGTTGCCGCGGCCGCCCTCGAGGCGCTGGAGCGGGTGGGCGCGAAATCCGGGGACCGGCTGGTGCTGGCGGGCTACAGCCAGGGCGGGATCCACGCGGCCAATCTGGCGGCGGATCCGCGGCTGGCCGCGGCGTTCGACGTCGAGCAGGTGTTCACGGTCGGGTCCCCCGTCGGCAACATGGACCTGCCGGCCGGCGTGCGCGCGTTCCACGTGGAGCACGTGGACGACCCCGTGCCGGGGACCGAGGGCGCCACGAATCCGGACACCCGGAACCGGGTCACGGTCTATCTCGATGGCTACGGCGGGGGCGTCGACCGCGGGCAGGGGGGTTTCGGCGCCGCGCACGATCTGCAGAACTACTCGGCCGAGCTGTCCGCGCTCCGGGCTTCCACGGACCCGGCGCTGGTGGAGGCGGGGGCGGCGCTGGGCGCGGTCTTCGCCGGCGCCACCGCGGCGACGACGCGCACGGTGAGCCTGCGGCGGACCGGGGCCTCCGCGGCCGGGGCCCCGCGCGCTACTCGGGCCCGGGGAGCAGCCAGCCCATGACTGCGGAGACGATGCTGATGATGATGGTGCCGAAGATCGCGTCCCAGAAGAAGGTGTCGACGTGGAATTCAACGGGGGTGTAGCTGCTGATCCACGAGGTCAGCATCAGCATCCCCGCGTTGACCACGATCGCGAAGAGCCCCAGGGTAATGCACGTGATCGGCAGCGACAGGAGGCTCACGATGGGCCGGACGAAGGCGTTCACCAACCCGAAGATCAGGCCCACCGCCAGGTAGGCGACGATGACGCCGATCGTGTCGTTGCCGGTGGCGCGGGCGGCCGCCTGCGAGCTGACGGTTATGCCGGGCACGATCCACGCGGCGGCGGCGAGGGCCAGCGCGTTGACCAGGACGCGGATGAGGAAAGGGAACATGCGCCCATCCTGACATACGCCGGGCGCCAGTGTTTAGGCCGGCACCGCCGCCCGGGCCAGCATGGCTTCGATCCGTTCGCGGCAGCCGCCACAGCCGGTGCCGGCGCGGCAGGCGCGCCCGACCTCCTCGACCGTCGCGCTGCCGGTCGCCGCGGCCTCCGCGACCTCGCCGTGCGTGGCTCCGCTGCAGCGGCACAGCACGTCGTGCGCGCCGGCCGGCGCCGCAGGAGCCGGCTGGGCGTCGTCGTCGAGCCGGAACAGCGTGCTGCGGTCCGCGGGCAGCTCGCCGCCGCGTTCGAACAGCAGCACCAGCTCCGCCGCGGTCCGCGGCATCCCCACGGCGACGAAGCCCGTGAGCACCCCCTCCACGGTCACCATCTTGCAGTAGCGGCCCTGGCGCGGGTCGGCCCACACGCTCACGCGCTGCGGGCCGTCGTCCCACGGCGTCGCCGAGACGTCTCCCGCGGCCGCGAGATCGACCCCGCGGGACTTGAGCAGGATCACCGCCGGAGACTCCGGGGGAAGGGCCGTGTCGGGGTCGTCCGCGCCGCCCGTGCTAACGGCGCCGCCAAAGCGACCCAGCGGATGGGTGGCGAGATAGCGTGCCAACCAGGCGGCCTGCGCCCATCCCGGACCGATCAGCCCGCTCGGCGGGCGCCCCTCGACGGCCGCGCAGTCGCCGATCGCGAACACCCGGTCCTCGGTGTCGGCCCGCAGCCGGCGGTCGACCCTGATGCCGCCGTCCGCGGCCAGCCCGCAGCCCTCGGCGAGTCCGCCGCGCGGACGCACCCCCACCGACAGGACCAGCAGGTCTCCGGGCACCACCGCGCCGTCGTCCAGGACCAGGCCGGAGAACCGGCCGTCCTCCAGCCGCACCGCCACGGCGCGGGAGCGCGGCGACACGTGGACGCCCGCCGAACGCAGCGCGCCCGCGAGCACCCGTCCGCCGTCGTGGTCCACGGCCCGGGCCAGCGGAACGTCTCCGTGGTGGACGAGCGTCGACGACGCGCCGTGCTCCCGGACGGCCAGGGCCGCCTCGACGCCCAGGATCCCGCCGCCGAGCACCACCACGCGGCCCCCCGCGCTCACGACGGGCAGGAGCCGCGCCGCGTCGTCCAGGTCCCGCAGGCAGATCACGCCCTCCGGAAGCGAGGGTTCCCCGTGGGGCGAGAAGTCGACCCCGCGCAGGACGGGGACGGCGGGCCGCGCGCCGGTGGCGAAGACCAGCCGGTCGTAGGGCAATTCCGCGCCGTCGGAGAGCGCCACGCGCCGACGGGCCCGGTCCACGCGCAGGGCCGTGGTGCCCAGGCGCACGTCGACGCCCGCGGCCCGCAGCTCGTCGGCGTCGGCCAGCGCGACCGCGGTCGGCGTCGTCCTGCCCGTGCCCACGTCGGCGACCAGCACGCGGTTGTACGCGGCATGGCGTTCCGCGCCGACGACGGCGATCGCCGCGTGGCCGGACGCGACCCGCGGCAGGAGCTCCTCGACCAGCCGCGCGGCGGCGGGTCCGAAGCCCAGGACGACGATCCGCTCGGCGCAGGCCGACCGCCCTGACGCGCTCATCGCGGCACCGCCGCGGACAGGTCGGGCAGGCCGTGTCCCGGGGACCGTCCCGGGAACGGGTCCGCCGGGCGGTCCGCCGTGGACCCGGCCGCCATCGACGCGCCCGGGCCGAGGGGCGCCATGAGGATCGGGGTGTTCTTGAACGCCGGCATGGAGCTGATCGGATCCGTCAACGCCCGCGTGAGGAGGTTGGCGCTGCCCGAGCCGCCGAAGTGGAAGGGCATGAACACGCTGTCGGCGCGGATGTCGGCGCTCAGGGTCGCCCGCCCGACCGCCCGACCGCGGAGGCTGCTGACGGACACGAGGTCCCCCTGCGCGATGCCGAGGGCCAGCGCCGTCGACGGGTGCAGCTCCACCCGCGGCTCGGGCTGGGCCGCGAGGAGCTCGGGGACGCGCCGGGTCTGGGCGCCGGACTGGTAGTGCTCCATCAGGCGGCCCGTGAGCAGGGTCAGGAAGCCGGGCTCGTTCGGCGCGCCGGACGGGGAGCCCGCCCGGACCGCGATCAGCCGTGCCCGGCCGTCCGGGTGGGCGAAACGCCCCAGAAAGAGCCGAGGGGTCCCGAGCAGCGACGGCAGTCCGGCGTGCGCGGCGTCGGGCGGGAGATCGGCGCCGGACGGCGCCCCGTCCGGGCCCGTGGCCGGGCACGGCCAGTAGACGGCGGCCCCGCCGTCGAGCGCCTCGTAGCTGACGCCGGAGTAGTCGGCCAGCCCGCCGCGCGAAGCCTCCCGCAACTCGGCGAAGACCGCGCGGGGGTCGGCCGGGAAGCGTCCCGGCGCGTCCAGCCGCCGGGCCAGTTCCGCGAGGATCCAGAGCTCGGAGCGCGCACCCTCCGGGGGGTCCACGGCCCGGCGCCGGCGCAGGATCCTGCCCTCCAGGTTCGTCATCGTGCCCTCCTCCTCGGCCCACTGCAGGACCGGGAGCACGACGTCGGCCTCCGCGGCCGTCTCGGAGAGGAAGAAGTCGCAGACGACGAGGAAGTCCAGCCGCCGCAGCCCGTCGACGACGCGGCCCGCGTCCGGCGCGGAGACGGCGACGTTCGCGCCGTGGACCATGAGCATCCGGGGTCCGCCCGGGAGCCCCAGGCTATGCAGCAGCTCCGTGGCCGGGACGCCCGGGCCCGGGATCACGCCCTCGTCGACGCCCCAGGCGGCGGCGACGTGCGCCCGGTCCGCGGGATCGGTGATCTTGCGGTAGCCGGGCAGCTGGTCGGACTTCTGCCCGTGTTCGCGCCCGCCCTGGCCGTTGCCCTGGCCCGTCAGCGTGCCGTACCCGCCCGCCGCGGTGCCCGGAAGCCCGAGCAGCAGGGCGAGGTTGATCGCGGCGGTCGTGGTGTCCGTGCCGTTCTCGTGCTGTTCGACGCCGCGCCCCGTCAGGATGTACACGCGCGGACCCCCCGCCGCGGCGGCGCGGGCCGCGGCCGCCAGGCGGTGCGCCGCGTCGCGCACGAGCCGCGCGGGAACGCCCGTGGCGGCCTGCACGCGCTCGGGCCACCAGGGCGCCGCCGACCGCGCGACGGCGTCGCGGCCCGTCGTGCGCGCCGCGAGGTACTCCTCGTCGGCCAGCCCCTCGGCGAGCACCACGTGGGCGAGCCCGAGCAGCAGCTGCAGATCGGTCCCCGGCGTCGGCTGCAGGTGCAGGCCCCCGCCGTCGGACGTCAGGCGTGCCGTGGCGGAACGCCGCGGATCGACGACCAGCAGGCCGCCGGCGCCGCGCACGCCCTCCAGGTGGCGGAGGAAGGGCGGCATGGTCTCCGCGACGTTCGAGCCCAGCAGCAGGACGGCGCCCGCCCCCGCGAGGTCGGCGAGCGGGAACGGCAGCCCGCGGTCGAGACCGAATGCCCGGTTGCCGGCGGCGGCCGCCGACGACATGCAGAATCGCCCGTTGTAGTCGATCCGTGAGGTGCCCAGCGCCAGCCGGGCGAACTTGCCCAGCTGGTACGCCTTTTCGTTGGTCAGCCCGCCGCTGCCGAACACGGCCACCGCGTCGGCGCCGTGGTCGCGGCGGACAGCCCGCGCCCGGTCGGCCACCGCGTCCAGCGCCGTGTCCCAGTCGGCCGGGCGGAGCCGGCCGTCGGCTCCGCGCATCAGCGGGCGGACGACCCGCTCGGGCGAGTCCAGCAGCTTCGCCGCCGACCAGCCCTTGCGGCACAGCGCGCCCCCGTTGGTCGGGAAGTCGCGCCCGGCGATCTCGGGAACGCCTTCGGGCGCCGCCGCGACCGTCATCGCGCACTGCAGCGCGCAATAGGGGCAGTGGGTCGGGGTCGGGGCGCGGCCGGTCACGCTACACCCCCTGCCGGGCGAACGCGGTGCCCGGGCGCAGGTAGCAGAACCAGGTCAGCGCGAGCATGCCCAGATACGCGGCGACGAACCCGGAGAACGCCGCCGTGTAGGCCCCGGTCGCTCCCGCCGAGGCGCCGAGGGCCTGCGGGATCAGGAAGCCGCCGTAGGCCCCGATGGCCGAGACCAGCCCGAGGGCCGCGGAGGCCTGCCGTTCTGGGGACACCGGCGCGGCGGAGGTCCGGCGCCCGTCCGCTTCCGCGTTCCCGTCCGCCTCCGCGTCCGCTGCTCCGCGCGCCCCCATGGCCGCGGCCGCGGTCCGGCGCAGCGAGAAGACCGTGGGGATCATCCGGTAGGTGGAGCCGTTGCCGACGCCGCTCGCCGTGAACAGCGCGATGAAGAGCGCCAGGAACAGCCAGAAGTTCCCCAGCGGAAGCACCGCGGTGACGGCCACCGTGATCGCCGCCATGACGGCGAAGGCGCACACCGTGATCCGGGCGCCGCCGACGCGGTCGGCCAGCCGGCCGCCGATCGGCCGGGCCAGCGACCCGACGAGCGGACCGAGGAACGCCAGCGACAGGGACGCCCCGGCGACGGCGAAGGACGAGAACTCGGGAAAGGTGTCCTTGATGAGCTTCGGGAAGACCGCGGAGAAGCCGATGAACGAGCCGAACGTGCCGATGTACAACACCGCGATGACCCACAGGTGAGGCTCGCGCAGCGCGGCGAGCGAGCCGGCGGCGTCGCCCTTGGCGTGGCTGAGGTTGTGCATGTGCCGCCGCGCTCCCCAGGCGGCGACCAGGATCAGGGGGATCCACACCAGCCCGGCCAGGGGCAGGTTCAGCGAGCCGGCGGCGAAGGCCGTCACGGCCAGGGGGACCACCAGCTGCGCGACGGAGGCGCCGAGGTTGCCGCCCGCCGCGTTCAGGCCCAGCGCCCAGCCCTTCTCGCGGGCCGGGTAGAAGTACGTGATGTTGGCCATCGAGCTGGCGAAGTTGCCGCCGCCGAAGCCGGCCATGCCAGCGAGGGTGAGCATGACCCAGAAGGGGGTCGACGGGTCCGACACCGCCCAGGCCAGGCCCCCCGCGGGGAGCAGGAGCAGGAGTGCCGAGACGACCGTCCAGTTGCGCCCGCCGAAGCGGGGGACCATGAAGGTGTAGGGGACGCGCAGGGTCGCCCCCACGAGGCTCGGCATCGAGATGAGCCAGAAGACCTGGGAGGTGGTCAGGTCGAAGCCGGCCGCCGGCAGATAGATGGCGACGATGGACCACAGCTGCCAGACGACGAAACCGAGGAACTCGCAGAAGATCGACCACTTGAGGTTCACGGATGCCGTGGTCCGTCCGATCCCGTTCCAGAAGCGGGCGTCCTCCGCGTCCCAATTGTCGATCCAGCGGCCGGGGCGCATGGCCAACGCGGGCGCGGTGTCCGACGCGGCATGCCCGGTCGCGGCCGGGGCGTGGACCGGCGCGCGGTCGCGGGCGTCGGCCGTGAGTTGCTCGACGGGACCCATCGGTACCTCCTGGTGTTCGGGATCGTTGGGTTCCACCCTCCCAACCCCGCGTTTCCGACGAGGTCGGCCCACGTTTCCATTGGAGAAACCGTTATTCACAGCGTTCCGGGGAGACGGTGAGGGCGGGTGGCCCCGGGGAAGCCCCCGGATCCGGAGCGGCTGCGCGTGCCGGCCCGGCGTTAGGCTTGTGGGCATGACCACTGAGAATTCCGTCACGCCCAACGAGGTGCAACCGCGTCCCGTGCTGGACCGCCTTCCCAAGTACGCCGCCGGGAAACCCCCGGCCGCCATCGACGGCCTGACCTCCTACAAGCTCTCGTCCAACGAGAACCCCATGCCGCCCGTCCCCGCGGTCCTCGACGCCATCCGCGAAGGCGTCGACTACAACCGGTACCCGGACCCGCTGGCCACCCGGCTGCGCGCGGCGCTCTCCGGCTTCCTCGGCGTCCCCGCCGAGGACATCGTCACGGGGGCGGGCAGCCTGGGTGCCCTGAACCAGATCCTGCAGACCTTCGCGGGCCAGAACGACGACGGCGTCCCGGACGAGGTCGTCTACGCCTGGCGCTCCTTCGAGGCCTATCCGATCTGCGTCGGGACCACCGGCGCGGTCTCCGTGCAGGTCCCCCTGCTGGCGGACGGCCGCCACGACCTCGACGCGATGGCGGCCGCCGTGAACGACCGCACGTCCGTCGTCCTCCTGTGCACCCCGAACAACCCGACGGGTCCGGCCCTTTCCCGCGCGGAGGTCGAGGACTTCATCGCCCGGGTGCCGCGCAACGTGCTGGTCGTCATCGACGAGGCCTACATCGAGTTCGTCCGGCAGGCCGACGCGGTCGAGGGCATCGAGATGTACCGCAAGCACCCCAACGTCGTGGTGCTGCGCACATTCTCCAAGGCGCACGGCCTCGCCAACCTCCGGGTCGGCTACTCGGTGTCCCAGCCGCACATCACGGCGTACCTGCGCGTGATGGCGACGCCGTTCGCGGTGTCGTCGCTGGCGGAGAAGGCCGCCGTCGCCTCGCTGGAGAACCACGCCGACGTTGTCGAAAGGGTACAAACCCTCGTCGACGAGCGGACGCGCGTGACGGAGGGGCTGCGCGCCCTGGGCTGGCAGGTGCCCGACGCGCAGGGCAACTTCGTGTGGCTCGACCTCGGGGACAACACCCCGGAGTTCACCCGCCTCGCCGCCGAGCGGGCCCTGTCCGTGCGGGCCTTCGGGAACGAAGGGATCCGCGTCAGCATCGGGGAGGAGGAGGCCAACACCCGCTTCCTCGAGCTTTGTAGCAACTATCCAAAGGGCCCCGGAGTTTCCTAGTCGGTAACAGAACGGGGACGGAAGCGGCCCGGCCAGTAGGCTGGTGAGGTATTTCCGTCATATGCCCCCCGCGGAATGCATGCCGCGGGGGGCATATTTCTTAGTGGAGGGCAGTAGCGCATGACGTCGACCCGGCAGGAAGTCACCGACCCGGAGGCCTCCGGACACGCCGATCCGGACCTCGCAGATCCGGAGATGGTGCGGCTGCTGGGCCCCGACGGCGCGTTGCGGAGCGATGCCGAGTACTCGCCCTATGTCGCGGACGTCGACGCCGAGATGCTGCGCGGGTTCTACCGGGACATGGCCCTGACCCGGCGCTTCGACGAGGAGGCGACCGCCCTCCAGCGCCAGGGGCAGCTGGCCCTGTGGGTCCCGCTACGCGGCCAGGAGGCGGCGCAGATCGGATCGGGCCGCGCCACCCGGCCCCAGGACTACATCTTCCCGACCTACCGCGAACACGGCGTCGCCCTGACCCGGGACGTGGACTTCCCGCAGATGCTGCGCATCTTCCGCGGCATCTCCAACGGTGGCTGGGACCCCCGGGAGAACAACTTCCACATGTACACGATGGTTCTCGCGGCGCAGATGCCGCACGCCACGGGCTACGCGATGGGCGTCCAGCGCGACCAGGCGGGGTGGGACCGCGCCCGCCTCGAGAAGGACGGCACCGCCGTCGTCGCCTACTTCGGCGACGGGGCGTCGTCCGAGGGCGACGTCCACGAGTCCATGGTCTTCGCGGCCAGCTACACGTCGCCCGTCGTGTTCTTCTGCCAGAACAACCAGTGGGCCATCTCCGTCCCGTTCCACGTGCAGTCGCGGGTCCCCCTGGCGGACCGCGCCCGGGGGTACGGCTTCCCGGGCGTCCGCGTCGACGGCAACGACGTCCTGGCCGTTTTGGCCGTCACTCGATGGGCCCTCGAGCGCGCCCGCCGCGGCGACGGCCCGGCGCTCATCGAGGCGTACACCTACCGCATGAGCGCGCATACGACGGCGGACGACCCGACCAAGTACCGGCTCGGCGCCGACGAGCGGGCCTGGGTCGAGAAGGACCCCATCAGCCGGCTCGAGAAGCACCTGCGCGCCGAGGGCCACGCCGACGACGACTTCTTCGCGCGGGTCGCCGCGGACGGGGACGCGATGGCGGCGCGCGTGCGGCGGGAGGCGCTGGCCTTCGAGCCGCCCGAGCTCGCGCAGTCGTTCGGCAACGTCTACGCCGAGGCCCACCCGCTGATCCAGGAGGAGCTGCGCTGGCACCGCGAGTACGAGGCCGGGTTCGACGACGGCGCCGCCCCGGACGCCGGAACCACCGCGGGGGAGGACGCGCGATGACCACCATGACCATCGCGAAGGCCCTGACGGCCGGGCTGCGTCGCGTGCTGGAGGAGAATCCGAAGTCGCTGCTCATCGGCGAGGACATCGGGCGGCTGGGCGGGGTCTACCGCATCACCGACGGCCTCCTCGCCGACTTCGGCGAGGACCGCGTGGTCGACTCGCCGCTGGCCGAATCCGCGATCATCGGCACCAGCATCGGGCTCGCGCTGCGCGGCTACGCGCCGATCGCCGAGATCCAGTTCGACGGCTTCGTGTTCCCCGGGTTCAACCAGATCACCACGCAGCTGGCCAAGATGCGCGCCCGCGCGGAGGGGCGGTTCGGCGCCCCGGTGGTCATCCGGATCCCCTACGGCGGGGGCATCGGGTCCATCGAGCACCACTCGGAGTCCCCGGAGGCGCTGTTCGCCCACACGGCGGGCCTGCGGATCATCACCCCGTCCAACGCGAACGACGCCTACTGGATGATCCAGCAGGCCGCCGCCTGCCAGGATCCCGTCGTCTTCTTCGAGCCGAAGCGCCGGTACTGGCTCAAGGGCGAGGTCGACACGGAGAACCCCGCGCCGGACGCGTTCCGGGCCCAGGTCGTGCGCGAGGGCGCGGACGCCACGATCGTGGCCTACGGGCCCTTGGTTCCCGTCGCGCTCGCCGCCGCGGAGGCGGCCGCCGAGGACGGGCGCGACGTCGAGGTGATCGATCTGCGCTCGATCAGCCCCATCGACTTCGACGCCGTCGTTGACTCCGTGCGCAAGACGGGGCGCCTCGTTGTCACCCACGAGGCGCCGACCTTCGGGGGCATCGGCGGCGAGATCGCGGCCCGCGTCTCCGAGCGGGCCTTCCTGTCCCTGGAGGCCCCCGTCATCCGCGTCGGCGGCTTCCACATGCCCTATCCGGTGGCGAAGGTGGAGGAGCAGTACCTCCCGGACATCGACAGGCTGCTCGAGGCGCTGGACCGCTCCTTCGCCTACTAGCCGCCGGGCGCAGGCCCACCGTCCACCCCGCAGTCCCCGCCCGAGGAGGCACCCATGAGCACCTTCCATCTTCCCGACGTCGGCGAAGGCCTGACCGAGGCCGACGTCGTCTCCTGGAAGGTCAAGCCCGGCGACGACGTCGTGGTGAACCAGGTGTTCGTCGAGATCGAGACGGCGAAGTCGCTGGTGGAGCTGCCCAGCCCCTTCGCCGGCGTCGTCACCGAGTTGCACGCGGCCGAGGGGGAGACGCTCGCGGTCGGCGCGCCGCTGTTCTCCGTGAGCGAGGGGACGGCCGCGGGGGAGCCCGCCGCCCCCGCGTCGACGGCGGCGTCCGAAGCAGCGGGCAGTGCCGCGGGCGGTGCCGACGACGACGACGCGACGCCGGCCGTGCCCGCCACGGGACTGGAGGACGCCGCGCCCGCCGCCGCAGCCGTCGGGGACGACGAGGTGGCCCCCGGCCCGCTCGTCGGTTCCGGACCGAAGGCCGATCCGGTCCGCCGCCGCCCGCGCCAGGGCCGTCCTTCGACGCAAGGACCCACGTCCGTGCCGCAGGCCG
This sequence comes from Arthrobacter halodurans, assembly GCF_041877255.1. Taxonomy (NCBI): domain Bacteria; kingdom Bacillati; phylum Actinomycetota; class Actinomycetes; order Micrococcales; family Micrococcaceae; genus Arthrobacter; species Arthrobacter halodurans. Next base: position 184,882 of record NZ_JBHDLJ010000002.1, read on the forward strand.
CACCGGCACCGTCTGCACCGGCACCGTCCGCCCCGGCCCAGTCCACGGCGAGGGATGCCGGCACCCATCCCGCCGCGGATCCCGCGGCCCCGGCCGGTACGGCGCCGTCGCGCGGCATCCCGCCGCGGCCACGGGTTCCGGCGTTCATCGGACGGGTGCTGGCCAAGCCGCCGGTCCGGAAGATCGCCAAGGAACTCGGCATCGACCTGCGCGAGGTCCCCGCCACGGGCGGCCGCGGCGAGGTGACCCGCGGGGACCTGCTGTCCTACCAGGCCCAGCGCGAGGCCGAGCAGGCCGCGGCACCGACGTTCTGGGCCTCGCGCGAGGCCCCACTGGACAGCCGGATCGAGCAGGTCCCCGTCCGCGGCGTGCGCAAGGCCACGGCCAAGGCGATGGTCGACTCGGCGTTCTCCGCCCCGCACGTCAGCATCTTCGTCGACGTGGACGCGTCGCGCACCATGGAGTTCGTGCAGCGGCTGAAGAAGAGCCGCGACTTCGAGGGCATCAAGGTGTCGCCGCTGCTGATCTTGGCCAAGGCGGTCGTCTGGGCGGCGGCGCGCAATCCCAGCGTCAACGCGAGCTGGGTGGACACCGAGCACGGCTCGGAGATCCGGGTGAAGCACTTCATGAACCTCGGCATCGCGGCGGCGACCCCGCGCGGGCTCCTGGTGCCCAACATCAAGGAGGCCCAGGACCTCAGCCTGCGCGAGCTCGCCGTCGAGCTGAACCGGCTCGCGGCCACCGCGCGGGAGGGCAAGACCCGGCCCGAGGACATGCGGGACGGCACGCTGACCATCACCAACATCGGCGCGCTGGGCATCGACATCGGCACCCCGATCATCAACCCCGGGGAGGTCGCGATCGTCGCCTTCGGGACGATCAAGCTCAAGCCGTGGGTGGTTTCCGGCGAGGTGGTGCCCCGCTGGATCACGACGCTCGGCGGCAGCTTCGACCACCGGGTGGTCGACGGCGACCTGTCCGCGCGGTTCATGGCCGACGTCGCGGCCATCATGGAGGAGCCGGCGCTGCTGCTGGAGTAGTGGTTCGGCCGACGGGCCGTGCCGCCGCGTGCCGAGGAAGATGCCTAGTGAAACGCGGGGACGGGTGGTAGCCTGCGCGCATGGAACGGGAAGCGGGCACCGCGTCGGGCAAGGGTCAACGGATCGCACTCGTCGTCCTGGGCGCGCTGCTGCTGGCGGCGGTCATCTGGATCGTCCTGCTGCTGAACGCGCCGCCCGCGGCCCCTCCGGGCGGCTCCCCGTCCGGCAGCGCCTCGCCCACCGGCTCGTCCTCGTCCACGAGCGCGTCCGCCTCACCGTCCTCCAGCGGCTCACCCTCGGGTTCGGAATCCCCCGATCCGTCCGCGACGGGCACGCCCGGAACCGGGGACCTGAACGAGGCGGAGGCGGCCAACGTCGTCTGGCCGGACCCGGCGGGAGGCGTCGCCTACACCGAGCCGCTCTCCGCCGCCACCGGCTTCGCGGAGGACCTCGTGGGTTTCACCGATCCGATCATCGGGGAGTTCATGCAGGGGGACAGCCGTTCCGGGGAATTCGAGGTCAAGGCCGCGGCGGACGGGCCGGTCACCACGGTGATGGTCAGGCAGATGAGCGACGGAAACTGGTACACGATCGGGGCGGCGACGTCCGAGATCGAGGTCTCGGTCCCGGAAGCCGCCGAGTCCATCGCATCCCCGGTCCTCGTGCAGGGCAGGGCCCGCGCCTTCGAGGGTGTCGTGCAGGTTGCCGTCCACGGCTGGGGGTCCGACGAGCCCCTCGGCGAGGGCAACGTCGTCGGCAGCGGCGGACCGGACCTCGGCCCGTTCACCGGCGAGATCGCCTTCGAGGACCCGGGCTCCGGCCGCGGCTCCCTGGTCTTCACCGTCGCCAGCGCCAAGGACGGCAGCGTCTGGGTCGCGGCCGCGCTGCCGGTCGGGTTCGGCTCCGACGACACCTGAGCCGGCCCGGGCGGCCGCCGGGAGGTCGGATAAAGTGGCCGGTACGGACTACTAAGGAGAGCCGGCATGACTGAACGGTTGAACGCGCCAGCCGCGGACGGAACCCCGAGCGGCGCCGGCGACGCGGAGGGGTCCGCGGTGGAGAGCGTGGTCCTGCTCGACGACGTGTTCCGCCCCGTGGGGACCGCGCCCAAGGCCACCGTCCACACGAAGGACACCCCGCTGCACCTGGCGTTCTCCTGCCACATCTTCGACGCCGAGGGTCGCGTTCTGGTGACCCGGCGCGCCCTGTCCAAGGCGACGTGGCCGGGGGTGTGGACCAACTCGGTCTGCGGACACCCGGGACCCGGGGAGGACATGGACGAGGCCGTGCGCCGTCGCGTCCGCCAGGAACTGGGCCTGGAGCTCGGGACCCTGGAGATGGTCCTCCCGGAATTCACGTACCGCGCCGTGGACGCCTCCGGCATCGTCGAGCACGAGTACTGCCCGGTCTACACGGCGCGCGCGGCGTCCGAGCCGCGGCCGCTGGACAGCGAGGTCGCCGAGTTCCAGTGGGCCCGCCCGGAGGACGTGCGCACCGCGGCCCTCGCGGCCCCGTGGGCGTTCAGTCCGTGGATGGTCTGGCAGATCGAGGAGTTCGACACCCACGGCGTCCCCTACCGGGGGCCCGGCGCCTGACAGGATCCACCGCCGGCGCACCGGATCAGCGCTTGCCGCTGTTCCAGTCGGCCAGCCGAATGCGGTCGACGCGCAGCACCTCGCCGAGCGTGGACCACCCGTTGCCGCCCAGGCGGGCCAGCGGGTCCAGCAGTTGGGGCTCCGGGTGTCCGTGCCCGTCCAGGACCGACGCGTCGACGGCCACGTGGGTGACCAGGCCGAGGACCAGGAAGGAGTTGCCGACCGGCACCACCTGGTGCAGCCGGCACTCCATCGCCGCGGGGGAGTCCGCGACGCGCGGCGGCGCCACCGTGAGGCTGGGCTCGGTGCGCACCGCCGCCTCGGTGAACTCGCTGGTGCCGTGGGGGAAGCCCGTGCCCGTCGCGTTGACCTGCTTGAGCAGTTTGGCCGGCGCCACATTGACCACGAACTCCCCCGTCGCCTCGATGTTGCGCAGGGTGTCCTTGCGGGTGACGGAGGTGAACTGCACGATCCCGGGGTCCGAGGACGCGACCGTGAAGAACGAATGTGGCGCCAGGTTCGCGACGCCGTCGCCGTCCATCGTGGACACCCAGGCGATCGGCCGCGGGACGATGAGCGACGTGAGCAGGCGGTAGGTGTCCCGCGGGTCCAGCGACCCGGCGTCGTAGTCGATGCGCATCCACCCATCACAGCACACCGGCGGCGGCCCACCCAGTGGGCGGCCCGGCCCGCGCCCCGGCGGCGTCCTACAGTAGTGGCATGGACACCCCAGCACGGCCCCCCGGAGAACTCCACGGCGACGCGGCGACCGTCGTCCTGCTGCGCGAGGGGAGGGCCGGGGTCGAGGCGCTGCTGCTCGAGCGGCCCGGCCACCGGGGCTCCTTCGCGGGCGCGTGGGTCTTCCCCGGAGGCCATGTGGATCCCGGGGACTATCGGGGCGAGACGGCCGGGCGGCGCGGGCGCGGCGCCGCCGCGTCGGAGGGAGAACCGGACGTCGAGGCGGCCGCGCGCCGGGCGGGGGTCCGGGAGACCGACGAGGAGACGGGCCTGCGTCCCGACGCCGGTGAACTGGTGCCGCTCTCGGTCTGGGTCCCGCCGGTCGAGGCGCCGAAGCGGCTGCGCACGTGGTTCTTCCTGGCGCGCTCCCCGGAGGGGGACATCGCCCTGAGCCCGGACGAGCACGTGGACCACCGGTGGATCGCCCCCGCCGAGGCCCTGGAACGGCACGGACGGGGCGGCATGAGCCTCGTCGTGCCGACGTGGGTGACCCTCCGGGGCCTGCTCGGCGCCCGCAGCGTCGGCCACGCCCTGGGGGAGGCCGCCTCCGGCGAGCGGGCCGTCTTCCACAGCCGCCGGATCGAGGAGCCCAGCGGCCGCGAGGTGATCGCCTGGGCGGGCGACGCGGCGTACGACGTCGGCCCCGGCGGTTCCCCCGGCGGTTCCCCCGGCGCGGCGGCGGCGCGGCACCGGCTGGACATCACCTCGCTGCCGTGGGTGTTCGAGCGGTCCGCCACGCCCCTCCTCCGGCAACATCCGGCGGACGATTAGAGGACTGTTCCGGCGGGGCGGTAGAATCGCCGGTAATGCTCTCTTGCGCGCGGCGCGTTCCACGCCGCCCTTCACTTTCGGTGCAATCCACCGGTGCCGCCGGCCCACCGCGGCCCGTCGGGTACGCAGTCGCGCCCGAGCCGATGCACCCCAACTACTCGAAACACCAGCGGATCCGGACGGCAGGGACCACCCTGCGGCCCGTCCCACCACCATCCACACCACTGCTGAGGAAAGCGAACACATGACGAAGTCACTCGCCGAACTGTCCACCCCACCCAAGCTCGCCCACGGCGCCATGCGCGTCGTCGCCCTCGGCGGACTCGGTGAAATCGGCCGCAACATGACCGTCTTCGAATTCGGGGGCAAGCTCCTGATCGTGGACTGCGGCGTGCTCTTCCCGGAAGAGGTGCACCCGGGCGTCGACGTCATCCTCCCCGACTTCACCGCGATCCGCGACCGCATCAACGACGTCGTCGGCGTCGTGCTGACGCACGGCCACGAGGACCACATCGGCGGCGTCCCATACCTGCTCCGCGAGCGCCGGGACATCCCGCTGATCGGTTCCAAGCTCACCCTGGCCTTCATCAAGGCCAAGCTCAAGGAGCACCGCATCACCCCGAAGACCATCGAGGTCAAGGAGGGCGACCGCACGACCATGGGGCCGTTCGACCTCGAGTTCGTCGCCGTCAACCACTCCATCCCCGACGGCCTGGCCGTGGCCATCCGCACCGGCGCCGGCATGGCGCTGCACACGGGCGACTTCAAGATGGACCAGTTCCCGCTGGACAACCGCATCACCGACCTCGCCGGCTTCGCGCGCCTCGGCGCCGAGGGCGTCGACCTGTTCCTCACGGACTCGACCAACGCCGACGTCCCGGGCTTCACGACCTCGGAGAAGGACCTGGCCCCCGCCATCGACGAGGTGTTCCGCAAGGCTCCGCGCCGCATCATCGTCTCCAGCTTCGCCAGCCACATCCACCGGATCCAGCAGATCCTGGACTCGGCGCAGGAGCACGGCCGCAAGGTGGCGTTCGTGGGACGCTCGATGGTGCGCAACATGACGACGGCGCGCGAGCTGGGCTACCTCAACGTGCCCAAGGGCCTGCTCGTCGACTTCAAGGCGCTCGAGAAGATGCCGGACAACAAGACGGTCTTCGTGTGCACCGGCTCGCAGGGCGAGCCGATGGCGGCGCTGGCCCGCATGGCCAACCGCGACCACGTCATCAACATCAACGACGGCGACACCGTGCTGCTCGCCAGCTCGCTGATCCCGGGCAACGAGACCGCGATCTACGGTCTCATCAACTCGCTGACGCAGCTTGGCGCGACCGTCGTGCACAAGGGCAACGCCAAGGTGCACGTGTCCGGCCACGCCAGCGCCGGCGAGCTGGTCTACTGCTACAACATCATCAAGCCGCGCAACGTCATGCCCGTCCACGGCGAGCACCGCCACCTGCGGGCCAACGCCGAGCTCGCGATCCGCACCGGCGTGGACCCGAAGTCGGTCCTCATCGCCGAGGACGGCGTCACGATCGACCTGCACAAGGGACAGGCCCGGATCTCCGGCCGCATCCCCGCCGGCTACGTGTACGTCGAGGACGGGGTCGTCGGCAAGGCCACGGAGGAGTCGCTGCAGGAGCGGATCCAGCTGGCCGAGGACGGCACGATCACCGTGCTGGCGATCATCGATCCGCGCACGAACAAGCTGGTGGAGGATCCCGAGTTCTTCCCGCGCGGCTTCGTCCACGAGCCGGCCGACTTCAAGCCGGCCGTCGCGGCGGTCGAGCGCGCGCTCGCCGGCGCGAAGAACCGCGACCCGGAGCAGGTCATCGCCGACGCCGTCACCGTGTGGATGAAGCGCACCTACCGCCGCAGCCCGGTCATCACCGCGATCGCCGTCGACGCCTAGGCGCCGAGCCGCCAGCCCCGGGGAACCGCGCCGCCCGGCGCGGTTCGCCCGGGCGGGCGGGCGCCCCGCACCGGGGCACACCAGCGAGGGCCTCCGGTACGGAAGCGGTTTTCACGCCGATCACGTCCACCCGGGGGCCCTCGCCTCCATTTTACCGCCGGATCCCGGGACGGGACCCGGTCTTTTTTCGACGGCTGGCCGCCGCGGCCGGGAGCGGCCGGCCGGCGATCGCCGGGCCGGCGCCCGGCCGGCTGCCGTCCGCCGGGCCGGCTACCGCGCGGCCGAGACCGCCCGCTCCAGGACCGGCGCCAGCCGGCGAACGCCCTCGCGGATCTTGTCCGTGGCGACGGCGCTGAACGCCAGCCGCAGCTTGTTGCTCGGCTCGTCGCCGGGGCTGAAGGCCGCGCCCGGGATGAAGACCACGCCGGCCTCGATCGCCGGCTGCAGCAGGGGATAGGTGTCGATGCCCTCCGGCAGGGTCACCCAGACGAAGAAGCCGCCGTCCGGCGTCGTCCATTCCACGCCCTCCGGCATGAAGTCCGCCAGGGACTCGAGCATCGCGGCGCAGCGCTCGGCGTACAGCGAGCGGTACGTGGCGATCTGCCCGCGCCAATCGTGTTCGTCGAGATAGGCGCTGATCAGCAGCTGGTTGAACGTCGGCGGGCAGAGCGTCACGGCCTCGCTGGCCAGGTAGAACCGGCGCAGGAGGTGCTCCGGGACCAGCGCCCAGCCGATCCGCAGTCCCGGGGCCAGGATCTTCGAGAAGGACCCCATGTAGAGGACGTCCTCCGGGTTCCCGGCGCGCAGGGTGGGGTGCGGGGTGCCATCGAACTTCAGCAGGCCGTACGGGTTGTCCTCGAGCACCAGGATGTTGGCGTCGCGGCAGATGTCCACGATCCGCTGGCGGCGCTCCGGCGCCAGCGAGATGCCCGACGGGTTGTTGAAGTTGGGGATCGTGTAGAGGAACTTGACGGACCGCCCGGCGGCCTGCAGCTCGGCGATCCGCGCCTCGAGTTCCTCCGGGACCAGCCCGTGCGCGTCCATGGCGACGGGCACGACGTCGATCTGGTGCGCCTCGAAGGTGTTCAGCGCCCCCACGTACGTCGGGTCCTCGCAGAGCACCACGTCGCCCGGATCGCAGAAGACCTTGCAAGCGACGTCCTGGGCCGACTGGGAACCCGTGGTGACCACGACGTTCTCGGGCCGCGCGTCCGTGATGCCCTCCTCGGCCATCACCTCGCAGATCTGGGCGCGGAGCTCCTCCGTGCCCTGGCCGCCGCCGTATTGCAGGGCCGCCAGTCCGTCCTCCGTGATGATCCGGTAGGCCATGCCGCCGATCTTCTCCAGCGGCAGCGACTGCAGGAACGGGTTGCCTCCCGCGAGCGAGACGAGCCCTGGACGCAGCGAGATCTCGAAGACGTCGCGGACGGCGGACTGCTTGATGTTGGCCGCGCGCTCCGAGTAGAGGCTCTCATGGCGGTGGGCCGCCGCGGCGCGCGCGAGCGCCAGCTCGGCCTCGTTGGTCGGGAGGGGCCGCTCGCCCACGGGGGACTCGTTGGTAGGTGTGCTCACCGACACATCCTAGCAACCCGGCGCCCGGATGTTGCTTGATAGGCAACGGCTGTTTTCATACGAATAGCGCCTCCCGGGGTCACTTCAGGCTCATGGCCTCCTCGATCGGTTCGCCGTCGATGAGGATCACCGCCTCGTTCGCGCCCGCCGCGGCCTTGGCCGTGTGCCGCAGCTGTTCCTGGATGCGCGGATCGTCGCAGACCCCGCCCGAGCGGGGTTCCCCGGTCAGCTCGACCGTCACCGTGTCCCCCTCCACGGACGAGGAGACGTAGTCGAGCGTGGACTGGTACAGCGAGTTCACCAGACCCGACTCGCCGTGCGTCCGGTCCCGGTCGGCGAGGAGCCGCGTGATCGCTGCCTCCACCTGGTGGGTGAACGTGACCGGCTCGGTCTGCGTCGCCACCAGGGAGTCGCCGCAGCCGATCTCGGGACCCGAGACGCCGGCGTCGCCGACCGCCACGTAGTACACGGTCAGCGCGGCGGTCGCGGGACTGCGCCGAGAGGAGCCCGACGGCGAGGCCGCGCCGGTCGTGCCGGACGGCATGGTCGAGGGCAGGGCGGCGGTCGTGGAACCGGACCGCGACCCCGTTCCGGGCGGTGCCGCGGGGGCGGATGCGGAGCCGGTGCCCCCGGAGGCGGCCGGTGCCGACGACGGCGCGGGCGCACCGCTGCCGCCCGGGGGCTGGCCCGCGCAGGCGGCGAGCGCCAGGGTCGCGACACACAGGAGGGGGGCCGATCGGAGGAGATGTGGGGTCATGTCGCGCTCCTGGGGTCGCTGGCGCCGCCTCCGCAGCGTCAGACCACACTGTAGGACGCGTCGGCTCCGCCGCATAGGCCGCGGATCCGCGGCGCACGCGTCTCCGCGGATCCGCGGAGACGCGCCTTCGCGGACCCACAGCGCGCGGGCGTCGGCCTCGCCGGCCTACGTCGCGGATTCGCTCGGGCTGGGCTCCGCGCCGGCGGCCTTCTCCGCGGCGCGCGCATCCAGCCAGGCCTGCACGTCCCGGGGTCGGACGCGGCGGTGGCTGCCGCGGTATTCGACGGGGATCGTCCCCGCGTCGGTCAGCCGGCGCATGTACGTGTTGGAGACCCCCGCGAGGCGGGCGGCCTGCGAGGTGTTGAGCAACCGCTCGCTGGTGCTCAGCGTCACCGCCTCGCCGCGCGCCAGGCGCGCGAGCAGGTCCGCGACCGCTCCGGCCGCCGCCTCCGGGAGACGGACCGCGGTGCCGTTCACGAACACGGTGGCGTCCGGGGACTCCCCGAGGGCGTCCGCCAGCCGCGCGGCGTCGTCCGGGGTGAGGGCCTCGTGGTGCGTGGTGTGGGTCAGCGCGGTGGTTTCCGAGGGCATGCCCCCATCATGCCGTGGCGGCGCCCGCCGCGGTGGATTTCGCCGGAGTCTCTTGCCGGCGCCGGTGCTGCAGGACCTTCCGCAGCCAGTGGTAGGAGGCCTTGGGGGTGCGGGCCATCGTCGCGCGGTCCACGTGCACCAGCCCGAACGTCTGCCGGTAGCCGGCCGCCCATTCCCAGTTGTCCATCAGCGTCCAGACGAAATAGCCGCGCAGGTCCACGCCCTCGGCGTGCCCGCCCGGCCCGACGGCGTCCAGCGCCGCGGTCAGGTGGTCGCCGAGGTACTCGGCCCTGCGGGTGTCGTGCACCTGGACCACGCCCGTCTCCGGGTCCGGCCCCGGGCTCTCGTCGAAGCTGGCGCCGCCCTCGGTGATGTAGACCGGGGGAAGGTCCGGGTAGCGGTCCCTCATGCGCGCCAGCATCACGCCCAGGTGGTCCGGGACGACCGGCCAGCCGTAGGCGGTGCGCCGGACATCGGGCCACTCCACGATGTGCAGCGGGCTGCGGCCGCCCTCCGCGTCGCCGCCCGAGGGCAGCACCAGCGAGGCGGGCAGCGGACCGTCGTCTCCGGAGCCCGCGGCGACCAGCGTGGGCATGTAGTAGTTCAGGCCGTAGAAGTCGAGCGGCTGGCTGATGGTCTCCAGGTCGCCGTCGCGGATCTTCAGGCCGGCCACGCGGGCGGCCGCGTGGACCGCCGTCGGATAGGTCCCCAGCAGCACGGGATCCGCGAAGAGGCGGTTCGTCGCGGTCTCGATGACCTCCGCGGCGGCGCGGTCCAGCACGCTGTCCGGATTGGCCGGCTCCGCGGGGGAGTGCACGTTGGACATCCCGATGGCCCCGCGCACCCCCTCGGCGCGCAGCGCCTGCACGGACAGCCCGTGCCCCAGGAGCAGGTGGTGGGCCGCGCGCAACGCGCCGACCCCCGCGTTCCGCGCCGGGGCGTGCAGCTCGCTGCCGTAGCCGTTGCCGGCCACCGTGGCCGGTTCGTTGATGGTGCACCACCAGCGCACGCGCTCGCCGTACTCCCGGCCCAGCACCGCCGCGTAGTCCGCGAAGCGCAGGGCCGTGTCCCGGGACATCCACCCGCCGTCGTCCTCGAGGTGCTGCGGCGTGTCCCAGTGGAAGGCGGTCAACATGGGGGCAAGGCCGTGCTGCTCCAGCTCATCCAGGAGCCGGTGGTAGAAGTCCAGCCCGCGCCGGTTCGGCCGGGATCCCCCGTCCGGAAAAATCCGCGGCCAGGCGACGGAGAAGCGGTACGCGTCCAAGCCCAGCTCCCCCATGAGCGCCACGTCCTGCGGCATGCGGCGGTAGTGGTCCACCGCGTCGTCGGCCGTGGACCGGTCCACGGTCACCGAACGGTCCCGCAGCCAGGTGTCCCACACGCTCGGTCCGCGCCCGTCCGCATGGACGGCGCCCTCCACCTGGTAGGAACTGGTCGCGGCGCCGACGACGAAGCCCGCCGGCAGCTTGTCCGCCAGCACGCGGGCGGAGATGCTGAGGTCAACGTGGTCGGGTCCCAGCTCGTCGGGGCCCACGGGATGCGGTGTCATGGACACATTGTGCGCCACGCAAACCCCCGGCGCACGCACGCCGGGCGGGCCGCGCGGCCCTTAAAGATCGGTCGGCTTCTTCTCAGGAGCCCGTGCATGGCCTACCGTGGGACGCAGGTCTAAAGAAAGTACTGACCACTGCGAACGAGCCGCGCGCCACCATCCCTGGCCGGCCCGCGCAGAGCGAGGCAGGAATGCCCGTCGCCCCACCATCGGCGGAGGCGATTCCCGCGGAACCCGCGCCAGGCCCGCCGTCAGACCAGAGACCCCCTCCCCAGGAGTACCCATGCCCACCGCCACCGCAGGACCCCAGCCCGCCACCGCCCCCATCACCGACCGCGAGATCTTCGCCGCCCACGAGGGCGGGAAGCTGTCCGTCGAGTCCACCATGCCGCTGGATTCCAAGCGCGCCCTCTCCATCGCGTACACGCCCGGCGTCGCCCAGGTGTCCCGGGCCATCGCGGCGGACCCGTCCCGCCACGCCACGCACACGTGGGCCTCGCGCCTCGTCGTCGTCGTCTCCGACGGCACCGCGGTGCTCGGGCTCGGCAACATCGGCGCCGCGGCCTCGTTGCCCGTGATGGAGGGCAAGTCGGCCCTGTTCAAGACCTTCGGCGGCCTGAACTCCATTCCGCTGGTGCTGGACACGACCAACGTCGACGAGATCGTCGAGACCCTCGTCCGGCTGCGTCCCAGCTTCGGCGCGGTCAACCTCGAGGACGTCGCGGCGCCGCGCTGCTTCGAGTTGGAGGAGCGGCTCATCGAGGCGCTGGACTGCCCGGTGATGCACGACGACCAGCACGGCACCGCCGTCGTCGTCCTGGCAGCGCTGACCAACGCCGCGAAGGTCACGAGCCGGACGCTGGCCGACCTGCGCGTCGTGGTCAGCGGTGCGGGCGCGGCGGGGATCGCGATCGCGGAGATCCTGGTCAACGCCGGGGCCGGCGACGTGCTGCTGGTCGACTCGAAGGGAACCATCCACCGCGAGCGCGACGACCTGAACGCCATCAAGGCCCGGTACGCGGCCAAGACCAACCGGGACAACGTCATCGGCGGCATCCGCCAGGCGCTCGAGGGCGCGGACGTGCTGGTGGGCGTCTCCTCCTCGAAGGTCGCCGAGGAGGACCTCGCGGGCATGAACGACGACGCGATCATCTTCGCGCTGTCCAACCCGGACCCGGAGGTCATGCCCGACGTCGCCGCCCGCCACGCCGCGGTCGTCGCGACCGGGCGCTCCGACTTCCCGAACCAGATCAACAACGTCCTGGCCTTCCCGGGCATCTTCCGCGGCGCGCTGGACGCCGGCGCCCGGCGCATCACCCCGGAGATGAAGATCGCCGCCGCGCGGGCGATCGCGGCGCTGGCCGAGGACAAGCTCAGCGCCGACTACATCGTCCCGTCGCCGCTGGACCCGCGCGTCGCGGACGCCGTGGCGCGCGCGGTCGGCGAGGCCTCGCGGCACTGACGCCCGGCGGCCCGGCGAATGCACGACGGCGGTGGCCGGCTTCGCGTGAGAGGCCGGCCACACACGGCCGTGGCGTTGGTCACGCCCTATGGTGTGGTATACGGCGATCGGGGCGCGGTGGGTACCGGCGCGGTGCTTTGTTAGCGTTGCCAACTGGTCCGCGGCCACCGGCGTGAAGGGGCGGACCCTCCGCTCTGTACGATTCCAGCCTCGATGCAAGGACGAACATGAACCCCGCCGACACCCAGACCGCGCCGCCCGGCACGCAGGAACGCTCGCGCGTCAACAAGACCGTCTTCTTCGGCTCCGCGACCGGCATCCTCGCCATCGCCCTGTGGGCCATCCTCGACCGCGGGTCCGCGGACGCCGTGATCGGCACCGTGGTGACCTGGGTCGGCTCCACCTTCGGCTGGTACTACTCGCTGATCGTGGTCCTGGTGCTCGCCTTCGTCATCGGCGTGGCCGTCAGCAAGGTCGGCAAGACCCGGCTGGGCCCGGACCACTCGCGGCCCGCGTTCAACCTGTTCACCTGGACCGCCATGCTGTTCGCCGCCGGCATCGGGATCGACCTGATGTTCTTTTCGGTCGCCGAGCCGGTCACGCAGTTCCTCGAGCCCCCGACGGGCGAGGGCGGCGACGTCGCCGCCGCGCGGCAGGCCATGGTCTGGACGCTGTTCCACTACGGGATCCTCGGCTGGGGCCTGTACGCCCTCATGGGCCTGGCCCTGGGCTACTTCGCCTACCGGCACAACCTCCCGCTGAGCATCCGCTCCGCGCTGTACCCGATTCTGGGCAAGCGCATCCACGGCCGGATCGGCGACACCGTCGACATCGCCGCGATGCTCGGCACCATCTTCGGCATCGCCACGAGCCTGGGCATCGGCGTCGCGCAGCTGAACTACGGGCTGAACTTCATGTTCGGCGTCCCGGAGACGACGGCCGTCCAGATCGCGCTGATCGCCGTGGCGGTGGCGATGGCCACGGTGTCCGTCGTCAGCGGCGTGGAGAAGGGCATCCGCCGGCTCTCCGAGCTGAACGTGGTGCTGGCCGTCGCGCTCATGCTCTTCGTCCTGCTGGCCGGGAAGACCACCTTCCTCTTCGACGCGATCATCCAGAACATCGGCGACACGCTCTCCCGGTTCCCCGGGATGGCGCTGGACACGTTCGCCTACGACCGACCGGACGCCTGGCTGAACTCCTGGACCCTGTTCTTCTGGGCGTGGTGGATCGCCTGGGCCCCGTTCGTCGGCCTCTTCCTCGCCCGCATCTCCCGCGGGCGCACCATCCGCGAGTTCGTCACGGGCGTCCTGGTGGTCCCGTTCGCGTTCATCCTGCTGTGGATCTCCATCTTCGGCAACAGCGCGCTGGACCTGGTCATGAACGGCAACGCCGCGTTCGGAGAGATGGCCATGAGCACCCCGGAGCGGGCGTTCTACGGGCTGCTCGAGCAGTACCCGGCGGCACCGCTCAGCGCCGCCGTGGCCACCTTCACCGGGCTGCTCTTCTACGTGACCAGCGCCGACTCCGGCGCCCTGGTGATGAGCAACTTCACCTCCCACCTCAAGGACGCCGACGCCGACGGCCCCAAGTGGCTGCGGATCTTCTGGGCCATGACCACCGGGCTGCTCACGTTGGCCATGCTGCTGGTCGGCGGCGTGCCGACCCTGCAGAGCGCGACCGTGATCATGGGCCTGCCGTTCTCCGTGGTCCTGCTGTTCATCATGCTGGGCCTCTACAAGGCCCTGCGGCTGGAGACGGCGCTCGCCGCCAGCTTCCGCGCCGGGCTGCCCGGGGTGCTCTCGTCCCGCGCCGACTCCGCCGCCCAGGATCCGCGCCGCGGCTGGCGGCACCGCCTGGCCCGCGCGATGAGCTACCCCGGCCGCCGCCAGGCGCAGCGCTTCGTCGAGGAGGTCGTGCGCCCCGCGCTGGAGGAGGTGCGCGAGGAGCTCGTGAAGCAGGGTGTCGACGCGCGCCTCGAGGAGGGGGTCGTGGAGCCCGTGGGCATCGACACGGTGGACCTCTACGTCGAGCTCGGCGAGGAGCGGGTGTTCAAGTACCAGGTCTACCCCGTCCAGCACGACGTCCCGTCCTACGCCAAGTCCTCCGGAACGGGCGAGAAGTACTACCGCCTGGAGGTCTTCTCGCTCGAGGGAAGCCACGGCTACGACCTCTCCGGGTATTCCCGCGAACAGGTCATCGCCGACGTGCTGGACCACTACGAGGTCCACCTCGAGTTCCTGCACCAGAACCGGGAGAAGCTGGCTTCCAGCACGGTCGCCGAGAGCGTCGTCCCCAAGGCGGAGTGGGAGTCCGACTACGAGACCGTCGGCGAGGAGACCCTCGCCCCGGCCGGCTCCCCCGCCAGCACCGCACCGATCACCGCCGAGAAGGAGACACCATGACCACCGCACCGGCCACCGCCGCCGCCACGTCCCTGTACATCGACGGGGCCTGGGTCGCCGCCCGCTCCGGAGACACCCGGGAGATCGTCTGTCCGGCCGACGGCGCCGTCGTCGCCACGGTCTCGGAGGCCGGCCGCGAGGACACCGAGCGTGCCATCGCCGCCGCTCGCGCCGCGTTCGACTCCGGGGTGTGGCCCTCGGTGCCGGCGCCGCGCCGCGGGGACCTCCTGCTCCGCACGGCGGCGCGGCTGCGCGAGCGCCGCGAGGAGTTCGCGCGCGCCGAGTCGCTGGACACCGGCAAGCGCATCGTGGAGAGCCGGATCGACATGGACGACATCGCGGCGTGCTTCGAGTACTTCGGCCGCCTGGCCGGCCAGGAGGCCGGACGCGTGGTCGACGCCGGTGACAACGCCGTCGTCAGCCGCGTCGTCCACGAGCCCGTCGGCGTGTGCGGCATGATCACTCCGTGGAACTACCCGCTGCTGCAGGCGGCGTGGAAGATGGCCCCCGCGCTCGCCGCGGGCTGCACGTTCGTGCTCAAGCCTTCCGAGCTGACGCCCTCGACCGCGATGCTCATGATGGACGTCTTCGAGGAGCTCGGCCTTCCGGCCGGGGTCGCGAACCTGGTCACGGGCGCCGGAGCCGCGGCCGGCGCGCCGCTGTCCGAGCACCCGGACGTGGACATGGTCTCCTTCACCGGCGGCCTCGAGACCGGCAAGCGGATCGCCGCCGCCGCCTCCGCGACCGTGAAGAAGGTCGCGCTCGAGCTCGGCGGCAAGAACCCCAACGTGGTGTTCGCCGACGCCGACTTCGACGCCGCCGTCGACAACGCGCTCAACGCGGCCTTCGTGCACTCCGGCCAGGTCTGCTCCGCCGGCGCCCGGCTGATCGTGGAGCGGTCCATCGCCGAGCGCTTCGTGGACGAGCTGGTCCGCCGCGCCGAGGGCATCCGCCTGGGCGGCCCCTTCGACGACGGCGCCGAGACCGGGCCGCTGATCTCCGCCGCGCACCGGGAGAAGGTCGACGCGTACGTGCGCGCCGGCGTCGCCGAGGGAGCGCGGCTGCGCTGCGGCGGGCGGTCCGGCGACGGTGACCTGGAGGCCGGGCAGTACTACCTGCCGACCGTCCTGGACCGTGTGGAGCGCGGCATGAGCGTGGTCGTCGACGAGGCGTTCGGGCCCGTCGTCACCGTCGAGACGTTCGGGGACGAGGACGAGGCGGTGGCCACCGCCAACGACACCCACTACGGGCTCGCCGGAGCGGTCTGGACCCAGGACGCGGGCCGGGCCCAGCGCGTGGCCGGCAGGCTGCGCCACGGCACGATCTGGATCAACGACTTCCACCCGTACCTCCCGCAGGCCGAGTGGGGCGGCTTCGGCCAGTCCGGCGTCGGGCGCGAGCTCGGGCCCAGCGGCCTCGCCGAATACCAGGAGGCCAAGCACATCTACCAGAACACCGCGCCGCAGGTCACCGGGTGGTTTGCGGACCACGGAAAGGGAAAGTGACGCCATGACGCAGAACGCAGCGCCGACCGAGCGCGACTTCGACTACCTCGTCGTCGGGGGCGGCTCCGCGGGGGCCGCCGTGGCGGCCCGGCTCAGCGAGGACCCGGCCGTGACCGTGGGCCTCGTCGAGGCCGGCCCGGACGACCGCGACCTGCCGGAGATCCTGCAGCTGAACCGCTGGATGGAGCTCCTGGAGTCCGGCTACGACTGGGACTACCCGATCGAGCCGCAGGAGAACGGCAACTCGTTCATGCGCCACGCGCGCGCCAAGGTCATGGGCGGGTGCTCCAGCCACAACTCCTGCATCGCCTTCTGGGCCCCGCGCGAGGACCTGGACGAGTGGGAGTCCGTCCACGGGGCGGCCGGCTGGAACGCCGACGCCGTCTACCCGCTGTTCCGGCGGCTCGAGACCAACGAGGACGCCGGCCCGGACGCGCCCCACCACGGCGACTCCGGTCCCGTACACCTGATGAACATCCCCCCGGCGGATCCGTCCGGCGTGGCCATGCTGGACGCCTGCGAGCAGGCCGGCATCCCGCGCGCGCGGTTCAACGACGGCAGCACGGTGGTCAACGGCGCGAACTTCTTCCAGATCAACCGCCGCGCCGACGGCACCCGGGCCTCCAGCTCCGTGTCCTACATCCACCCCATCATGGACCGGCCGAACTTCACCCTGCTCACCGGGCTGCGCGCCCGCGAGCTGAACTTCGACGACGACCGGCGCTGCACTGGGGTCGACGTGGTGGACTCCTCGTTCGGCCACACGCACACGTTGACCGCGCGCCGCGAGGTGGTCCTGTCCGCGGGGGCGATCGACTCGCCGAAGCTGCTCATGCTCTCGGGCATCGGTCCCGCCGGGCATCTCGCCGAGCACGGCATCGACGTGCTGGTCGACTCGCCGGGCGTTGGCGAGAACCTGCAGGACCACCCCGAGGGCGTCATCCAGTGGGAGGCGAAGAAGCCCATGGCGGAGCAGTCCACCCAGTGGTGGGAGATCGGCGTCTTCGCACCCACGCGGGAGGGGCTGGACCGCCCGGACCTGATGATGCACTACGGCACGGTGCCGTTCGACATGCACACCCTCCGCCAGGGCTACCCGACCACGGAGAACGGCTTCTGCCTGACGCCCAACGTCACGCACGCGCGGTCCCGCGGCACGGTCCGGCTGCGCAGCCGCGACTACCGGGACAAGCCGAGGGTGGACCCGCGCTACTTCACGGACCCCGAGGGCCACGACATGCGCGTCATGGTCGCCGGGATCCGCAAGGCCCGCGAGATCGTCGCGCAGCCGGCGATGGCCGAGTGGGCGGGCCGGGAGCTGTACCCGGGGTCGGACGTGCGGACCGACGAAGAGATCCGCGACTACATCCGCAAGACGCACAACACCGTCTACCACCCGGCTGGCACGGTGAAGATGGGCGCGGCCACGGACGCGGACGCCCCGCTGGACCCCGAGCTGCGCGTCAAGGGCGTCACCGGCCTGCGCGTCGCCGATGCCTCCGTGATGCCGGAGCTGGTGACCGTGAACCCCAACATCACCACCATGATGATCGGCGAGCGGTGCGCGGACCTGATCCGCGGGGGAGCCTGACCCGTCCGCCCGTCCGCCCGTCCGCCCGTCCGCCAGGCGCCGCGCCTATTCGTCCTCGGAGGAGTAGACGCGGCGCCGGGCCGCCACGAGCTCGACCTCCGGGCGGTAGGCGACCAGGCGCTCGACGGCGTCGAGCACCTCCACCACGTGGGCGCGGTCGGCGGCCACGAGGCCCGCCGCGAGACCGGCCCGGCGGTGGAGGTCGTGGTGCCCCGTCTCGGCGGCGGAGACGTCGAAGCGTCGGCGCACCTCGGCGAGGATCGGGCGCACCGCCGCGCGCTTCTCCTTCAGCGAATGCACGTCGCCGAGCAGGACATCGAACTCGATCCATCCGAACCACATGCGCCCATCATGCCCCTCCGTGTGCCGTTCGGCACGCGGTGAGTGTTAATTCGCAGGTCAGACCGGGATTTCAGGTCCCGTGGTGGAACGCCTCGGGACGGAGTGAGTAGGCTGGAGGCATGGCCCTTCGCAACCGACGCGCGGCATCTCTGCCCGCGAAACTGTCCCGCTCCTGGCTTCTGGTGAACGCCGCCAAACCGGAGACGTACGCGGCGGCGCTGGCCTCGGAGGCGGACTCGGTCATCTTCGACATGGAGGCCGCGGTCCCGGACGGCGCGAAGGCGGCGGCGCGGGACGCCGTCGTCGAGGCGCTCAACTCCGGAATGACCGCCTGGGTGCGCGTCAACGGGATCGAGACGGAGTTCTGGGCCGAGGACCTCGCCGCGCTGTCGCGGACCAAGGGGCTGCGCGGGGTCATGCTGGCCATGACGGAGAAGCCGGAGCAGGTGACCTACACGGCCATGCGACTCCAGGCCGGCACTCCGGTACTGGCGCTCATCGAGTCCGCGGTCGGCATCGAGAACGCCACCGCCATCGCCTCCGCGCCGGGCACCTTCCGCCTGGCGTTCGGCACCAACGACTTCCGCAAGGACACCGGAGTCTCCGAGGACCCGCTCGCGCTGGCCTACGCCCGCGGCAAGCTGGTGGTGGCCTCGCGCGTGGGCAAGCTGCCCGGGGCCATCGACGGTCCCGCGGCGCCCGCGGCGGCCCCCGACGAGGTGCACGCCGCGTGCCAGACGACGGCGTCGATGGGCATGACCGGCAAGCTGTGCCTGTCCGTCGCGCAGGTCGAGGACGTCAACCGCGGGCTCTCGCCGAGCACCGACGAGCTCAGCTGGGCGCACGAGATGCTGGAGGCGCACGCCGCCGGCGCGTCCATCGGCGACGGCTCCTACCTGCCGCGACTGGCCCGCGCGCAGAAGATCGCGGACCTCGCGGACTCCTACGGGCTCTGGAACGCCTAAACGCCTCAACGCCTGTAAAACCTCCACTCCTGGAACGCCTCCGCGCTTGGAAGCCTCGGCTCCTCCGCGCCTTGAAGGCTGAACGTCTCGGCAGCAGAACCCCGCGCCCCGGCCGGTGAATCCGGGCGGTAACCGTCCGGCGAATTCGGACGGGGGCTTGCGGAGACGCCCCCGCTGGGCGCACAGTACAGCGAGGCAGCCGGCATCCGCGGGCTGTCGTTCGGCGACGGAAGGCCCCGATGTTCGAAGCCCCCAGCATCGTCTACGCCGCGGCGGGGGCGGCGGTCTTCGCGGCCGCCATGCTGCCCCGGCTCCTGCGCAAGGCCCCGATCTCGATGCCGATGGTCTTCCTGGGCGCCGGCGCTCTCGCGTTCGCCTTGTTGCCGGGCCTCCCGGACCCCGATCCCGTGGAGTACAACGAGTTCACCACGCACCTCACCGAGGTGTGTGTCATCATCTCCCTTATGGGTGCCGGTCTGGCGCTCGACCGGCGCGTCGGCTGGCGCCGCTGGTCCACCACGTGGCGGATGCTCGGCATCGCCATGCCCGTGTGCATCCTGGGTCTGACGCTGCTGGGGTATTGGTTCCTGGGGCTGGGGCTGGCCTCCGCGCTGCTCGTCGCCGCCGCGCTGGCCCCCACCGATCCGGTGCTGGCCTCGGAGGTGCAGGTCGGCGAGCCGGCCGACCGGGAAGAGGAGGCGGAGCGCGAGGACGAGGTCCGGTTCGGACTGACCTCCGAGGCCGGTTTGAACGACGGGCTGGCCTTCCCCTTCGTCTACCTGGCCATCCTCATCAGCACCGTCGGTGCCTCGCCCGCCGCGTGGTTCCCCGAGTGGTTCGCGGTCGACGTCCTGTGGCGGATCGGCGTCGGCCTGCTCGCGGGCTTCGGGATCGGCAGGCTCCTGGCCGCCGTGTTCTTCTCGCCCCGGTTCAAGGACATCCGGCTGGCGGAGCACTCCGAGGGGTTCGTGGCGCTCGCCGCCACCTTCCTGGCCTACGGGGTGACCGAGATGATCGAGGGCTACGGCTTCGTGGCCGTGTTCGTCTGCGCCGTGACGATCCGCTCCGCCGAGCACACGCACGGCTACCACAGGGTGTTGCACAGCTACGTGGAGCAGCTGGAGCGGCTCATGACGGTGATCATCCTGGTGCTGCTCGGGGGAGCGATCGCGCGCGGCCTGCTGGAAGGCATCGGCTGGCCGGAGCTCCTCGTGGCGCTCGCCTTCGTGCTCCTGATCAGGCCCTTCGCCGGCTGGGTCGCACTGATGGGCGGCAAGACGGGGCCGCGCGAGCGTATCGCGATCTCCTTCTTCGGCATCCGGGGCATCGGCTCGCTCTACTACCTGTCCTACGCCCTGGCCCAGGGGGAGTTCGGGGCGAAGACGACCGAGCTCTGGGCAATTGTCGGACTGGTCGTGGCCGTCTCGATCGTGCTGCACGGCGCGACGACCGCGCCGGTCATGAACCGGTTGGACCGGCTCCGCGAACGCCGAGCGGTGGAGCATTTCGGCGACGAGGGCCAGGCGCCGAAGACGGCCGTCTAGCGGCGGCCGGGCGCCGAAAAGCCCCCGGGGCGCGAGGCCTCGGGGGCTTTCCGGTGCTGTGTCCGCCGCCCACGGGTGGGAGGCGGACGACCAGCATTCACGATGGCGCGGCGGTATTCCTTCAGAAACTGGCGGGGATACCGCCCGGGGCTTCAGGGACGCGCACGGTGGTTAGAGCGGTCGGATGTTCTCCGCCTGCAGACCCTTCGGGCCCTGCACGACTTCGTATTCGACCTTCTGGTTCTCGTCCAGGGACCTGTAGCCGCTACTCGCGATTGCGGAGAAGTGGGCGAAGACGTCCGCTGATCCATCGTCCGGTTCAATGAAGCCGAATCCCTTTTCGGCGTTGAACCACTTGACGGTACCTGTTGCCATGATGCTTCCTTTGATCTTTCCAAAACTGCGATCAGCCATCAGGGTGCGTCGCAGCGTCGCATGTCCCCTCACACGAACCTAGGGGGGCCGCGCCGAAGTCGCAAGATGCTGGGGGTAACGGGTTTGTCCGCCGGCCTATGTGACGTGCCCGGGACCGGCGTCGGACCCGTCCGCGAGTGGCGGCCCGGCGGTGACCAGCGGGTGCCGGTGCGTACTACGCCGTCACCAGGATGCCGTCCTCGTCGCTCCACAGCGATGCGCCCGGGCGGAAGACCACGCCGCCGAACTCCACGGCCACGTCCACTGCGCCGACGGAGTCCTTCGCCGACTTCCGTGGGTTCGAGCCCAGCGCCTTGACGCCCAGTTCCAACCCGGCGATCGCCACGCGGTCGCGGATGGCGCCGTGGATGACGACGCCGGCCCACCCGTTCGCGACGGCGGCCGCGGCTATGAGATCGCCCATGAGCGCCGACTCCAACGATCCGCCGCCGTCGACCACCAGCACCGCGCCGTCGCCCGGGGAGTTCAGGACGGACTTCACCAGCCCGTTGTCCCGGTGGCACCGGACGGTCCGCACGGTGCCGGCAAAGCGGGGCCGCCCGCCGAAGTTCGCCAGCTGCAGCGACACGGACTGCAGTGACTCGTCGGCGTCGTAGAGGTCGCATGTGGTGAAGTCCATGGGCCCAGCCTACGAGACCGCCCGTTCGGCATGAAAGCGCCGGGACGAGCCGGCGTTGCCGCACCGAGCGGGCCGGTGGACACTGGGGTGGGAGGAAGCCATGGGGATCTACCGGGAACACGTCTTGCCGCGGCTCGTGGACGCGGCGTGCGGCTCGGCGGCGGTGGCCCCGTTGCGCGCTCGGGTCTGCGCCGGCCTGAGCGGAGACGTCGTCGAGATCGGTTTCGGCTCGGGCCGCAACGTGCCCTTCTACCCCGGCGGGGTGACCCGCGTCGACGCCGTCGAACCCGTCGACGCGGCCTGGCGGCTCGCGGGAACGCGCCTGGCCGCCGCCGGCGTGGCGGTGCGGCGCACGGGACTCGATGGCCAGCGCCTGCCGTTCGGCGACGACACGTTCGACCAGGCGCTCTCGACGTGGACCCTGTGCACCATCCCGGACCCGCAGGCGGCGCTCTCCGAACTGCGCCGCGTCCTCAAGCCCGGCGGGTTCCTCCGGTTCGTGGAGCACGGACTGGCGCCGGACGAGTCCGTGCGCCGGCTGCAGCGCCGGCTCGAGCCCGCCCAGCGCCTGCTCGCCGGCGGATGCCACCTGACCCGCCCGGTGGCGGGGATGCTTGCGGCGGCGGGGTTCGATGTCGTCGAGTTGGAGGAGTTCTACCATCCCGGCGCTCCGCGCTTCGAGTCCGCGTTCTCGCTCGGCATCGCCGCGTCACCCTAGACCGCGTTCCACCCCCGGACGCGCACCGGCGGGCCGGACCGGGGCGCCCGCCGTGGCGGGCCACCGTGGCGGGCCACCGTGGCGGGCCACCGTGGGGGCCCCTCGGCGTCGGGGTCAGATCGCCATGCGTCCGTGGACGGGCCCGGCGGCGTGCTCCTCGGCGATGAGGTACTCCTCCACGGCCCGTTCGGGCACCCGGTAGGACCTGCCGAAACGCACCGCCGGCAGCTCGCCCGCGTGGACGAGCCGATAGACCGTCATCCTCGAGACGCGCATGGCGGCCGCGACCTCGGCCACGGTCAGATAGTGCGCATCCTCAAACTTCTGCAACTCAATCACGGTGTCCCCGTTCGTTCGATACAATCCCCCCACGGATCACGGACCGCTCCAACAACCTGAGTCACTCGAGCGCCGTTGATCGCAAGGTAAGCACGCGCAGGGCCCCGCGCGCCAGCCCTGGGCCGTCCCCGATTTTCCCGACGGCAGGGGCCACGGGATACGGCGCCGGGACGCGCAACGCATGCTTCATGGACGAAACGCCGAGCCGACAAAGGTGTTTGTGACGCTCGCCACGCACCGACGCGAACGCACGGCGCGGGACGGGACTGCGGGAACGCCGTCGTCATGTTTCTTGGTCCGAGGCCGCGGCCAGGGCCGGGGAGGGCTCCCGTGGTCCCCGGGCCGTGCGCGACCTCACTGTGCGCGCGGTCGGGTTCGAGCGATGAATGGCCGTCCCGCCAGCGGCTCCCGGAACCGCTGCGCGCGGCGTTTTCTTGGGCTCCATGAAGCTCGTTTTCTCGCTGTGGTCGTCGACGTCGCGGAGAACTGGCAGTCCGAGTACCTGCGGTTTTCGCTGTTCATCCTGGCGACCATCTGGCTGGTTCAGCGGGGATCGCCGGAGTCCAAGAAGCCGGGAGACGAGGGGGTGGGGAACGACGCCGATCAGCTGGTGGGCCCGCACGCGCGTCCCGACAGCCCGGCGTGGGCCAAGGCCGCCGGGTGGCGCCGGACCGTCTACTTGAACTCGCTGCTGCTGGTCATGGGCTCGGTCTTCCTCCTTTCCTGGTGGGCGCAGTCCCTCGCCGGACTCGTCGTGTTCAACCACGAGCAGTCGAGCCACGGCCGGGACGCGATCGGCTGGGGCGCCTACGTGCTGGGGGCGGAGTTCTGGAACCGCACCCTGCAGAACTGGCAGTCCGAACTGTTGGCGGTCGGCAGCATGGTCGTTCTGCCCATTTAACTGCGGCAGCGCGGCTCGTCCGAATCTAAACCCGTCGGCACGCCCCATGCCCGCAGCGCCGTGGAAAGCGAATAGCCGGCCGGTCCCGGCCCGGGCACCGGGCGGCACCGTTCCGGACGTCCCCTCCGGGACCTAGGATGTGGTCATGTCGACCTACGAAGTCACCCGAAAAGCCATCATCCCCGCCGAGGCCAGCGAGGTTTTCCCGCTGGTGAACAGCTTCCGCAACTGGACCGAATGGTCGCCGTGGGAGGGCATGGACCCGGCGATGGACCGCGACTACTCCGGCAGCGAGTCCGGCGTCGGCGCGAGGTACGCGTGGAGCGGCAACCGGAAGGCCGGGGCGGGGACGATGGAGATCGTCGAGTCGGACGAGCCGATCACCATCCGCATCCGACTCGAGTTCACGAAGCCGTTCAAATCGGTCAGCCCGACCGTCTTCACCTTCGCCCCCTCCGGCAGCTGGACCGAGGTGACGTGGACCATGACCGGGGAGAACAAGGGCATCGGCAGGGTCTTCGCGCTGTTCATGAACATGGACAAGATGATCGGCCGGGACTTCGAGAAGGGTCTGGCTTCCCTGCGCGCGGCCGTCGCGCGACGCCAGGGCTAGCGCGACGGGCCCCGGGCCTGAAGGGCCCCCGGCGCCGCGGGGTCCCTCAGGCCCGGGCTTCCAACGGCTCGAGGCCCGCGAGGGCCCCGGGACGGGGCGCTTCCGCCGCATGTGCGCCGGCCCCGGCGTCCGGGGATGTCGCACGCCGCAGTAGCGTTTCCAGGCAGCGGTCGAGCTGCGCGGAGACCTCCCCGAGACGCCGGGCGCCGTCGTCGTCCTCCGGCGTCGTCTCCGCGCCGAAGGCCCGCTCGATCGCCTGCTGGCGCAGCCACTTCTCTTCGCTGATCAGATCCTCGAGGTGGTCGAGGAGGTCCTGATCGCCCATATCTTCCGCTCCTTGCTTCTGGCCGGTCGTCGTGTCCTGCTCCGTATTTGGGGCGGAGCTACGGATCGTCGATCGCGTCGGCGGTGGCGGAGGGACGGGCGGCCGCGCGCGTGAGGCGTTGCGGCGCGGGGGAGGGAGCTATCACGGAGTCTGCCTTCCGTTCGGCGGGCCGGCGTTAAAGGCGTGGCCTACTGGTGCGTCGGCTACTGGCAGAACCGGCTGAGTGCAGGATAGGCACGGCGCATCGGCGGGGTCAAGAAAAAGGGCCGCGGGCCGGGGCGCTCGCGGAAGGCGGCGCTTGGACGCGGAACCGTTGTGGCGGAGGTGTCCCGTGCCGTTAGTCCTTGAAGTACGCCTCGGACGGTTCGCCGCCGACGGACCGGACGATGTGCTCGGCGAGGTCCCGGATTTTGGTGTTGCGGTGGGAGGACGCCGCGCGGAGCATCTCGAACGCCTCCTTCTGGCCGCACCGGTTCTGGGCCATGAGGATGCCGGTGGCCAGGTCGATCGGGGTGCGCGAGGCCAGGGCGGTCTTGAGGTGGTCCCGGCTGTCGGCGAGCTGGCCGATCCGCACGGCCAGGAGCAGCGACGCGGCGGCTTGCCGGGCGTAGCCCTGGGCGTCGGCGAGGGTCTGCTCCCCGAGGGCGTGCGGGGCGGTGGCGTAGAAGTTCAGGGCCCCGGACGCGTGGTCGCCGAGGTCCAGCGGCACGCCGAGGATGGATCCGATGCCGTGCGGGGCGATGGCGTCGAGGTAGGGGCGCCAGCGCCGCTCGAGGCGCACGTCGGGCACGGAGACCAGGGTGCCGGTGCGGGCGGCGCTGAGGCAGGGGCCGTCGCCGTGGTCGTATTGGAGCTCGTCCAGTTCGAGCGCGTGGCGGTCGCTGCTGGCGACCGTGGCCATCTTCTTGTCCCGCAGCAGCGTGGCGCCGCAGTGCACGGTCGCGGGGCCGGTGGAGAGGGTCTCGGCGGCGTGGGCGGCGAGCTGGTGCAGGAAGCCGTCGACGTCGGCGCTGGCGAGGACGAGGTCCTGCAGGGCCGCCGCGACCGAACTGTCGGATGCCGGGGCGAGGGTCTGGCTCATGGTGGGTCGTTTCTCCTGCGATGCATGCCGGCGGTGCGGGTCGAGATGCCGCCGGACTCCGGTTGTCTCCATTAAACTCCAGTCCCGAGCTTGGGCGGCACCCTGGGGAGCATCGGGCGGGGGCACGTGCCCCGGACGGGGCGCCGCGATGCGGCGGGCGGCACCGTCCGGTGTCACGGCCGCGATTCACCTCGCACGGGTGAGGCGCGGCGCGGTCGCGCGGTCGCATACTGCGGGCACGGGATTGCGTCGGGCCTTCCGTTCGCAACGAGGTGCCCCGTGTCGCGGGGCGCAGGGCAAAGGAGCGACAATGGGCATCTGGGACAACCTGTGGGACTTCTTCTGGTCCCTGTTCTGGGTTTTCGTGTTCGTCGCGTTTCTGGGCGCGTTTTTCGCGGTGGTCGTGGACCTGTTCCGGGACACGGGGCTCAGCGGTTGGTTCAAGGCGATCTGGCTGGTTTGTCTGGTGTTCCTGCCGCTCGTCTCGTTGCTGGTCTATGTCGTCGCGCGCGGCGAGGGCATGGCCGCGCGGCACCACCGCGACGCCAGTGCCCGCCGCTACGCGCAGGCCACGTACATCCGGTCCCTGGCCGGGACGAGCCTGAGTGCGGAGATCGTCAAGGCGCGCGAGCTCCTCGACGCTGGGGCCATCACCGACGAGGAATACACGCGCCTCAAGGAGAAGGCCCTGGCGTAGCGCGGGACGGTGCCGGCCCCGGCCGGACTCCGGGTCAGACGAAGACGTTCCGCTGCGTTCCCAGCCCCTCGATCTCCGTCTCCAGCACGTCCCCGCGGCCGAGCCAGGGGCGCCGCCCCTCGGCGTCCCGCCGGCCGAGCGCCACGCCGGCCGGAGTCCCGGTCAGGATCAGGTCCCCGGGCAGCAGCGTGACCATGGTGGAGAGGTAGGCGACCAGCGCCGCGGGCGGGAAGACCAGATCGGCGGTCGAGTCCTCCTGGACCACCTCGCCGTTCACCCGGGTGGTGATCCGGGCGCCCTCGGTGAACTCGTCCGGGGTCACCAGGTAGGGACCCACCGGCGACGCGGCCTCCCAGCACTTGCCCTGCGTCCATTCGGTGGTGCGGCTCTGCCATCCGCGCATCGAGACGTCGTTGGACACGGCGTAGCCGGCGATGTGCCGGTGCGCGTCCTCTTCGGCGATGCGCCGCCCGGGCGCACCGACCACGATGGCCAGCTCGCCCTCCCAGTCGATGCGGTGGTCCTCCGCCGGGACCTCGATCTCGTCGAGCGCCCCGGTCAGGGACTGTGCGAACTTGGTGAACACCGTCGGGAAGCGGGGCACGTCGTTGCCGGTCTCGGCGATGTGGTTGCGGTAGTTGAGCCCGATGCAGAAGACCTTCGAGGGGTTCGGCACCAGCGTCGCGAAGTCGGCGGAGGCCGCATCGTGCCGGCCGGAACCCGGGGCGGCCGCGGCGTCCAGCGCGGCCGCGCGCGCGTCCTCGGGCGCGGCGAGGAACGCGCCGACGTCGGAGAAGCCGGTCAGTTCGGCGGCGCCTCCGTCGCGGACGACGGCGGCGAACGTCGCGGTTTCGGCGGGGCTGGAGGCATGGCGGCGGATCGTGGCGAGTCTCATGTCCTCATCCCACCACAGCGGCGGGGGCGCCGCGCAAGGCCTCCGGTCGGACGGGGGTGACTCAGGACCAGGCGACGACGAGGCGCGCGGCCTGCCGCGGGACGGTCACGTCGATCCCCGTGAGCTCGGCGAAGCGGCGCAGCCGGTTCATCAGGGTGTTGCGGTGGCAGAACAGCAGCACCGCGGATTCGGCGACGCTCCCGGTGGCCAGGTAGGCCCGCGCCGCCTCCGCGAGGCGCTCCCGCGCGACGGGACCGCACGCCGCGAGCGCGGCCTCGACGTCGGCCGCCACCGGCATCCCCGCCTCGGCGAGGCGCAGCCGGGCGATCCGGGTCCAGGACTGCTGGAGCGTCAGTGCGCACTCGTCGCCGTCCTCGACCAGCCCCGCGAGCTCGCGGGCGAACCGCGCGGCCGCGGCCAGGGACGCGAGCCCGGGCGAGTTCTCCACGAGGCCGCAGCGAAGCCCGCGGATCCGCTCGGCGGCCTCCAGTCCTGCCGAACCCGGCCGCTCGTCGGCTGGCCAGAAGGCGATCAGCCCGTCCGCCAACGGGTGCGTGAACATCTCGTTGCCGCGCCGTGCGGCCACGGCCACGGCGACCCGCAGGGCGGCCGCCTCCTCGCCCAGCGCCACCGCCACCCCCAGCGGCGCGTCCTGCGCGACGCCGATCTCCGCGGCGATGCGTTCCAGCATCGCGGGACCCGGCGGATCCTGGCCGAAGATGGCGGCCACGTGCCCCTGCCGGATGGACGAGGCCTCGGAAAGCATGCGCTGGCGCTCCGCGACGTAGGCGGCCTGGGTCTGGCTCGCGTAGGAGTCGACGACCCGCCACATGCTTTCGGTGTGCCGGACCAGCAGGGCGGCGTCGGTGTCCTCGGCCAGCGCGGTGAGCTCCTCCCAGAGGATGGAGAAGTCCAGCCGGATGGCGGTCATCAGCGACTCGATCGGGATTCCGGCGCGCGCCCGGGAGACCCCCACGTCCGTCGCCTGGGCCAGCCGGGCCTGTTCCATGCTGCCCGCGTCGGCGTCGTGCCGCAGGCTGTCGATGAGGGCGGCGAAGGAGGCGGCCCCGGTGCGGCGGATCTCCGAGGCCGGGAGGGGGGACTTCCCATAGTCCTCGATCAGCAGCACCCGCCCGAGGAAGGTGTCCGTCAGCCGGTCGACGTCGAGGCCCTCGAGCAGGCGGTGCCAGCGCGCCGCGTCGTCGCCCGGTGCCGATCCCACAATCTGTGACGTGAATAGTTGGCTCACACACCAAGAATATGTGCTTTTGCACAAGATAGATAGCGAAACGCGTCAGAATGCGTGGGCGCGTGACGCGCCTCACTTTGGCATGCTGGTACGAGTTCCAACCCGCGGGCCGATCCCCGGCGGGCACACGCCTTGAGTAAGGCCCGAGTGCGGAGGCACCCATGAACGACTACAGCGCATCCACGCGCCCACCGGTCCCGCAGACCAACCTGGAGGCCGGGGCCACCCGGACCATCTCCGACAAGGAGGCGACCAAGGTCGCCATGGGTGCCCTCGTCGGCACCGCCATGGAGTGGTACGACTTCTTCCTCTTCAGCGCCGCCGCGGCGCTGGTGTTCAACGTCCAGTACTTCGCCAACGAGAACGCGACCGCGGCGGCCCTCGCGTCCTTCGCCACGTTCGGCGTCGGCTTGGTGGCCCGGCCGCTGGGCGGGATGTTCTTCGGCGCCATGGGCGACCGGATCGGCCGCCGCAAGACGCTGATGGTCACCATCGTGGGCATCGGCGTCATCACGGGGTTCATCGGCCTGCTGCCGACGTACGCGGCCATCGGCATCGCCGCCCCGATCCTGCTGGTGCTGCTGCGCGTGGCGCAGGGCCTGTTCGTCGGCGGCGAGTGGTCCGGCGCCATGACGATCGTGGTGGAGAACGCGCCCCTGAAGCGCCGCGCCCGCTACGCCGCCCTGCCGCAGATCGGCTCGCCGATCGGCACCATCCTGTCCTCCGGCGGCTTCTTCCTGATGACGCTGATCTTCTCGCAGGAGAGCTTCAACGAGTTCGGCTGGCGCATCCCGTTCCTGGCCGCGTTCCCGATGCTGCTCGTCGCGCTGTGGATCCGCAGCCGCCTGGACGAGTCCCCGGTGTTCGCCGAACTCATGGAGTCCGGGGAGACGGAGAAGGCCCCGATCCGCACCGTGATCCGCCACCACTGGAAGCACATCATCATCGGCATGGCCGCGGCGATGCTCGGCGTGGGCGGCTTCTACCTGGTCACCGCGTTCGTCGTCTACTACGGCGTCAGCATCCTCGGCTACAGCCCGTCGCTGATGCTGTTCGGCGGCCTGGTCGCCGCCGTCGTCGAAATCCCCGTCCTGATCCTGGGCGGCCGCCTGGCCGAACGCTTCGGCGCCAGCAAGGTCATCATCTACGGCGGCATCGTCTCGGCCCTGGCCGCCGTCCCGGCGTTCCTCATGATCGAATCCGGAATCGACGCCGTGGTGGTGCTCGGCATGACGTTCGCCGTGGCGACGCTCTCCTTCCCCTACGCGGCGTCCGGCACCGTGCTGACCGGCCTGTTCCCGGCCCGCACCCGCTACACCGGCGTCGGCTTCGCCCAGAACACCGCCGGCATGGTCAGCGGCTTCGTGCCGCTGCTCGCCACGGCGCTCGTCGCCGGGGCCGGCAACCACTGGTGGCCCGCCGCCGCGATGCTGGTCTTCCTGTCGCTGTTCACCGCCGTCGCGGGCTCGATTGCGCCGCGGATGAGCGTGGACCTGCCGGGCTTCAAGCACTAGGGGCCCGCGAGGCGTCCACGCGACGCCACGGCGCGGCACACCCCACGCGCAGCACACCCACGCACAGCGGCGAACGCCCGCCAGCGCACGCGCACCCCGCGAGCGCCCCCCAGCCAACCAGGAGCACGATGTCCCAGTCCGCCGGCCACCTGATCGTCCGCCAGCTCGAAGCCCACGGCGTCCGCCGCGTGTACTCGGTGCCCGGCGAGAGCTTCCTCGACGTCCTCGACGGGTTGCACGATTCCCCGATCGAGACCGTGGTGGCGCGCCACGAGGGCGGTGCCGGATTCATGGCGCTCGCCGAGGGGCGGCTGGGCACGACGCCGGGGGTCGCGATGGTCACCCGCGGGCCCGGCGCCGCGAACGCGATGATCGCCGTGCACACCGCGTGGCAGGACGCCACCGCGCTGGTCCTGTTCGTGGGGCTGATCCCCGTGGCGGACCGGGGGCGCGACTCTTTCCAGGAGTTCAGCCTGACCGGCTGGTTCGGCAGCACCGCCAAGCGCGTGTACGTGCTCGACGACGAACACCGCGCCGCCGAGGTCGTCGCCGAGGCCATGCGGACCGCGGCCTCCGGACGCCCCGGCCCCGTCGTGGTCGGCCTGCCGGAGGACGTCCTGGTTCGCGCCACCGCGGCCGGCACCGTGCCGCCCCGCCCGCCGGCACCGTCCGCCGAGCCGCGGGCGGAGGCCGGGGAGGTCGCCGCGCTGGTCGCGGAGGCCGAGCGCCCGCTGATCGTCGTCGGCGGCGACGGCTGGGACGGCGCCGCGGGAACCGCGCTGGCGCGCTGGGCGGAGGACGCGCACGTGCCGGTCGCCGCAGACTGGAGGGCGCACGACGCCGTCCCGCACCGCTCGCCTGCCTACGCCGGCTGGCTGGGGTACGGACGCGCGGACACCCTCGCGGCCCGGCTCGACGAGGCAGACCTGCTGTTGTTCGTCGGTTGCGGCCGCTCGGACGTGCTCAGCGACGGCTACACGCGCGGCTTCGGCGCCCGGACCGTGGTGGTGCTTCCCGACCCGGACGCCGCCATGCACAGCGGGCGGTTGGACCTGCTCGTCGTCGCCGCGCCGGCGGCCTTCGCCGCGGCGCTCCCGCCCGCCGGTGCGGCCCGCGGGGTCCGCGGCGCGGACTGGATGGCCGGGCTCGCCGCCGACCAGCGCCGCTTCGCGACCCCGCTCCCGGAGGCGGGCCCCGGCGTCGACCTGGGAGCGGTGTGCGCGGTCCTGGAGCGCCGGCTGCCGGACGAGCGCGTGGTCACCTACGGCAGCGGCAACGCGACCCTGTGGGGACAGCGGTACCTGAGCCACAACGTCCCGCACTCCCTCGTCGGGCCGCGCAACGGCGCGATGGGGCTGGCGGTCCCGGCCGCCGTCGCCGCGTCCCTGGCCTTCCCGGAACGCCAGGCCGTCGCGATCTGCGGCGACGGCGACTTCATGATGAACCCGCAGGAGCTCTCCGCCGCGTTCGCGCACGGCTCCGCGCCGCTGGTGATCGTCGCCGACAACGGGATCTACGGCACGATCGCCCAGCACCAGCGGGCGCAGTACCCCGGACGGCCGTCCGGGACCGCCGCGACGAACCCCGACTTCGCGGCGGGGATCCGGTCCTTCGGCGGGCACGGCGAGTACGTGGAGCGGACCGGCGACTTCGGGGACGCGCTGGAGCGCGCGCTCGCCAGCGGCCTGCCGGCGCTGATCCACCTGCGGACCGATCCCGGGACCATGCCGCCCCCCGCGGACAACGCGCCGGGCACCCACGACGCCGGAAGGACCGCGCGATGAACCTGGACCTGATCCTGACCGACGCCGACATCATCACGCTGGAGCCCGGGCGCCCGTCCGCCCGCAGCGTGGGCGTGCTGGGCGGGAGGATCGTCGGCTTCGACGAGGAGCTCGCGGGGTGCACGGCGGACCGCGTCGAGTCCCTGGCCGGGTCCACCGTGGTGCCCGGCTTCATCGACGCCCACTGCCACACCGTCTGGTGGGGGCTGGGCCTCAGCGCCGTGGACCTGGAGCCGGCCCGCGGGCTCGAGGAGCTCTACGGGCTGCTCGAGCGCGAGGTCGAGCGGTTGTCCCCGGAGCCGGGCGCGTGGGTCAGCGGAACCGGATTCAACCACAAGAACCACGACGGCCTCTTCCCCGACATCGGTCGGCTCGACGCGCTCACCGGCGACCGCCCGCTGTACCTCCGCCACGTCTCCGGGCACCTGTCCATCACCAACACGGCCACGCTCCGGCTGGCGGGCGCCCTGGAGCCCGGATTCGAGGACCCCGTCGGCGGCGCCGTGCTTCGCGACGACGCGGGCCGCCCCACCGGGGTGATCGAGGAATCGGCGCAGGCCCTGGTCCAGGACCTGCTGCTGCCCTACCCCGTGGAACAGATCGTGCGGGCGCTCGACGACGCCACCACGCGCTATGCGGCGGAGGGGATCACCAGCTTCACCGAGGCCGGCATCGGCGGCGGCTGGATCGGGCACAGCCCGCTCGAGCTCGGGGCCTACCAGCGGGCGCGCCGCGAGGGCCGGCTCCGCGCGCGGGCCCAGCTGATGCCCGCCCTGGACGCCCTGCGCCCGCTCGCGGGAGGCGACGGCGACCTGCACGGGGAACGCTCGGGCCTCGGCCTGGACCTCGGGGTCCACGCGGGCTTCGGCGACGCGTGGGTGTCGTTGGGCCCGGTCAAGGTCTTTCTCGACGGCTCCCTGCTTGGCGCGACCGCGGCCGTGACGGAGGACTACTGCGGCCACCCGCACAACAGCGGCTACCTGCTCGACGACGCCGACGCCTTCCGCGGCCGCGTCGCGGCCGCGTACCGCGCCGGCTGGCCGATCGCCCTGCACGCCATCGGCGACGAGGCGATCGACCTGGCGACGGAGATCATCGTCGACTGCCAGCGCCGGTACGGGCGCAACGCGCTGCCCAACCGGATCGAGCACTTCGGGATCGCCCGCCCGGACCAGCTCGCGCCCGTGGCGGCGGCCGGCATCGCCGTGACGCCGCAGGCCGCCTTCATCGGCCCGCTGGGCGACCAGTTCGCGGAGCTGGTCGGCCCCGGCCGCGAGGGCTGGCTCTACCGCGGACGATCCCTGGTGGACGCCGGCGTGACCCTTGCGGGCAGCTCGGACCTGCCCGTGGCCGACAACAACGTCCGGCGCGCCATGCAGTCCTCCGTCGACCGCACCACGGAGCGCGGACGCGTGCTCGGCGGCGCGGCGGAGGGCCTGACGCCCGAGGAGGCGCTGCGCTCCTACACCGAGTGGGCGGCGCGGGCCACCGGCCTCGAGGCCGACCGCGGCACCCTGCGGTCCGGCAAGCTCGCCGACTTCGCGGTGCTCTCCGGCTCGCCGCTGACCGCGCCCGACATCGCGGCGCTGGACGTCGTCGCCACGATCGTCGGCGGCGAGTTCACCCACGACCGGCGCCGCGCCGGCGCCGCCCACCAACCGAACGGAGCCCTCGCATGAGCGCCACCGCCCCCGCCCACCCCCTGACGGACGAGGGCGCCGCGCGCGCCTTCCTCGCCGACTTTCGTTCGCTGAGCGGCATCGGCGCGACGCCGGGCGGCGGCGTGGACCGCCAGGCCGGCACGGTCGCGGACGGGCAGGCGCGCCACTGGTTCCGCGGGCTGGTCGAGGGCCACGGCTTCGACGTCCGCTACGACCGGGTGGGAAACCAGTTCGCCCTGCTGGAGCTGGTGCCGGGGGCCCCCTACATCGCCGTCGGCTCCCACCTCGACTCCCAGCCGCTCGGCGGGCGGTTCGACGGCGCATACGGCGTCCTCGCCGCGGCGCACGCCGGCATCCGCCTCGCGGCGCGGCCCGCGGAGCGCTCCGTGGACCAGACCAAGGCCCACGAGGCGGGCGCCGACGACGCCGGGGCAGCCGCCGGCGCGCCGCGGTTCAACATCGCCGTCGTCAACTGGTTCAACGAGGAGGGCTGCCGGTTCAAGCCCTCCATGATGGGCAGCTCCGTGTTCACCGGCAAGCTCACCGCGGAACAGGCCCTGGCGACCGCCGATCCGCGCGGGGTCACGGTGCGCGAGGCGCTGGCGGCCATCGGCACAGTGGGGGACTTCAGCCTGGACGTCGCCGCGTACGTCGAGATCCACATCGAGCAGGGCCGTTCCCTGGAGGACGACGGGCTGGCGATCGGGCTGGTGGAGTCCACGTGGGGCGCCAACAAGTACGAGTTCGTGGTCCACGGGGAGCAGGCGCACACGGGGGCGACCCTCATTGCGGACCGCTCCGACGCGCTGCTTGGCGCCTCCGCGCTGGTCGTGGCCGCGCGCGAGGTCGCGGACCGGTTCACGGACGACGAGCACATGGTCATCACCTCCTGCGGCGAGTTCACGGTGTTCCCGAACTCGCCCGTCGTGGTCGCCAGCCGCGTCAACCTGCTGGTCGACGTGCGCAGCACGGACCCGGACGTGCTGGCCGCGGCCGACGCCGAGCTGCACCGCCGCATCGCGGACATCGAGCGGTCCGCCGGCGTGCGCATCGAACGCGGTGCCGAGCACAACTGGGCCTCCAAGGCCTACGACGCCGCCGGCATGCGCCTGGCGGCCGACGCCGCCGACGCGCTGGGGCTGGGCCACGGCGTCGTCCGCACCCTCGCCGGGCACGACTCGACGAACCTCAAGGACATCGTCCCGACCATCATGTTGTTCGTTCCCAGCGTCGAGGGGATCTCCCACAACGAGAAGGAACTAACCCGCGACGGCGACATGCTGGCCGGCGTGGACCTGCTGACCGAGCTGCTGGGCCGCGTCATCAACGGGGAATTCGTGCGGTCCTGATTGTGGCCGGCCGTCGACGGTAGTAACTTTGCGTGTCGAGTCGTCAGCAGACGGCGAGACTCCGCCGCCCGTCGGGAGCGGAGCGGACCTGCGAGAGAAGGCAACCATGGCCACCACAGATGAACACGCCGAACCAGGCCTGAAGAAGGTGCTGGGCCGCCTCGATGTCCTCGCGCTGGGCTTCGGCGCCATGATCGGTTTCGGCTGGGTCGTCCTCACCGGCGGATGGCTGGAGTCGGCGGGAACCATGGGCGCCGTGCTGGCCATGGTGACCGGCGGCGTCATCATGTCCATCGTGGGCCTGACCTACGCCGAGCTCTGCGCGGCGATGCCCAAGGCCGGCGGCGAGCACAACTACATCATGCGCGCCATGGGCCCGCGCACCTCGTTCATCGGCTCCTGGGCGATCATCGGCGGCTACGTCACCATCGTCGCCTTCGAGGCGGTCGCGCTCCCGCGGACCGTGGAGTACATCTTCCCCGGCCTGAGCCAGATCCCGCTCTGGACCGTGGCCGGGGACGAGGTCCACCTCACCTGGGCCCTGGTCGGCGCGCTAGCCGCCGTCGTCATCACCTGGGTCAACATCCGCGGCGTCAAGGAGGCCGGGATCGTGCAGACCTTCGTGGTCCTGTTCCTGCTGGCCATCGGCGTCGTCATGGTCGTCGGCGCGTTCGTCGGCGGCGAGCCCGCCAACATGGAGCCCTGGTTCAACGGCGGCACCACCGGGTTCTTCGCCGTGCTTGTCGTGGTCCCGTTCCTCTTCATCGGGTTCGACGTGATCCCGCAGTCCGCCGAGGAGGTCGACATCCCCGCGCGGCAGATCGGCTCGCTCGTGGTGGTCTCCGTCATCATGGCGACCATCTGGTACGTCATGGTCATCCTCACCACGTCCTCCGCCATGCCGGTCGGCGATCTGGCCGGGGCGGACATCGCCACCGCGGACGCCGTAGGCGCGATGTTCGCGTCCGACTTCATGGCCAAGGTCCTCATCGCGGGCGGCATCGCGGGCATCCTGACGTCGTGGAACTCCCTGCTGCTCGGCGCCTCCCGCCTGATGTTCTCGCTGGCCCGCTCCGGCATGCTGCCGGCCTGGTTCGGCCGCCTGCACCCCAAGTACTCCACCCCGCACAATGCCCTCCTCTTCATCGGGGCGCTCAGCTTCATCGCGCCGTTCTTCGGGGCCCAGATGCTCGGTTGGCTGGTCGACTCGGGAGCCCCGAGCATTGTGCTGGCGTACACGCTCGTCGCGGTGGCTTTCCTGATCCTGCGTCGCCGGGAGCCCGGCATGGACCGCCCGCTGCGCATCGGCGGCCGCGGCAACGGCGGCCTGGCGATCGGCGTGGCGGCCGCCGTGCTCGGCACGGCGCTGTTCAGCCTGTACATGCCGGGCATGCCGGCCCAGCTGGGCATGGAGCCGTGGATCCTGTTTGGCTTGTGGTGGGTCATCGGCCTCGTCTACTTCTTCCGCGTCCCGTCCGGGATCGCCGCGGGCGAGGACGCCGAGGAGCGCCTGTTGCAGCGGCTCCGGAGCCGCTAACCCGACGCCGGACCGGATGGCGCAACGCCCAAACTCGCGGGCAGGGGCGACTCGATCGGCCGCGCTCGGGTTCGTCCAGTGGGGGAATCGCTACGCGAAATCCCCTTTCCTCTGCTGGACGAGCTCGAACTGCGGCGGCGCGTGACGCTCCGGACGGCGGGGCGATCGTTCACCTGAGGCGGCGGGCGCTGCCAGCCCTAGAACGGGACGCGGATCTGGGCCCCGAGATCCTGCACGATCTCCTCAACGGTCTTGGTGGCGTTGATGGTGGCCGCCATGCCCAGGAACATGACCGCGGAGACGACGTGCGCGAGGATGGGGGCGTTTTCGGGCCGGATCCGCTCGTCCAACCGCAGAA
Source organism: Arthrobacter halodurans (assembly GCF_041877255.1). Lineage (NCBI taxonomy): Bacteria > Bacillati > Actinomycetota > Actinomycetes > Micrococcales > Micrococcaceae > Arthrobacter > Arthrobacter halodurans. The sequence continues at coordinate 221,296 of NZ_JBHDLJ010000002.1, forward strand.
GACGGACCTGCGGGGTCGGCCGTGAATGCGGACCAGGATGTGCATGGGAGACTGTCCCGCATGACGAGGGACATGCGCCGCTACTGGGACGAGCAGGCGGAGGGGTTCGACGACGCTGCGGACCATGGGCTCGTCGATCCCGCGGTCCGGGAGGCCTGGGAGACGTTGCTGCTGCCGCTGGTCCCCGGACCGGGCAGCGACGTGGCGGACCTGGGTTGTGGGACCGGCAGCCTTTCGCTGCTGCTGGGCGGCGCCGGACATCGGGTCAGGGGCCTGGACTTCTCCGAGAGGATGGTGGATGTCGCCCGCGCCAAGGCGGAACGCACCGGTGTCTCTGCGGAGTTCGTTGTCGGCGACGCCTCGTTCCCACCCTTTGCGCCAGGCTCTTTCGACGTCGTGCTGGCCCGCCATGTGTTGTGGGCCCTGCCGGATCCGGGCGCCGCCGTGGCGCGCTGGACTCGGCTGCTGCGCGGTTCGGGCACCCTGATTCTCGTGGAGGGACTGTGGGGGACCGGCGCGGGCATCCCCGCGGATCGTTGCCTGGAGGTGGTTCGCGGCCACCGCAAGAAGGCGGAACTGACCATGTTGGACGACCCTGCCCTCTGGGGCAGGGCGATCACGGACGAGCGCTACCTGGTGGTCAGCGCCCCCGGGTGACGGTGTCCGCCGGCCGAGCGTGGCGACGGAGTCCCGGACGCCGCCGCCCTCGAAACACGACTCCTGCGACGGAGGAACGGCCGGACGTCGATCGGGTACGGTGGCAAAAAACCGAATCCACACCTGACGAGCCGGGAGAATGAGCGTGTCCGACTACGACGCCTTTGCGAAGGCCTACTCCACCGCGAACGAGAACAATTTGCTCAACGCCTGGTACGAGAGACCGGCGATGATCAATCTCGCCGGGGACGTCGCAGGACGCCACGTCCTGGACGCCGGGTGCGGGTCCGGGCCCTTGGCCGCGGCACTCCGCGAGAAGGGCGCCGTCGTGAGAGGGTTCGACCTCAGTCCCGGCATGGTGGCGTTGGCGCGCCAGCGCCTGGGCGATGAGGCCGACCTGAAGGTGGCGGACCTCGGGGAGCGGCTGCCCTACGACGATGACTCCTTCGACATCGTCGTCTGTTCGCTGACGCTCCACTACCTGAGGGACTGGGCCGCACCCCTCAACGAGTTGCGGCGCGTCCTGCGGCCAAACGGGCGGCTGGTCCTCTCAGTGCCCCACCCGACGGTCTACATGTTCAACTACCAGGACCGTGACTACTTCGCCCTTACCCAGTACTCCGAGGAGTTTGAGTTCGAGGGCCAGAACGCCGTCTTGACCTACTGGCACCGTCCGCTGCACGCCATGACCGACGCGTTCACCGACGCAGGCTTCCGGATCGCGGCCGTGAGCGAACCGCCGTGGGCACCCGACACGCCCACCGACCTCCTGCCGGCCAAGGCGCGTGAGCGAGCCGCCTTCATGTGCTTCCTCTTCTTCGCTCTCGAAGCGCCCTGAGATTCCGGCCGCGGCCTCGGCGAATGAAGTTGATGCGACCGGCGAAGACAGCCTCGAACGCCGGACCGACCAGGGCAAAGCCGAGCCGAAGGCAGGCCGGGGAAACGTCAGGGACGCGTTCTCGCGACCCTGATCCCGGCACGGAGGCAACGAGACGAACACCGGCCTTCCTGAGTTCCCGCGTCACGTTTCCTGGGGCTTCCGCAACCGCGACACCACCGCCCACGGATGATGCTGATCGGCGGCGGCGCGAGTATGCGGTCCACGCCGGGTGCGTAGTGCCAGCTAGAGGGCAGGCTCAGGATCACTGATGCCTCTTCTGCTATGAATCACGCGACAATATTCCTGTGCGCGTCATAGCATGGTGGAGTGGAGGTCAACAAAGCCAGCGCTTTCCTCACCGTCGCGGAGGAACTGCACTTCGGTCGCGCCGCCAAGCGACTGCATATGGCTCAGCCGCCGCTCAGCCGCCTCATTCGCCAACTGGAGGCGGAACTCGGGGCCACGCTGTTCGAGCGCAACACGCGTCATGTCGCGCTCACGCCGTCGGGCGAGGCACTCCTCGAGCCCGCCCGCGAGTTGGTCATGCTCTCGCGACGCATGAAGGACGTGGTCCGCGGGGCCCAGGAGGGCGAAGTCGGACGCGTGCGCTTGGGCTTTGCCGGGGCCTCCGTCAATCAGGCGGTCGGAGAGCTCGCGCGGCAGATCCGCCAGCAACGCCCCGGGATTTCCCTCGAGCTCTATAGTTCCCAGTTCTCCCACGTGGGACTGGAACGCATTCTGGACGGCTCACTCGACCTCGTGATCGGTCGGTGGGACTTCTTGCCCGCGGAGATCGATTCCCACCTCGTGGCGCACGAGGAGTTGCTGATCGCCCTGCCGGAGAACCATCGGCTAGCCGACCGCGAGGCCGTGTCCGCGGAGGACCTGGCTGGGGAAGCGTGGATCGTCTTGCCAGGTGGGGCCAGCGCCACGTTGCCCAACCGACTCAACATGCTGGCGATGTGGGCGGGTTTCGTTCCGCGGATCGTGCAGGTGGCCCCGGACTCCTGGACACTTGTCGTTCTCGTGGGCGCCGGAATGGGCGTTTCCCTGATCCTCTCCAGCGTCCGTGACAACATCCCTTCCCGCGGAGTCGTCTACAAGCCGCTGGCACAAGAGCAGAAGCCGGTGGAGGTGCGCCTCATCTGGCGGCGCGGCAATCTCAGCCCGACGCTGCGGGCCGTTATCGAGATCTCAGAGACCGTGTTCACGGCTCGTGCCGGGACGACTGCGCCATCAGGATGCCCGCCGCTCCCCGACGCCGCCGGAAGGTGAATCAAGGGATGCGGCGGGTGCCGGCCTCCTCCCGTGCGGCGGTTCGGACCCGGCGCCGTCGCGGACCGGCATGACTTGCCGATCGGTGTCAGCGATCGTAGCTGAAGAAGCCCTGGCCGGTCTTGCGGCCGAGCTCACCCCGGACGACCATGTCGCGCATCAGCTGGGGAGGAGTGAAGCGCGGGCCGAGCTCCGACTCCAGGTACTCGGCGATGCCCAGGCGCACGTCCAGGCCCACGATGTCCGTCAGGGCCAGCGGGCCGACCGGGAACTTGTAGCCCAGCACCATCGCGTTGTCGATGTCGGCGGCCGCGGCCACGCCCTCCTCGACCATGCGGATGGCCTCGAGCGCGATCACCACGCCCAGCCGGGAGGACGCGAAGCCGGGAGAGTCGTTGACGACCACCGCGGTCTTCCCCAGGCCCCCCACCCACTGCACCGCGAGCCGCCTGAGCTCCTCGCCGGTGTGCTTCGAGTTCACGACCTCCACGAGCTTCGAGGACGGCACGGGGTTGAAGAAGTGCAGCCCGCAGAACCGCTCGGGGCGTCCCAGATGCTCGGCCAACCCGTCCACCGACAGCGAGGACGTGTTGGTGGCCAACCACGCGGTCTCCGCCACGTGGCGCTCGACCTCCTGCAGGGCCGAGACCTTCAGGTCCCACACCTCCGGGACGGCCTCGACGACGAGCTCGCAGCGGGCAAAGTCCGCGTGGTCAAGGGAGACCGTCAGGTTCTCGACCATCAGGCTGCCGTTCACGATCCCGCGCTCCAGGGACTCTGCCAAGGCCCGCTCGATCCGCGCCCGCGCGGCCTCGGCGGACTGCCTGTCCCGCTCCACGAGGACCACCTCCGAGCCGGCGAGCAGGAAGGCGTGGGCAATGCCCGCGCCCATGCGCCCTCCACCCAGGACGCCGACGGCAACCGGAACCATGCCGTGCATTAGATTCCTTCCAGAAGCATGGCCGTTCCTTGCCCCAGGCCCACGCACATGGTGGCGAGGCCGCGGTCGGCGCCCTCGCGCTCCATGCGGCCCAGCAACGTCACGACGAGCCGGGAACCGGAGGAGCCCAAGGGGTGGCCAAGAGCGATGGCCCCGCCGTCGTTGTTGACGGTGCCCGCGTCGAGCCCGAGGCGGCGGATGCAGGCGAGGGATTGGCTGGCGAAGGCCTCGTTGAGCTCGACCGCCCCGAGGTCGCCGACGCCCCACCCGGCGCGCTCGAGCACCTTCCGCGTGGCGGGAACCGGGCCGATCCCCATGATCTGCGGGGGCACGCCGGCGGAGGCGGCCTCGACGATCCGGGCCCGGACGGTCAGCCCGTACTTCTCGGCGGCGCGTTCGGAGACCACGAGAACCGCCGAGGCTCCGTCGTTGAGCGTCGACGAGTTGCCGGCGGTGACGACAGTCCCGCGGTCGACCACCGGGCGCAGCTTGGCGAGCACGTCGATGGTGGTGCCGGGGCGGGGCCCCTCGTCGGTGTCGACGACGGTCGTCGCGCCCTTGCGGCCCTTAACGGTCACCGGGACGATCTCGGGAGCGAAGCGCCCCGCGGCGATCGCGGCGATCGCCTTCTCGTGGGAGGCCAAGGCGAACGCGTCGGCGTCCTCGCGCGAGATCTTGTCGACAACCGCGACCTCCTCGGCCGTCTCCGGCATCGAGTAGGTCATCTTGTCGCGCTTCTCGAACTCGGGGTTGGTGAAGCGCCAACCGATCGAGGTGTCGAAGACGCCCCCGGGCTTGGCGAAGCCGTGGGCCGGTTTCTCCATGACCCAGGGGGCGCGGGACATGGACTCCACACCGCCGGCGACGACAACGTCCGCGGCCCCGGCCTTGATCATGTGCGAGGCCATGGTGATGGCCGACAGACCCGACGCGCACAGCCGGTTGACGGTGATGCCGGGGACCGTGTCCGGGAAGCCGGCCAGCAGCCAGGCCATGCGGGCGACGTTGCGGTTCTCCTCGCCGGCGCCGTTGGCGTTGCCCAGGATCACCTCGTCGACGTCGTGCGGGTCGATCCCGGCGTCGGTCACCGCGCGGCCGACCACGAGAGCGGCGAGGTCGTCAGGTCGGACGGAACTCAACGCGCCGCCGTACCGGCCCACCGGGGTGCGCGCGCCTCCGACCAAGAATGCTTCCGTCATGGTTTCTTCCAATCCTTTGTCCGGCCAGGTTGTGGTGGGAACTCAGTTGAACGCCGAGATCCCGGTGATGTCGCGGCCCACGAGCAGGGCCTGGATGGAGTCGGTGCCTTCGTAGGTGGAGACGACCTCCATGTCCGTCATATGCCGGATGACGTGGTTCTCCAGCAGCAGGCCGTTGCCGGCGAGCAGGTCGCGGGCCTCGTTGCAGATCCACTTTCCCTTCTGCGCGGTGGCCATCTTCACCATCGAGGCCTGGGCGTTGGACAGCTGTCCCCGGTCCGCGAGCTCCGCCATGCGGACGCACAGCAGCTGCATGGCGGTGAGTTCGCTGAGCATGTTCGCCAGCCGGGACTGGACCAGCTGGTAGCCGGCGATGGGCCGGCCGAACTGTTGCCGTGTCGCGGCGTAGTCGGCGGCGATCTCGAAGGCCGCCATGCCGTGGCCCACGGCCTCCCAGGCGGCGCCGCCGCGGGTGGCCTGCAGGACCCGGGAGACGTCCTTGAAGGACCGGCAGTGCTCGAGGCGGTTGGCCGCCGGGACGCGCAGGCCCTCGAGCACGATGTCGGCCTGCTGGATGGCCCGTTTGCCGACCTTGCCGGTGATCACCTCGGGCCGGTAGCCGGCAGGGTGGTTCCCGTCGACGTCCTTCTCCACGACGAACGCGTTGACCTTGCCGTCCTCGGCATTGCGCGCGAAGAGGACGACGACGTCGGCCGCGTCCCCGTTGCCGATCCAGCGCTTGTGCCCGTCGATGACCCAGGAGTCACCGTCGCGGCGGGCGCTGGTCTCCAGGGCAACCGAGTCGGATCCGTGCTCCGGTTCGGTCAGCGCGAAGGCCCCGGTCTTCTCGAGCCGGGCCATGGCCGGTAGCCAGCGGTTCTTCTGCTCCTCGCTGCCGAGCATGTTCAGGGCCCCCATGCAGAGGTTGCCGTGGACTCCCAGGAACGTGTTGATGCTGCCGTCGGCGCGCGCCATCTCGCGGGCCACCATGCCGGCGGCCTTGCGGCTCATCCCTGGGCAGCCGTGGCCTTGGATGGTGGTGCCGATGATCCCGAGCCCGGCCAGGCCGGGCAGCAGCTCCCAAGGGAACTCGGCGCGCTCCCAGTAGCCGTTGATCACGGGCAGCACGCGCTGCTGGGCGAAGTCGCGCACGCGGTCCCTGACGGCGGTCTCCTCGGGTGTCAGGTCGTCGTCCAGCCGGAAGTAGTCGGAGGTCGCGGCCCCCGCGCGGATGGTGGCCGGGGCCTCGGTCGAGAGTGCGCCTGAGGTGGTGGTCATGGTCGGTCCTTTCGTCGGTGGGTCCCGAGACCCGGGATGGAGGCACTGGTCAGGTATGCCGGGGCCGGCCCGGGCTGGCCCTCAGTGCGGCGAGCATGGCCAACCCCGTCAGCGAGATGGCGGGGAAGACCAGCAAGGATGCGTCGGTCGCGTACGCCAGGGAAACCGCGGAGTAGCCCACGGCCATCGCGAGGAATCTGAGCATGTTGTGGATGCCGACCGCGGTTCCGGCGCGTCCGGCCGGTGAGGTGACGAGTCCGGTGGCGGCGGCACTCTGCGTGAAGGCGATCCCGGTTCCGACCATCACGAGACCCAGCACCACCAGGGACACGACACCCCAGCGGGCCACACCCAGGACGGGCGTCGCCATGGCCACCGAAACCACCGGGGCTGCGACCACGATCAGCACGACGCCGCGGCGCAGCTGCGCGCCGGTGCCACGCAGGCGTCCCATTCGCCCGGCCGCCGGTCCGGCCACGATCATGGCCAGGGCGAGGGTGAAGACCACGAGTCCGATCTGCGCCGGCCCGAGATCCAGCTCGGAGGCCAGGAACAGCGGCACGGCCACGATGGAGACCGCCAACGAAACCATGGCCAGGCCGGCGCCGGCTGCGGCCGTCAGGAATCCCGGGTCGCGCAGAAGCGCGGGATCCAGCAAAGGGCCCGGCGTTCCTGCGTGTTTCGCGGCGCGCCTCGCCCGCTGGCGGCAGAGGTGGCCAAACAGTGCCCAGCTGCCCATCGCGCCAGTCGTCAGCAGCGCCACGCCCGCCCATGGCCCGCCCTGGCCTGCCAGCAGTATGGCGGTCGCCATCGATCCGCCCCCGGCCACGAGCCAGAACATCGCGGAGACGTGCATGGGCGGGCGCCGCCGGACGGCAGCTGGCAGGGAAACCGCGAGCAGCACCATCATCACAAGCACCAGTGCCGCGTGCGTGATAAAGACGTTCCGCCAGCCGAGGACCTCGGTGACGATCCCGCCGAACGGCGGACCGATGGCCTGGCCCAGGCCGATGGCCGCGGCCCAGGCCCCCATGTTCTGCGCGACCCGTTCCGGCCGCAAACCCATCAGGGCGGCTAGCACGCACGGTGGAATCGCGCTGCATGCGGCGCCCTGCACGGCGCGGGCGGCGATCAGCGTCTCCATCCCGGGGGCCAGAGCCGCCGCTATTTCGGCCAAGACCATGACGCCGAGGGCCCAAACCAGCAGAGTCTTGGCTCCGAAGCGGTCGCTCGACCACCCGGCCAGCGGCACGACCGTGGCCATGGCGATCGTGAAGGCGCTTACCGCCATGACCGACTGCTGGGACGTCATGCCCAGTTCCGTCTGGATCACGTACAGCGGCGCGTTGATCATGTTCGCCGACAGGGTGCCCAGCGCGGTGGTGCCGAGCAGCGCCCGATAGGCGATCCTCCTTCGACCGTTGCCGGAGCGTCCCGGCGGTGCGGCACTCATGCACGGTTGTCCCCGACGGTTGCCGGATGCGCGGCGATGCTTTCGTCGGGTACGACGATGCCCTCCAGCGTCGCCCGTGCGTGGTCCGGCAGGGGGATGGACCGGCCCGTGGCCTGGTCCGTCTGCACGAGCACCGTCCGCGCGCGGACCGCGACCTGTCCGTGCTGGACGAGTTCATAGGCGACCGTGTAGGAGGACCGGCCAAGCCGGGAAACCCAGACGCGGGCCGTGAGCTCGGGGCCGTGGTCGACGGAGCGCAGGTAGTCGAGCGTGAGGGATACCACCACGCGCGGACGGGCGGGGTCCGGGACGCCCTCGTCGCCCAGCCAGGAGGCTATCGCCGCGAGCCGCGCCTCTTCGAGCAGCGTGACGACGCGGGCGTTGTTGACGTGGCGGTTGATGTCCTGGTCCGACCATCGGACGGGGAGGACCGTGGTGAACACGGAGCTCACGATGCCTTCCGGGCGGCAGGCTGGGCCTGGCGTAGCCAGGCCATGACCTTGTCCCGGTCGCCGTCGAGACGGGGCGGGGCCTGCGTGTAGTCGACCGGGGTCCGGCTGAAGTCGACCGGGTGGCGGACCGTGGGGATCTCCCGGTCCCCCGTCCCGGCCAGGACCACCGGGTGCAGGCCGAGATCCTCCGCGAAGCGAACGCCCTCGTCCACGCCCAGGATCGGGGCGCAGGGAACCTTGACCGCCTTGAGGCGCTCGAACCAGTCCCCGGCGTCCCGGGTGGCGAGCCGATCGATCATCAGTCGGCGCAGCTCCACCCGGTTGGCGTTGCGCGCGGACACCGTGCTGAACCGTTCGTCCGCGGCGAGTCCGGGCGCCCCGAGGCACCGGCACAGCCGCGCGAACTGGCCGTTGTTGCCCACCGCGATGACCAGATCCTTGTCCCGTGTGGGGAAGGGCTCGTAGGGGTAGAGGCTCGGGTGCTCGTTGCCCATCCGGGTGGGGACGCTGCCGCCGGAGACGTAGGCGGCGGACTGGTTGACCAACCCTGACAGGGCCGAGGTCAGCAGGTTCAACTCCACGTGCTGGCCCGTCCCGGAGGATTGCCGCTCGTGGAACGCGCCCAGGATGCCGGTGGCGGCGTGCAGGCCGGTGATCACGTCGAAGAGGGCCACGCCCGCGCGGTACGGCTCGCCGTGCTGGCTGCCGGTGAGGCTCATCATCCCGGAGAGCGCCTGGGCCAGCAGGTCGTAGCCGGGCAGGTCGGCGCCGCCGGCGGTGCCGAAGCCGGTGATGGAAGCGTAGACGAGGTCCGGGCGCCAAGCGCTGACGCTGTCGTAGTCGAGGCCGTAGCGCACGAGGCCGCGGGGCTTGAAGTTCTCCACCAGGATGTCCGCCCGGGCGATGATCCGCTCCACGACCGCGAGCTGCTCCGGGTCCGAGAAGTCTAGGGCGATCGAGTGCTTGTTGCGGTTGACGGAGAGGAAGAACGTGCTCTCGCCGTCCCGGTGGGGCGGAACCCACGCGCGGGCGTCGTCCCCGGCGGTGGACTCCACCTTGATCACCGTGGCACCCATGTCGGCCAGCAGCATGGTGCAGTAGGGGCCGGCGAGCACGCGGCTGAGGTCCGCGACCACCACCCCGGCAAGCGGGCCGGTACGGGGTTGGCCGAAGATCTCTTGCAGGTCCTCTGCACCCATGGAATGGCTCATGTCTGGTTCCTCTCGTGGTTCGGCATGCTGCGGCAGGTCCGCTCAGCCTGCGTACTCGTACCAGCCGCGGCCGGTCTTGCGCCCGTACCGGCCCTGTTCGTAGAGCTTCCGCACGGACGGGTGCGGCAGATCGGAGGGGTCTCCGCTCTGTTCGTGCTCGGACAGGCGGATCAGGTAGGACACGTCGATGCCGACGAGGTCCATGAGCTCGAACGGTCCCATGGGGTGGCCCAGGGCCGTCCGCGCGGCTGCGTCGATGTCCTGAAAGCTCGCCACGCCGTCGGCCTCGAGGCGCAGGGCCTCGTCCCGCAGCGCCCCGAGGAGTCGGTTGGCGACGAAGCCGGGGACCTCGTGGTTGAGTCGGACGGGCTGCTTGCCGAGCCGGCGGGCGAGCTCCATCGCGGTCTCCACGGTCGCGTCCGAGGTCCACGGATTGCGCACCACCTCGACGCAGGCCATGACGAGCGCCGGGTTGAAGAAGTGCATGTTGCACACCCGGTCGGGTCGGGCCGTCGCGTCCGCGAGGAGGGACGAGGGGATCGTCGAGGAGTTGGTCGCGAGGATGGCGTGTTCCGGCGCGGCCTCGTCGAGGGCGGTGAACAGTTCCCGCTTGATGTCGAGCCGCTCGACGGCGGCCTCGAGCACGAAGTCGGCGGAGCGGGCCGCCTCGAGGGAGTCGGTCGTGTACGCCATCCGTGCGATGGCGGCGTCGACCTCCTCCCGGCCGCGGGCGCCCTTCTCCGCGAGCCGGACGAGGCGGCGGCGCGCCTCGTCCCGGGACCGCTCGAGGGCCGCGGGATCGAGGTCGCTGGTGGTGATGTCGTAGCCGGCCAGGGCGAAGACGGCCCCGATCTGGGTGCCCATGGCACCGGACCCCACGACGAGGACGGTGCGGACGGCGTCGATGTTCGGCCGGGGTTTCATGTTCGCTCCTTCGGGAGGCCGCGAAGCCTCGGGTTGGGGTGTCTTGGACAAGTTCCTGTTCCGGATGTCCGGGCTCAGGCGTCGGCGCCGAAGCGGGCGGGGCGTTTCTCGAGGAAGGCACTGGCGCCTTCGGCCTTCTCGTCGGCGGCGTAGAGCAGGGACTGGGCCAGGCGTTCGAGCAGCAGGCCGGTGCGCTGATCCGTCTCGGCGCCGTTGCGCACCACCACCTTGGCCAGCCGCACGGCCAGCGGACCTTTGGCGAGGATGGTCCGCGCGGTTCCGCGTACGGTGTCCATGAGCTCCTCGGCCGGGACCACGCTGGTCACCAAACCGATGCGCAGGGCTTCTTCCGCGTCGATGATTCGGCCGGTGAGGATCATCTCCTGGGCCCGGCCCAGGCCCACGAGTCGGGACAGGCGCTGGGTGCCGCCGGCTCCGGGAAGGATGCCGAGGTTGGTCTCGGGCAGCCCGAAGCGGGCGTGGGCGGCGGCGATGCGGATGTCGCAGGACATCGCCAGCTCGTTGCCCCCGCCCAGCGCCACGCCGTTGACGGCGGCGATCGTGGGCACCTCGAGGTCCTGGATCCGGTCGTAGAGCCGTTGCATGCGGGCCCGCAGGCCGTCCCGCAGCGTGTATCGGACGAGTTGGGAGATGTCCGCGCCGGCCACGAAGGACTTTTCGCCCGCGCCCGTGAAGACGACGGCGCCGATGTCCTCCCGCCGCTCGAGCGCGTCGAGCGCGGCCTCGATCCCGTCCAGGACCTCATAGTTGATGGCGTTGCGCACCTCGGGGCGGTTCACCGTGACGACGGCGACCCGGTCCTGGACCGTGGTGGTGATGGGCTCCGCGCCGTTCGTGGGGGTGTTCGTCATGGCTGGTCCTTCCGGTCAGGCGGTTGCGGTGACGGGGGTGTCGGCCCGGGCCGCGGGGGTGTCGTCGTCGGTGGGCCCGGTCTTCACGGTGAGGAAGGTGAGCAGCACGCTCCCGGCCACGAGGGCCAAACCGAGGAGGGCGGTGAGCGGTGTGGGCAGGAACAACAGGAACCCTCCGACGCCGGCCGCGACCCGGAACAGGGCGGGCATCCGGCGGTCGAAGCCGACCGTCCAGCCCTCGATGGCCGAGGCCAGCGCGTAGACGCCCACGATGCTCAGCGCGAAGGCCAGCAGGATCCGGCCGGGTGAGTCCTGGGCGACCAGTGCGGGGTTGAGGGCGAAGCCGAACGGGACGATGTACTTCACCGCGCCGAGCTTCATGGCCGCCACGCTGGTGGCCATGGCGGGGGCCTTGGCCAGGCCAGCCGCCGCGAAGGCGGCGAGCCCCACCGGTGGGGTGATGTAGGAGACGGAGGCCCAGTAGATGACGAACAGGTGCGCCGCGAGCGGGTTGACGCCCAGGTCGATGACCGCCGGGACCATGACGATCGCCAGGAAGACGTAGGCCGCGGAAATCGTCATGCCCATGCCGAGGATGAAGCAGGTCACGGCGCCGGCGATGAGGATGAGGACCACGTTGTCGCCGACCAGCGATACCAGCTCCCGGGCCAGTGACAGGCTCACGCCCGTCGCCGTGAGACCGCCGACGATCAGGCCGACGCCGGCGATGATGCCGATGATGTTGCCCAGCGTCCGGCCGGCCTCCACGAGGAAGTCGGTGAACTCCCGCAGGCCGAACTTCTGGCCCGGGCGGAGGACGGCCACGACGAGCAGCACCAGGATGACCCAGTACGGCACCTGGGTCTCGGAGTTCGTGAGGAACAGCAGTCCGGTCAGCAGGGCCAGGGCCAGGACGTAGGGCCAGCCCTGCACGAGCGTGGAGAGGGTTCGGGGCAGCAGGTCCACGGGCACGCCCTTCAGCCCCTTGCGGGCAGCGTAGCCGTCCACCTGCAGGTAGATGCCGAGGAAGTAGAGGACCGCGGGGATGGTCGCGGCCACCAGGATCTCCGTGTATGGCACGCCCACGAAGGAGACCATGAGGAACGCCGCGGTGCCCATGATCGGCGGGGTGATGGAACCGCCGGAGGACGCCGTGGCCTCGATGCCTCCCGCGTAGGTGGGGCTGAACCCGGAGCGCTTCATGGCCGGGATGGTCATGGGCCCGGTGGTCAGGACGTTGGAGACGGCGCTTCCGCTCATCATGCCCATCGCGGCGCTGCTGGCCACGGACACCTTCGCCGCGCCGCCGCGGTACCTGCCGAAGACCGACATGGAGAGGTTGTGGAAGAAGTCCGCGCCGCCCGTGTGCTGCAGGGCCACCCCGAAGACCAGGAAGCCGATCAGGATGGTCGCCGCGGTCTGGATGGGCAGTCCCAGAACGCCCTCGGCGCCCATGATGTGCACCTGCGCCAGGGTCGGGAGGTCGTAGGTGACGCCCTGCAGGACACCGATCGGCAGGTTCTCGGCGACCAGCGGGTACAGGGAGAACAGCAGGGCGATCACGGTGACCGTCAGTCCGCCGGTGCGGCGCAGGGCCTCGAGCACCACGAGCCATAGCGCGAACGCGGCGAATGTGGCGGTGGTGGGCGCCATGTACTCCCAGCCGTACTCCTTGATCCGGGTCCCGTTGACCGCGAGGTACCCGCACACGACCGCCGCGGCGACCATGAGCAGGACGTCGAACCACCGGACCCGGCGCTCTCGGACCGGGGCGTCACCGGTGCCGTCGTCCGGGCCGTGTTCCTGCTGGGCCTCCACCTGCTGCGCCAGCGGGATCTTGCGCAGGGGATTGACGATGAACACGACCGGCAGGAACACCGCCAGGATGAGGTAGAGGTAGGAGTTGGTCAGCAGGGACACTCCGCCGACGTTCCAGAAGAAGACCTGGTTCATGGCCAGCAGCACGCCCAGGACGGTCAATGCGATGACCACCGCCCGCCAGAACGGTGTCACGCGGGTCTCAGTTCTCATCGTCGGTCCCCTCGATGTTTAGTTCGGTGGTCTTCCAGTCCGTCCAGTTCCGCTCGAGCTCCCCCGCGGGGGAGGAACCGACGACCCCGGGCCAGGCCTCGCGCAGCCGCTCGCCGCGCTCGACAAGCGCGTCGTTCTTCCGCTCGAGTTCCTCGTTCCACACGCCGCGCTCCTCGAAGTAGCGGACGGTGCCCTCGTGGAAGGGGACCACCAGCGGCTCCTTGAGCACGGCGTCGAAATCGAACTGCTTGGTGTCCGGGGTGGTGCCCTCATAGTGCTCGTAGTTCTCGACCATCGCCTTGACGAGGTGGTACACCTCGTCCGCGTCGCGGGAACCCAGTGTGGTGAGCGGAATCGTGTACTCCAGGACGCGGGCACTTTCGCCTTCCTCGACGCCGGCGACGTCCGTGACCTCGCCGACCGTAACCATGGGCATGAGCTCGTCCCAGGTCTCGTAGCGGGCCGGATCCGGATCGTCGAAGCCCAGCCACTTGACATCCGTGGTGGCCGCGAGCTGGTCGATGTTGGAGCCGACCACGTTCTGGTACATGGCGTCGATCTGGCCCGTCTCGAGACCGGCGATCTGCTCGCCGTACGAGATGGGGACCTTCTGGACGTCGTCCCCGGTCAGGCCGCCGTAGTTGAGGAAGCCTTCCATCTTGTTGTTGATGGATGTGTTGGCGGTCAGCTCGGGGAACCGCTTGCCCTTGAGGTCTTCGAAGGAGTCGATGCCGCTGTCCGCGCGCACCAGCAGGCCGTAGTTGCCCGGCGGCGCCCACACCATGCGGATGTCCTGGGGACCCCACTCCTTGCTGGCGTACTCGTAGTCGCCCTCGAAGGCGTAGTAGTACTCGTCGCCGGCCCGCGAGTAGTCCGCGGTGCCGTTCACGAGCGGCGCCAGCCGGCCGATGCCGGTGTCGGCGGTCATCAGCCGCAGCTGTACCCCCTCCTGACTGGTGAGGGTGTTCGCGATGGCGGCGAGATCGTTGTAGGTGCCGGTGCCGACGTTGTAGGTGGACCACACCAGTTGCTGCGGCAGGCCGTTCGGGCCCGCCGGCTCGTCCCCGCTGGCGGCGCCGCAGCCGGTGAGGCCCAGCACCGCGGCGGCGCCCAGGGCGGCAATCCGTGACTTCGTTGTCCTCATGATGACCTTTCGATGTGCAGTGGGTGGCGCGTCAGCACCCGGAGAAGGAGGGAGTGCGCCGTTCGTGGAAGGCCTGTTTGCCCTCCAGGAAGTCGGCGGTCCCGAAGAGCGTGGGCTGGCGTTCCCGCTCGAAGGCAAGAGCCTCCGCCAAGGAGCCGGAGGCCTCGCGCAGGCCCCGTTTCACGGCCGCCACGGCCAGTGGCGCCCGCTCGGCGAGCTCCTGCGCGCAAGCGATCGCGGCGGACAGCACCTCCGGGTCCGCCACCACGCGGTCGGCCAGGCCTGCGGCCAAGGCCGTCCTTGCGTCCACCGGGGCGGCCTCGAGGAGGATCCTCCGGGCCCGGGCGGGACCCACGCGTTGGGCCAGCGAGTGCACCAGGCCCCCGTCGGGGACCAGCCCGAGGCGGGTGAAGGGGAAGAGGAACCGGGCACCCTCGCCCACCACCACGACGTCGCAGACGCACACCAACCCGGCGGCCACCCCGGCCGCGGGTCCGGCCACCGCAGCCACCACCGGCTTGTTCAGGGACGCCAACTGTTGCACGAGTCCGGCCACCTCGCTCATCCGAGCGGCACCCTCGGCCTCGTTCGCCGGCGGCATCGATGAGAGGTCCCCTCCGGCGCTGAAGCAATTCCCCGCGCCCGTGAGCACCACGGCCCCCGTCTCGGGGTCCGCCGAGAGCTCCGCCAGAACCGCGCGCAGCCGATTCCGCAGCTCGGAGCCGAGCACGTTGCGGCGGTGCTCATCGTCCAAGGTCACGACGGTCACGGCGCCAGTGCGCACGACGCGCACCTGGGGCGGGGCGTTCAAGGTGGTGGGGAATGGATCGGGCACAGGAGCTCTCCGAACTTCGTGGATGTAGTGCACATCACGTTTTCATGACCACTTTGAAAGAGCAAATACCTAATATGGCCCCCATTTATACCTATGGATCATTTATCCCGGCATCCGTGTTGCGAGTGGCGCCCGTGGGCCATCCTTGTCTGAGGCATCCGAGCACCCCGATCCCCAGGAGGACCCATGAACGCCGCCGCGACCGACCTGCTCTGCGTCGATGAAGATCTCAGCGCCGAGGAGCTCGATACCAGGGACACGGTCCGCGAGTTCGTGGACCGGCGGATCCGCCCGAACATCGCTGGGTGGTTCGCCGATGCCGTCTTTCCGCAGGAGATCGTGCCCGAGATGGCGCAGCTCGGACTGCTCGGCATGCACATCCAGGGCTACGGGTGCGCAGGGAAGTCCGCGGTGCAGTACGGCATCGCGATGCAGGAACTCGAGGCCGGGGATTCCGGATTGCGCACGTTCGTCTCCGTGCAGGGCTCGCTGGCGATGTCCGCGATCGCCAAGCACGGCTCCGAGGAGCAGAAGCATCGCTGGCTGCCCGGCATGGCCGCCGGCGAGATCATCGGGTGCTTCGGCCTCACCGAGCCCACCGCCGGTTCGGACCCTTCGACCATGGCCACCACCGCGGTGCGCGACGGCGAGGGGTGGATCCTTAACGGCGCCAAACGCTGGATCGGTCTCGCCTCGATCGCCCATGTGGCCGTGATCTGGGCCAAGGCCGTCGACGAGAGTGGGCAGGAGCGGGTCCGCGGTTTCCTGGTGCCCACGGACACCCCCGGATTCACCGCCACGCCGATCGAACCGAAGCTGTCCATGCGCGCCTCCATCCAGTGCGACATTCTCCTCAAGGACGTGCGGCTGCCGGCCGACGCCATCCTGCCGAACAACCCGGGCCTGCGGGGCCCGTTCTCGTGCCTCAACGAGGCGCGCTACGGGATCATCTGGGGCGCCCTGGGCGCCGCCCGGGATAGTTTCGACGCCGCGTTGGCTTACTCGCAGCAGCGCATCCAGTTCGACAGGCCTCTCGCGGCCTACCAGCTCTCGCAGGCGAAGCTGGTGAACATGGCCCTGGAGATCCAGAAGGGGCAGCTGCTGGCGCTGCGGATCGGGCGGCTCAAGGATGAGGGCCGCCTGGAGAACCACATGATCTCGGTGGGCAAGCTCAATAACTGCCGGATCGCGATCGACGTTTGCCGGGAGGCGCGCACGATGCTCGGCGGCAACGGGATCACCCTCGAGCATTCGCCGCTGCGCCACGCCAACAACTTGGAATCGGTGCGCACCTACGAGGGCACCGACGAGGTGCACACCCTTATCCTGGGACAGCGGCTGACCGGGCACTCCGCCTTCCGCTGAGCACGACCCGCACGTCGCAACGGGGGTTCCCCAGCGGGCGAGGGTCAGGGATGTTTCACCGGGGAAATCCACGAACGTGGATGCGACTCGAAGTCCGGACGCAGGTGGAGAGGTTCGCGTCCGAGCGACCGCCGTTTGCGCCGCCATCGGCGTCGAAACCCCGGGAGTTGCGTTGAGTGCGAGAACTCCCGGTTTGGGCCGAACTGCTCGGCCAGCCGCCATCGACGACGAGGCGGGCGACCTTCAGCCGGTGGCGTGGTGTGAGGGCAGCGTTCGGGTGTGACGTGAATTCCCCCGGAGGCGGAAGGGGCCAGCCGGATTCGGCTGGCCCCTTTCAGGTTGTACGTGCGGTTCAGCTGGTTCGAGAAGCCGCTGACTGAATCGCCCGGGCCAAGTCGCGGGGACGGCTCCACATGGGCCAATGCCCCGTCGGGAGGTCGATGACGTCGAGGTGTTCGATGTTCGCGACTTCGGCGAACACGGCATGGCCGGCGCGCGCCAGCTCCAGCACCTGCGCGCTCGGGATCGAGCAGCACACCAGGGTGGTCCGGACCCTGCGGCGGGCATCGTTGGTGAGCTCGACGGGCTGACGGAGCACGGGGCCGGGCTCGGGGACGGCCCGGTCCCGAAAACGCTCGAGGACCTTTGCGCTGAGGCCTTCGAGGCTCGCCTGCTGCGCGAGGGCGTCGAGGGAGGGCAGCGGAAGCTCGTCCACCCCCTCCGGGAGGTCCGGGGCGAAGACGCTTCCCGGCGCCACCGGGCCGGAGTCGACCCACACCACCCGATGGACAAGCTCGGGGCGCCGGTCAAGGACGAGGCTGACGGGGGCGTTCGCCCCGCTGTGCGCGACGATGGTCGCGGGCCGGTCCTCGGAGACCCCGAACCGGACGAAGACGTCCAGGACCGCCGCGGCCTGATCGTCGAGGGTCTTCGCCGCACGGCTGGGATCGTCCCCGTCGAGACCGGGCAGCGTCATCGCGATCACATCAGAGCGGTCGGTGGTCAGGTGTTCAAGGACTTCATCCCACGCCCAAGCGCCCAGCCAGTGGCCGGCGATGAGAATGATGGTCGGACTGCTCGTAGTGGTTGTCATGCCACCACCCTCGCAGGCACCACGGACAAGGGTATGTCACTATTCGTGTCATGAATTCGATGCGGGTTGAACGGTGAAGCGGGCGGAACGGCTCCACGCCCTGTCCGAGATGCTGCGCCGCAGCGGGTCACGGGGTTGCTCCGCCGAGCGTCTGGCGGCAGAGTTCGGCGTGTCCGTGCGCACGGTCAAGAGGGACCTCGCTGCGTTGGAGAACAGCGGTGCGCCCGTATGGTCGCGCCCGGGTCCGGGCGGTGGCTACGGATTGGCTTCAGGCGCGTCCCTGCCGCCTGTCAGCCTGTCCCCGGCGCAGGCCGTGGCTCTCATGGCGGCCGTGTCCGCTGCGCCCGATGCCCCCTACGCCGATCTGGCGGCGGCCGGGATCCGGAAGATCCTGGACGTCCTCGATCCCAGAACCCGGGCACGAGCCAACGAGCTGGCCGGCCGTGTCTGGGTCACCGCGGTTCCCTCCTCGTCGCGCGCCATCAGGTCGGCACTGGAGGAGGCGATGGCCGAGCAGCGAGTGATCCGCCTTCGCTACACGTCGAGGGATGGGACGACGACCACCCGCGACGTCGAGCCGGTGCTGTTCGCCTCCACGAACGGCCAGTGGTACCTGGTGGGGTGGTGCCGGCTGCGCAACGCAATGCGGTGGTTCACCGTGTCGCGCATCGAGCGCGCCGGCGTCACCAAGGCGGCTTGTGGTGGCCATACCGTCCACGAGGTCGGAGAACCCCCGGCGAACGCCAGGACGGTGCACGGTCCTGGCGGGTGAGTCACTCGGCCAACCTCTCCGGCCGGTATGGCTGGCGGGTGCCGCTGTCGATGTGGAGGTCGGCGCGTTCCCTGGTGCGGTCGGTCGCGTGGAAGTCGCGCTCGCGGAGGGTGTAGCTCTCCCAGAGTTCGCGGTGGGACTCGCCGTCCCGCGCGATCCCGCGCTCGAGGCGTTCCGCGGCGGGGGCGTCGACCCACACGCGGCAGGCCAGGGCTGCCGCGACGGCCGATCGGGTCGATCCGACGCCTTCGAGGACGACGGTCGGGCTCCACGACAGTTCCTTCCAGCCGGCCAGGCCGTCCCCGAACTCGTCGCCGGTCCAGTCGCGGACCTGGTAGCGGATGTCCTGCCCGGCAAGCAGCGGGGTGATGACCTGGGACTGGAACCGGGGCCACCAGCTGTGAAAGCCGGTCCAGGAGAAAAAGTCGTCGATTTCCACCACGGGCCATCCGAACCGGGTGGAGAGTTCGCGCGCGAGCGTGGATTTTCCCGCTCCGGCGGGTCCGTCGACGCCGACCAGACGGATGCCGGGCACGGGGCTCGCGGACGCGATCGCGTGGATCCGGTCGGCGGCGCCGATGCGTGGTTCGCTCATGGAGCCAGCGTTCCATGGCGGGCCCCCGCCCGCGGCGCGGCACGCCCGTCCTTCACCGGATCCGTTGGCGCGGTGTCCCGGACGGGCCCCGACGGGGTCATCGGCCCCCGTTGGTGGCGGCACGCGCGTTCGCCGGAACCGGTTCGGGGATCTCGGGTCCGCGGTGCCGGCGCAGCAGGAGACAGCCGACCGCCGCGCTCCACAGGGTGAGCGTGTCGAACGCGATCCGTTCCGCCAGACCCAGCCCCAGGGCCAGCGACGGGCCGCCGCCCACGGCGTCCACGAACAGCGCGAACCCGGCCACCGAGACCGCGAGCGCGGCGCAGGTGAGCGCGGGGATCCCCGGCGTGCGGCCGGTCCGCCAGCTGGCGGCGACCAGCGCCATGCCGGCCCACTGGGCCGGGGCCTGCGACAAGGCGAACGCCGCGTGCAGCTCCGGGTCCGCGTCCCAGGGAACGAGCCCCACCCCCACGACCAGCAGTCCGCCGGCGCCCAGCAGTGCGGAGGCCCACCGGCCGGGGGTCCGGCGCGGCCATGCGTTCCACAGCAGCAGGGCCCCCGCGGCGAGCAGGGCCCCGTTGGCGATGGTGGCGCCGTTGGCCAGGGCGTGCCAGGGAGAGCACACGTACCGCTCCGCCCGCGATCCCGCGTCGATGATCCCGCAGGTCGTCGTGCCGAGGTCGCTGATGAGGTGGCCGGACCAGGAGTAGGGGGCGGGCCACCGCAGGGAGGCCAGCAGCTGGGCGGGAAAGGCGAGCGCCCCGAGGATCCAGAGGATCGCGGCGTACCGTGTTCTGCGCATGGGGGACACGATACAATACAAACGTATTGACGAGCTGACGTGAGGTTTCATGGGACGTTCAACGCGGGACCGGATCCTCGACGCGGTTCTCGAGACCATCGTGGATCAGGGCGCCCACGGTCTGAGCATCCGAGGCGTGGCCGCGGCCGCGGGCCTGTCCGCGGGCGCGGTCCAGCATCTCTTCCCCACGCGGGAGGGCCTGCTCCAGGCGGCCATGGACCGGGTCGCGGAGGAGTTCACGGCCAGGCTCTTGGCCGCCATCGACCCCACCCGGGATGCCGTGGGGAACCTGAGGTCCGCGGCGCTGCTGCTGGGTGGCGTGGGGGCCGGTGCCCGCCGGGCCACCGTGGTGTGGCTCGCGTTCACCGCGATGGCGTGCACCGATCCGGGGCTGGCCCGCGCGCACCGGGAGGCGTGGGCGCGGCTCGAGGACGGGCTCGCGGTGCTCGTGGCGCGCGTCGACCCGGGGGCGGATCCCCTCCTCGCGGCGCAACTGCTCGCGCAGCTGGACGGTCTGGCCATCGCGCGCGCCCTCGAGCCCGAACGCATGACCGAACGGCGGGCGGGGCAGGTCATCGACGCCTTCCTCGACGCGAACCTGCGGACCGGGTAGGCCGCGGCCGCGCGCCGCGCGGCCAACCCGGCCGGCCGGGGGCCGGCGGGTGGAGGCGTCCGGTTCTAGGTGCGGCGGGCGAGTCCGGGGTAGTCGATCACGAGTCCCTCGTCGTCGATGGTGAGGTGGGCGCTGAAGTCCCCGCCGGCGCTCTTGTAAAGCACCCGGGCGCGGCCCTCGAGTGCGGCGGCGGAGGCGTACACCTGCTCGCTGCGCAGGATCCGCAGCGAGGGCATCTCTACCCACGCCATGACCAGGGGGGTGTCGCCGGCGGCGCGTCGCAGCAGTTCCAGGCGGCGGATCGGCATCGTGTTCGTGACGGGGCACAGCCCGAGGTCGCAGTCGAGCGCACCGTCCAGGCTCTCCGGATCGTCCAGGCCAGGTGCCGGGAGAGCGCTGTCGCCCCGGGTTGCGGTGTCGGCGGACCAGCGGCCGGCTTTGGACCGCGTCAGTTCGAGGGTGCGCGACCAGCCGAACCCCCGGGTTGTCACGCGCAGGGCCCGGGTCACCCATCCCGGGGCGACGTCGAGTTCCCAGCTCGAGCTGAACCGGTTGGTTTGGGTTCCACCGACGGCACGCAGGGAGGTGCCGGAGAGCTCGACGAAGGCGTGGTCGGTGCGCGAGGCGTCGTCGACGCCGGACCAGGTGAGGAGGCGGGTGGTCATCGGTTTAGTATCCCCGCCGCTGCCGGGTCCATCAACGCGGCCTCAAAAACGTGTTCGCGGGTGCCTTGCCTGTGTGGCTGCGGCCGAACCGGCTCCGGTCGGCAGGCGTCGTCAGAAGCACCGCCACGAGGTCACTTCGGCGACGGCGTCCGCGGCCGCTTCCGGACGGCGCCGTCCACGCGCATGCCGCGTTGTTGCAGGCGCCGTGCAGATGACCGGCGGTCGGAGCCGGTCCCGCACCGCCGACTCTCGCGATCCGGGCAGAGGAGGGGTTTTCGTGGGCCGGTGTTCCGGGTGGAACGGGGTTCCCGGTGGTGTCAGTCGGCGATCTCCGGGGGCCAGACGACGGCGAACCGCTCCAGGACGATCGGGTCCGTCTCGGACCAGGCGCGGCCGCGGGCCGCGCAACCGCGGATCCAGTACTTGCGGTGTTCGCGGCGCCAGCTTTCCAGCGACAGGTCGTCTTCGCCCTCGTCGCGCGCGAAGGCCGCGTCGACGGCGTCGAACGCGGCCAGGCGCAGTTCGGTGGTGCGCAGCACGGCCCGCGGGCGGCCGGAGCCGTCGCACGCGACCCAGTGGGACCCGATGCGGGGTAGCGGGTCCCCGCGGGCCGTGAACTCGTCGGCGAGCTCCGAGGTGGCCCTTTTGGTCCCGTGGAGCACCTCGAGGAGCAGTGCGTCGGCCAGGGCGTCCGAGTCGCCGAAGCGTTCGACGGTGTGTTCCGTGCACAGCGCCGCGGCCTCCGGGCGGGCCGCGGCGTACTCGTTCCACATACGCTGCGCGGCCGAATAGTCGATGGGGGACAGTGTGGTTGTCTGGTCGGTCATGGCCGCAGTATTCCACCTCGGGGCGTGTGTTGGGCTTCCGGTGGGTGGGCGCGGGGTTGTTCGGTTGTGCCTGCGTCGCGGCTGTCGCGAAACGCCGCGTGTCCAACGTCCACCAGACCGACGGTTAGGTGGGCCGTGGCGTGGGCCCGGATCCCCGCAGCGGCACGGTATTGAGCGTCAAGACGGCGAAAGCTGGAAAGTGCGCAATACCGGGTTCCATTCCGCAGATTCAGCAATAGAGTCACTTCAACCATCCATATGCGCCGTTATCGGTTCCGCGCCGCGGATGCCCAACCGCGGGTTTGGCTGCCGGGGTCACCGCACCGGCTCCGCCCGCTCGGCAGGCCCGACGCGTCCGCGGGGTCCAGGCCGTCGAACTGGCGGTCGCGCTCCACGGTCCGGGGGATCTCGAAGGCCGGGGAACCGAGCAGTCCCACGCCAGTCCGGACGGGTCCGTCGATGGGGATCCCGACCTTCGTGCCCAGCAGGCAGTTTTCGCCGGCGCGGCTGCCGGCGGGTACGGAGATGTCGTTGCCGAGGTAGTTGTGCGCGGTGATATGGACGTGGGAGGAGCGGAAGGACGTATTCGTGTAGTCCTGGTTCATCATCACTAGGGCGTCGGAGACCATCGTCCCGAAACCGACGTGGCTGAGGAAGGGGTTGTCCGCTCGGTGGGTCCGTAGACGTTCAGGAACCTACGTCCGGGTTTGTGCCAGCGCACGACGAGGTCCTTCGGGCAGGCCTCTCCGGAGACCAGGAGGAACCGCAGGTTCGGCAGGTCCTCGTCCAACGTGGCGAGCAGGGTCGGAACACAGCACATCGCCGTGACACCGTGTTCGATCAGGAACCGGCACAGGTCTGCGCCCAGCAGGGCCGGACCGGCCGGTTTCGGGATGAGGGTCGCCCCGACCATCCATGGCACCCACAGCTCCTCGACGGAGAAGTCGAAGGCGATCGTCATGCCCTGGTAGACGCGGTCCCCGGGGCGGTATCCGTAGTTTTCCGCCGCGACGAGCACGAAGTTGCAGGTGCTCGAGTGGTTCACGGCAATGCCCTTGGGTCTGCCCGTGGACCCGGAGGTGTAGATGATGTACGCCAGCGCGTCATCCGCCGTCTCCCGCAACCCTGGGCGCGTCCGATCCGCGGCGGCGATGGACCGGTCG
Organism: Arthrobacter halodurans; assembly: GCF_041877255.1. Lineage (NCBI taxonomy): Bacteria > Bacillati > Actinomycetota > Actinomycetes > Micrococcales > Micrococcaceae > Arthrobacter > Arthrobacter halodurans. Next base: position 244,342 of record NZ_JBHDLJ010000002.1, read on the forward strand.
TCCTCGTCGAGGCAGACTACGCGCACGCCGGTGTCCGGGAGCCGTGCGCGCAAGTGCGACAGCGTGAGTACGAGGTTAACCCCGGCGTCCTCGAGGATGTAGGCGATACGGTCCTCGGGGAACACCGGATCCAACGGGACGAACGCGGCACCGGCCTTCAGGGTTCCGAGGATCGCCGCGTAGGCGTGGACGTGATCGTCGAACAGGAGCGCCACCCGGTCTCCGGGATTCACGCCCCGGCCGATCAGGTGGCGGGCGAGTCGGTTCGATCGTTGGTCCAGCTGGTCATAGGTCAGGCTCCGGTACCCGTCCACGGCCCGGCGCTCGCTGAGGCCCGCGGCGCGAAGCTCGTCGCAGCGCCGCTCGAAAAGAGTCTCCAACCGCATGCCCGGGCGCCAGCGGGCCGAATGATCCGCTCCGGCCATTCTCAAGACGAACCCGGCGCCGGCCAGACCCGGGCAGTCGGCAATTTGCGCCTCCTGCCCCGCGCCCTCGTCCAGCGGGCTCATGCCGCACCCTTGAACGCGGCAAACAGCGCGGAAACTTGGCGGCGTAATCGCCGCGTGCCGGCCCCGGAGCAAAAGGGGGGCCGGACGGCCCCCACGCCGCCAGGGCCGTGACACTCATGGAAATCAACGGAACGGGGTCGGTGGACCAGTGAGGCCGGGCGTCCCCAGACACCGGCCTGAGCCCTCAAGGCTGTGATAGTCATGGGGCGATACTCCGCCCGCCCCTTAGTCCCTCCTTAGCATCGACCTGTGCCTTTGCTGTGGTCCCCGACTGCCGGTCCCTAGGATCACAGGGAAGGCACAGGCTGGTGAGAGGAACGGGCCGACTACCGATGCGTAACATGCGCTCACTAGCGTCGGAGACGCAGACTTGGAGGAGTAGGCATAGCACGTGAAAAAGCCGTTCAGCGCGTTCAGGACCTTCGCACCGTCGCGCCCAGCGACGGCTCGGAGACGGAGACGGCCGGTGCGGAGGGTTCGGCCGCCGTAGAACGGGTTTTTCTGGACTACGTCCGGGCCGAAGGGCTCGAGGCCCTGCCCACCGGGCTCGACGCCGAGTCGACACCGTCTGGACAATTGGATCGCCTGGGTCGGATAGTGCCTTCCTGGGTGCGGTGGCGTAAGCCGTCGTATGCGCCGGTATCGGCTTTGTTGCCCTTGGGCTGCTTGGGCGTGCCACCGGCCGGTCCGGACCGTGCTGTCCTTCGGTGGCCGCGAGATGGTGGAGCGGTACCCGAGCCCGCTCCGGAGACGCCGGGGATCTTCCGGTGGGGATGGTGGCCCCGTCGAGGCGAAGAGGAGAGGCCCGATCACGCCGTGTGGAGGTTTCGGGACCTCTCAGCCGTGGCGCGGGATCGCGATGCGTCCCGACGAAACCGCCCGCGATGACCACGCCGGCCCGTGCCGCGCCGCTGCGCTGGTTCATTCGCGGCATCGAGAAACGCCCTGGTGAAGTTCAGCGGCCTCTTCACCGGTGAATTCGAGCTCCTGGCCGCTGTCGCCGAGCCAGTAGTGGGCCGACTGTCCAGCGCTGCGGCGGGGGGCGCTTTGCGACCGTGTATGTCGCGCCGTCCTGGATCTTCACCGTCATGCGCCGACCCTATCGAGCAAAACGATCGGGAGGCTAACGAGAGACACGACCTAACGCGCAGTCCGCGGCAGCGGGTAGCCACCGCGAGCACTCTCCCACTGGTTGCTTGACACGCCGCCTCGGCGGCAGATATGTTTTATGTCACATCCACTAACGCGCGTTAGTAACGCGCATCAGTAGATGTTTCCTCCATTCAACTCTTCTCTTCGTAGACATCGGACGGTCAATGACGGCGAACCCTCGGCAGGACAAAGTGACGATGCAGGATGTCGCGAATCACGTGGGAGTGTCTCGCACGACCGTTTCGTTTGTCCTCAACGGGGGGACGGGCAACGGGATTCCACAAGAAACCCGCGCCCGTGTCCACCAGGCCGTGACGGAGTTGGGCTACCGACCCAACGCCGGAGCGCGTGCCTTGGCGTCCCAGCAGACCAAGCTCTATGGGCTCATCACGGAAATCGTGACGGCGCCATACGCCGCCGACATTGTCCGTGGCGCCGAGGAACAGGCTGCGCGGGAGGGCAAGACACTACTGATCGCCAGCACCGACGGCAGCAGTGACACCGATCGGCAGGCCATCGAGACGATGCTAGAACACCGTGTCGAAGGCCTGGTCTACGCAACGAACTGGCATCGGGAAGTGCGGCTGCCTGCCATCGCGACCGAGGTGCCAACGGTCCTGGTCCACTGCTTTGACGAGTCGGCCAGGTTCCATTCCGTCATTCCGGACGAGACTCAGGGTGGCTACGCCGCCACCGCGAGGCTCATCGAGGCCGGACACGACCGGATCGGGCTGATCAATCTGGACCCGGCCATTCCGGCCGCGATCGGCCGCCGTGCCGGCTACGTCCGGGCGCTCGAACAGGCAGGACTTGTCCTGGACGAGCGGCTGGTCATCAACGAGGACGGCGAGGCGGACCAGGGCTACCGCGCTGCGGTCTCCCTCCTCGACGCCGCCGAGCCGCCGACCGCGATCTTCTGCGCCACTGACCGCATGGCCATGGGCGCCTACGACGCCATCAAGGAACGTGGGCTCCGCATCGGGGACGATGTCTCCGTGGTTGGCTTCGACAACCAGGAAATCATCGCCAACTACCTGCGGCCCAGCCTGACTACCGTTGCGTTGCCGTTCCGGCAAATGGGAGCAGCGGGCGTCGCGCTGCTGGCCCAACTGGCGGCGAACCGCAGTATGGCTCCGCTCCAACACATCGTTGAATGCCCCCTGGTCGAGCGCACCTCCGTGCGCCTGCCCGTCCGGGCGTCCTGACGTCCACCGTCCGCTAACCCATCTCCCTCTCATAGACGAAATGAGCTCCATCATGCCCAAAAACCCCAAAAGGCCACTGACGGTTGTTGCAGCCACCCTGGCGATTGGCGCGCTGGCCCTCACCGGCTGCAGTGCCTCCAGCACGTCCGGAGGCGCGGCAAACGGCGCGGAGACCTCCAACGAACTCCTGACAATCCCCCGCGAAGACACCGCAACGTTCACCAGCAACTTCAACCCGTTTTCCCCGAACGCGCTGCCGATGACGCAGCAGTCGGTCTTCGAGCCCCTGCTGATCGTGAACCCCGTCAAGGGCGAGCCCGTACCGTGGCTCGGCGCGTCGTGGGTAGCGGACGACGACGCCAGGGGAGTGACGTTCACGCTCCGCGAGGGGGTCAAATGGTCCGACGGGAAGCCCCTGACCGCCGATGACGTTGTGTACACCTTCAAGCTCCAGAAGGAGATCTTGGGCGGCTTCGACTATCTGGACAAGGTCTCCGCCGTCGACGCGGGCACCGTCCGATTCGATTTCGACAAGCCGTACGCCCCCGGCCTCTTCGAAGTCGGCCAGCAGGTCATCGCCCCCAAGCACGTCTGGTCCAAGATCGCGGACCCGGCGAAGGCCACCAACGACACCCCGGTCGGCACCGGCCCGTACACGCAGGTCTCCCGTTTCCAGACCCAGTCCTTCGAACTGCTCAAAAACCCCACGTACTGGCAGCCGGAGAAGCAGCAGCTCGCCGGTATCAGGATGCTGGCTTTCGCCGGCAACTCCGGGGCCAATCTCGCCCTGCAGAACGGCGACGTGGACTGGAGCGACCAGTTCATCCCCAACGTCCAGAAGACCTTCGTCGATAAGGATCCGGAACACCGCCACTTCTGGTATCCCACCACCGGCGGCACGATCAACTGGCAGTTGAACACCACCAAGGCCCCGTTCAACGATCCCGTGGTGCGCAAGGCGCTCAGCATGGCCGTGGACCGCGATCAGGTCGCCACCCTGGGCATGTCCGGCTACACACAGCCGGCCGACTGCACCGGCCTCAGTGACGCCTACAGCAGCTGGCGCGACCAGAGCATCGTCGACAAGTGCGAGTGGACGAAGCTGGACGTGGACAAGGCCAACCAGATGCTCGACGAGGCCGGCTACACCAAGGGAGCGGACGGTCTGCGCACGCTCAAGGACGGCAAGCCGTTCCAGTTCAAGTTCTCCGTCGGCTCCGCATCCTCGGACTGGCTCTCCGTCGCCCAGATCATTTCGAAGAACATGGAAGAACTCGGCGTGAAGGTCGAGGTCAACTCCCCGGACTGGTCCCAGGTCGTCTCCGGCTACACGGACGGATCCTTCGACAGCGGCATCGTCTGGAGCAACGCCGGTGCAACACCCGTCGAGTTCTACCGGGGCGTCATGTCCGAGGAGGTGGTCAAGCCCGTCGGTAAGACGGCCAACGAAAACTACCACCGGTTCGGCGATCCGGAAGCCACCGCGACGCTCGAGAAGCTGGTGGCAACGGCGGACCCGGCAGGACAGAAAGCCCTCGTCGGCGACCTCCAGGAACGCTTCGATGAAGTCGCCCCGGTGATCCCGCTGTTCTCCGGCCCGGTGTGGGGCGCATACACCGATGAGCGATTCACGGGCTGGCCCAGCAGCGACAACCCGTACGCAACCCTGTCGGCGCGCTCCACCACTACGGTGCTGGTGCTGACCTCGCTCGCGCCGGCCCAGTAGGCATCAGGTGTCGGTTCGGGGCCGCCGGCCCCGAACCGACACCCAGGCCGCTGCACACACGCGGCACCCGCCCCGACGCCACGCGCCCGGACCGCTCCCGGGACGCGCAACCATCATCAAGAAAGAAACGGAATCATGGTATTCCTCCTTCGCCGCCTAGGGTTCTACATCCTCGCATTCTGGGCCTGCATCACCCTGAACTTCTTCCTCCCGAGGCTGATGCCCGGAGACCCCGTCAGCAGAATGTTTTCCCAAGTCCAGACCCAGATGCGTCCGGACCAGGTGGATGCGCTCCGCCGGCTTTTCGGGCTGGACGACAGGCCGATGTGGGAGCAATACCTCGCCTACATCGGCAACATCCTCCGGGGGGACATGGGCATTTCGCTGTCCCGGTTTCCCGCCCCCGTGTCGGAGGTGATCGCGTCGCAAATCGGATGGACCCTCCTACTCGGCGGCACGTCCCTGATCATCGCCGTCGTCCTGGGCAATCTCCTCGGCATCCTGGCGGCATGGCGGCGCGGCAGGTTCCTGGACTCGGTTTTCCCGCCGCTGCTGATCTTCATCGGATCCTTCCCCTACTTTTGGCTGGCCATGGCCGCCCTCTACCTCTTCGGGATCACTCTGGGTTGGCTACCTCTGAGCCATGCCTTCTCCACCGGGCTCAGCCCCTCGTTCTCCCTCGAGTACACCGGCGACGTCATCGCCCACCTCATCCTCCCGGCCTCGACCATCGTGCTGGTCTCCATCGGCGGCTGGATGCTGGGGATGCGCAACACGATGATCGCCACCACCGCCGAGGACTACATCACGATGGCCAGGGCCAAAGGGCTGCGTCCCTCACGGATCATGTTCCAGTACGCGGCCCGCAACGCGATGCTCCCCTCGGTGACATCGTTCGGCATGTCACTTGGTTTCGTCGTCGGCGGCGCTCTCCTGACCGAGACCGTGTTCGCGTACCCGGGCATCGGCTACCAGCTCCTGACCTCCGTCCAGGCGCTGGACTACCCGCTGACCCAAGGCATCTTCCTGACCATCACCGCCGCCGTGCTGGCGGCCAACTTCCTGGTCGACATCATCTACGTACGGCTGGACCCCCGGGTCCGGGTCAGCTAGGAACGGGTTCCCCATGTCACTCACAGATCCAACACCCACCGCGAGCACGACGGCGGGCAACCCGACCGTTCAGGTACCGGAGCCTCCGGTCTCCGGGCGCCTGGCCCACGGAGGCTTCGTCCACGGCATCCTCACGCACAAGAAGGCCCTCTTCGGGCTGGCCGTCCTGGCCGTCTTCGCGCTCCTGGCACTGCTGGCACCCGTGCTGGCACCGGGAAACCCCTCCGACTTCGGCCCCGAAGCATCCATGGCCCCCTCCGCCAGCCACCTGCTCGGAACCACCTCCAAAGGACAGGACGTGCTCGCCCTCACCCTGTGGGGATCGCGGAGCTCCCTGACGGTCGGATTCATTGTCGGCCTGGCGGCGACGTTCATCGGCTGCCTCGTCGGCATCGCGTCCGCGTACTTCGGCAAGGCCATGGACGAAGTGCTCTCGCTCCTGACCAACATCTTCCTGCTCATCCCCGGGCTTCCGCTCTTGGTGGTTCTCGCCGCGTTCCTCCCGCCGGGCCCCGCCACCGTCGTCGTCGTGTTGGTCATCACCGGCTGGGCCGGCAGCGCCCGCGTGCTCCGCTCCCAGGCCCTGTCCCTGCGCAGCAAGGACTTCGTCGCCGCCTCCGTGGTGACGGGCGAGAGGGCGTGGCGCATCATGTTCCGGGAGATTCTGCCGAACATGGCCTCCATCGTCATGAGCACCCTGCTCGGCTGTGTCATCTACGGCATCGGCGCCCAAGCGGGCCTGGAGTTCCTGGGGCTCGGCGACACGGGATCCGTCAGCTGGGGAACCAACCTCTATTGGGCCAACAACGACGGTGCCCTGATGACCGGCGAGTGGTGGGTGCTCCTGCCCTCGGGCGTTGCCATCGCCGTCGTCGCATTCGCCCTGGCCATGATCAACTACGCCGTTGATGAAATCACCAACCCGCGCCTGCGCGCGGAAAAGAGAGGCTGACCCGTGGAAACCCTGATTGAACGGGACCGGGAAGACACCGGCCGTGCCGCCGCCCCCGTGCTGAGCGTGAAGGACCTTCGGGTCCACTACACGGCGGAAAGCGGAAACGTCACCGCCGTGGACGGCGTCAGCTTCGACATCGGTGCCGGAGAGGTGTTCGGCCTCGCCGGTGAATCAGGTTGCGGAAAGTCCACCATCGCGAACGCGGTCATGCGTCTCCTGCAGTCCCCGGCGGAGATCACCGGCGGATCCATCGAGCTCAACGGAAGGAATCTCCTGGCCCTGGGCGACGAAGAGTTGCGGCGCACCCGCTGGCGCGACGTGGCCATGGTCTTCCAGAGCGCGATGAACTCCCTGAACCCCGTCATGACGATCGGCGACCAAATCGTCGATGTCTTCACCACGCATGAACGGATGCCCAAGAAGGCGGCCCGGGAACGAGCCGCGGAACTGCTGAAACTTGTCGACATCAGTCCCGACCGCCTCAAGTCCTACCCGCACCAGCTCTCCGGCGGAATGCGCCAACGAGCGGTCATCGCGATCGCGCTGGCGCTCAAACCCTCACTCCTCATCATGGACGAACCCACCACGGCCCTGGACGTGGTCGTTCAGCAGGAGATCATGCACCAGATCAAGGAACTTCAGCAGGAGCTGGGGTTCTCGATCCTGTTCATTACGCACGACATCTCGCTAATGGTCGAGCTCTCCCACCGCATGGCGGTGATGTACGCGGGAAGGCTGGTCGAGGTCGCTCCCTCCAAGGACATGTTGGGCAACCCCCTTCATCCCTACACCAACGCCCTCATGGGAGCATTCCCCCCGCTGAGCGGTCCGAGGGTGGAGTTGACGGGCATCCCGGACGCGCCGCCGAATATGGCCCACCCGCCCACCGGGTGCCGCTTCCATCCCCGGTGCCCCCTCGCCGTCGATGCGTGCCGCAGCACCGAGCCGCCACTCCTCCAGGTAGCAGCACGCCACGATGCGGCGTGCCTGCTGGTGTCCGAACAGGCCGTCCCCAGCGAAAGGTCAAGCCGATGAGAACCCTGCAGACCACCCCGCCCAGTCCCGAAACGACGACCGCGCCCCTCGTGCGGGTACGCAACCTGAGCAAGGACTACCACCTGGGGAGCTTTCCCTTTCGTTCGACCGTGCGTGCGGTGAACGACGTTTCCTTTGACATCAACCGGGGCGAGATCGTGGCGCTTGTCGGGGAATCGGGTAGCGGAAAAAGCACCATCGCACGCATCCTCGCCCGCCTCGAGCAACCCACCGGCGGGCAACTCATCATTGACGGACAAGACATCTTCGCCACCGAACGGCGCCGAGCGTCAATGACGTACCGAAGCAAGGTCCAAATGGTCTTTCAGGATCCCTTCGGGTCCCTCAACCCGGCGCACCGAATCGAGCACTTCCTGACGCGCCCCCTGCAACTCCACGGAGAAGACGACAGCCCGCGGGCCCTCAAACTCAAACTGCGTGAGCTGATGGCCACCGTCGGTCTAGGGGAGCAGATGCTGGACCGGTACCCCCACCAGTTGTCCGGCGGACAGCGGCAGCGCGTGGCCATCGCCAGGGCTCTGGCCGTGGAGCCGGAAATCATCCTGGCCGACGAGCCCACCTCGATGCTTGATGTCTCCGTGCGCATCGGGATCCTCAATCTGATGCGCAAGCTCCGCGATGAACGGGGGGTGTCCATGCTCTACATCACGCACGACCTCGCATCCGCACGCTACATCGCGGACACGACCATGGTGATGTGCGCCGGGGACCTGGTCGAGGGCGGCGAGAGCATCGAGTTGATGGCCGCGCCCCATCACCCGTACACGCGGTTGTTGCTTTCCGCCGTACCCGACGCCTACAGGGCACAGGGCATCCGCCCGCCAAAGAGGGAAGCCACGGGACGGAACGCCGGCCGGGGCGCCGGCGAACGAGTCACCCTGAGCCCATCCCATTGGGCGCTGAAGGTGCCGGAATCCACCGCCTGACGTTCCCATCACGAACCCGACCCCGATCGCCTTAGCCGCGGAATCGACGCCAAGCGGTTCCATTGGCGCCGCCGAGAACTCGAGAAGGAATCCCATGATGAATCCGACTACCGCACTCCCCGGCATGCCTGATGTGATCGTTGTTGGCGAAGCACTCATCGACGTGGTCCACACAGGGGCCGGGATCACCGAGCACCCGGGTGGCTCGCCCGCCAATGTCGCTTACGGACTTGCCCGTCTGGGTGTTGAGGCGGGGTTCCTGACCTCCATCGGCGGGGACGACCGGGGACTTGCCATCAGCACCCACCTCACCGGCGCGGGCGTCCACATACTTCCAGGCTCACACTGCGCCGGCGCCACCTCCACGGCCACGGCCATAGTGGCCGACGACGGTTCCGCAACCTATTCCTTCGACCTCGTCTGGCAGCTGGCCACGTTCGCCCCGACGCGCCCGCCCAGGGTCCTGCACGCCGGGTCGATCGCCAGTTTCCTCGCCCCGGGAGCCGCGGGCGTGAAGTCCGTCCTGCGGCGCTGCGCGGGCGTCAGCACCGTAACCTACGATCCGAACATCCGTCCCGAACTGCTGGGGAGCCACTACGAGGCCAGAGACATCTTCGAGGATCTCATTCCGCTTACGGACGTCGTGAAGCTCAGCGACGAGGACGCCGCGTGGTTGTATCCGCGCATGTCGTTGGAGGAGGCGGCCCGCCACATACGCGGACTCGGCGCGGATCTGGTCGTAATCACCCGTGGCTCCAACGGTTCCTTTTTGCTGACCGCCGACACGGACATCAGCGTCCCGGCCGTGGAATCCGTTGTCGCGGACACCATCGGTGCCGGGGATGCCTACATGGCCGCCCTCATCCTGGGGCTCCTGAGCAGAGAGGGCGAGAGCCTGGCCCCTTCCGTTCTCGAATCGATGGCCCTCATGGCGTCGATGGCGGCCGCCATCACCGTGGGGCGCCCGGGAGCGGATCTCCCCTCCTTGGCGGAAGTGCGGGCCCGCCTGGTTAGTTGACCATCCCCCCTTCCGGCCTGCGCACCGCGGACCGAACGATCGAGCCCCTTCGCTTACCCCATCCCGAACCTGAAACGAGTACGCCTCCCATGACAGCCACGACCACCATGCACACGGAAGCATTCCGGCCCGCCCTGCACTACACGGCCCGCGACACGTGGCTCAACGATCCCAACGGACTGATCCATCATGGGGGCGTTTACCACCTCTACTATCAAAACAATCCCTTCGGAAACATCTGGGGAAACATGTCCTGGGGCCACGCGACGTCGGACGACCTCGCCGACTGGACCGAACAGCCTCTCGCGATTGCCTGCGACGCGCAGGAGGACGTCTTCTCCGGCAGCATCGTGTTCGATAGCCAGAACAGCAGCGGTTTCGGCACCGACGCGGCGCCACCGCTGGTGGCCGTCTACACCAGCGCCTTCAAGGAAGCCTCCCCGCTGCGGGGCACCCAGGCGCAGTCACTGGCCTACAGCCTGGACGGCGGTTTCACCTGGAAGAAATACGCGGCCAATCCCGTGCTCAGCCGCAACTCGGCGGACTTTCGCGACCCCAAGGTTTTCCGCTACGACGGCCCAGCCGGCTCCTACTGGGTGATGGCCGCCGTTGAAGCCAAAGACTACAAAGTGGTCCTCTACAAGTCCGAGGACCTGAAAATCTGGGAACACCTAAGTGATTTCGGCCCCGCCAACGCCACCGGTGGCATCTGGGAATGTCCTGACCTGTTTGCCCTGCCGGTGGACGGCAACCCGGAAGAGCTCAAATGGGTGTTGACCGTGAATCTGAACCCGGGCGGTCCGAACGGAGGTTCGGCCGGGCAGTACTTCACGGGAGGCTTCGACGGCGTCACCTTCACATCCGATTCCACCATCACCAACGGTAGGCAGGAATCCGACCGCCTCAACGAATACCAATGGCTGGACTGGGGCCGGGACTACTACGCCGCCGTCTCCTTCAGCGACGCCCCCAACGGCAGACGGATCATGATCGGTTGGATGAACAACTGGGACTACGCCAACCAGATCCCCACGTCACCTTGGCGAAGCCCGATGTCCCTGCCCCGGGAACTCTCCCTGGCCACCACGGGCGGCCGGCACACACTACTTCAGACCGTCGTGGACGGAGCCGTAAGCGGCGACGAGGCACCGGCAGTTCAGGTTGGTCCCATCCATCTGACGAGTGAAACACGCCAAATGCCTGCCGCCGCGGGAACTGTTCAGCTCATCGAGGCCGAGTTCACGGCGGGGACGGCCGAAGAATTCGGCCTCATCGTTCGCGGAAGCGACAAAGAAGGAACCCGAATCGGCATCAACCCCACCAAGGGCCGCCTCATTCTCGACCGGACCGCTTCCGGTGATACCGGCTTCCACGCCGGTTTCCCTTCCGTGGACACCGCCCCCGTCAACACCGAAAACGGCCGGTACGCCCTGAAGATCTACGTCGACCACTGCTCCGTCGAGATTTTCGCCCAACAAGGCGAGCTGGTGCTCACCGACCTGATCTTTCCGGAGAAGGCAAGCACTGGGTTTTCGATGTACGCGCACGGAGGCACAGCAACGCTGGAGAACCTGAGAGTCACCCATTTGGCGTAGGCCGGCACATCGCGTTCATAGGTGCTGCCGGCCAGTTCGACCAGTCGAAGCCGTTCATGGCTGCGTGGCATCCCCAGCTTCGCGGCATTCGACAGTTCCATCCGTCTCATCACCGCCCGCTGAACTAGCGTCCGCATATGATCGGCGCCAGAAAAGCCCTCACCCGAACGCGGGTGGGGTTTTTCTGCGACGCTTGCATATGCGCCTTTATCGGCGTTCACCGTGGCCACCATCAGGATGTTTGGTCGGGTACAGCCCCCGACGAATGACCCCGCATCGTGACTCGAAACCCGAAACACCAAAGCCGCCTCCCGCCTCGAGGGTTATTCGCGTCCGCCTATTGCCAACCCAGGAGGTGCATCCCGACCCCCTGAACGGGTGCCACGGGTCCTGCCTCGGTCGGCTACTCGCGCCCGTGGCCTTCCCGAGATTGACCGTCGGTGGGCGTCTCCATGAGCAGCCATTCGGTGGGGGAGCACTGGTGGGCCCGCCTGAACGCCCTGGTGAAGGTGGAGGTGTCGCGGAAACCGCAGGCGCTGGCGACGGACTGGACGGTTTGCTGCGTCTGGGATCGGTCGGCAAGTAGGGACGCCGCGCGTTCCATGCGGAGCCGCCGCGCGTAGGCGGCCGGCGTTTGGCCCGTTGAGGCGAAGAGCGAGTGGATCTTTCGGGCGGAGACGTTCGTTGCCCGGGCCACGCCTTCGACGCCGAGGTTCGGATCGCCCAGGTTGCTGCGGATGTATGCCTTGGCGGCTTCAAGGAGCGTCTGGTCGTTGTCCCAGCCGGTTCCGCGGAGTTCCGCAAAGGAGCGCAGGGCCAGGGCGAGAAGGTCGGTGCTGATCTGGCCCAGTGCCTGCCGCGCCTGTCCGGACAATTGTGACCGGCCGGCGACAACCCCGAAGACGTAGCCGGTGAACGCGGCCATTCCGGGGACGGAACCGTCCATGGTCCGCCCGCACAGGTCCGTCACGATCGCATCCTTCAGCCCGAGGCGGTTGCGGGGGACGCGGAGGACGATGAGATCTTGGCCGGGTTGGGGCTGGTCCAGCAGGTAGGGGCGGTTCGTCTCGTAGAGCGCGGCGGTTCCGGGGACGAGTCTTGCGGTCCGCCCGTGCTGGTGGACGTCGCCGGTCGACTTCAGTTGCAGCGACACCAGCAGGTCGTCGTCGTCGCTTTGACGGGCCTGCTGCACGGTGCGTTCCACGCGCAGGGGGCCGGACGTGATGTGGGCCAGCGAGACGCCGGCGCAGAGCGGCACCGATTCCAGGTGCGCGGTGAATCCGGGGGTGAGGGTGGTGCAGCGCAGGGGAACGAAAGCCGTGCTGGTGGCGTCCTGCCAGTCCAGGATGTCGGTGACGTCGAGGTCAACCATCCCGCACCCCGCATTCCGTACCAGGGCTTTTCCCGCAGAAGACGCGTGACCGTGCAGGAAATGCAGTCGAGTCTGCGGGAATTGCCAACGACATGACGTGGATCACGCCATAAATTGAGGGTACATCCAAACCCTTTAAGGAGAAGTCGTGGGCGATAAGGTACGAGTTGCGGCCGTCCAGGCCGAGCCAGTCTGGCTGGACATCGACGGAACGACCAACAAGACCATAGATCTCATCGCCGAGGCCGCGAGCGGGGGAGCGGGCCTGGTTGCGTTCCCCGAGACATGGATCCCCGGGTACCCCGTGTTCCTGTGGTCCTACCCGGTCTATGAGCAGATGGAGTTCGTGGCCCGGTACCACGCCAATTCACCCACGCTCGATGGAGACCACCTGCGCCGCATCCGCGAAGCGGCGCGCCGCCACTCCATCACCGTTGTTCTGGGCTTCAGTGAGAAGGACGCGGGATCCCTTTACATCTCCCAGGCCGTCATCGGACCCGACGGTGAGATCCTCCTGCACCGCCGCAAGCTCAAGCCGACCCACGCCGAGCGGACCCTGTTCGGGGAAAGCGACGGGAGTGGCATCAAGGTCATCGACACGCCGCTGGGGCGCATTGGGGCGCTGAACTGCTTCGAACACATCCAGCCGCTGACGAAGTACGCCATGTATGCGCAGAACGAGCAGATCCATGTCGCCGGCTGGCCCTGCCTGGGGATCCTGGGCAACGTTCCCGCCCTCAGCCCCGAAACGCTCATGGCCTGCACCCAGACGTACGCCCTCGAAGGGAGCGCCTTCGTCGTCGCCGCCACGCAGATCATGTCCGACGACGGGGCACGCAAGTTCCCCACGGCAGACGGTGGCCCGACCCCCGTCTACACCGGCGGCGGAGGGTACGCCCGGGTTTACGGGCCGCACTCCGGACTCATCACCGAACCCCTCGACCCGACCACCGAAGGAATCGTTTACGCCGACATTGACCTCGCGGAGATCGACCTCGCCAAGAACACTGTCGATCCCGCCGGGCACTATGCCCGTGCGGACGTCACCCGACTCGTCTTCGACGACCGGCCGCAGAAGCCCGTGATCAGGCCCAGCGAGCTGGACCCGCAGGAATTCCAGGACCTTGGGATGGACGCGGATCAGGAGAACGACACGTCCCACCGGTAGAAAGGGCCCCGGCTTCCAGGCGTCTCGCTCACGGATCCTCTGATGAGACGACCGGTGGCCGGGGAGACGCGTTGGCGGCGACGTATGCGCCGTTATCGACCTTTTGGGCCTCGGTCGCAAAAACTGGTGAAGGGGACCATGTCCATAGGCACAGCTTCCCGGCCGCCGCGAACGCTGCGCGATCGCCGGCAGGGCTCGGAAGCGAGCGGACAACGTTGTCCACTTGGGTATCCGGGGGTGGGCGGTCTCCCACAACCGGCAGGACTTACGCGTATGTCAGCGTGAGGCACGCCGATGCGCAAAAGGCTCGCATACGCTTACCCCTTTCCCTCGAGGGGATTAGTCATGGCTTTCCCTTCGCGAAATTCACCTTTGGCTACCATCGGGTGCTTCCACGGCGCGGGTCCCTGGATCCGAGTGTCGGCGTCAAGCCGGTCTGACCCGCGTCAGCCGCCAGGTGAGCAGGCACCCCAGCGCGCCGAACCCGCACGTCATCCACCAGGTGGATTGCCAGCCGCCCGTGGCGGTGGCAATCCAGGCCATCAGGGGCGGACCGGCGAAATTGCCGACGTTGAAGATTTGCTGCATCAGGCCGATGACTCCCGGCACCGATCCCTCGGGTGGGGCGAGACCGACGGCCACCCGGGTCAGGATCGCCGGGGCCATGCCCCCGATCAGGGAGAAAACAACGGCGAAGCCGAATTGGCCCGCGATGCCAACAGCGCCCACGGGCCATGGCACCGCGAAGATCGCCACCGAGGCGGCCGCCATCGCCGAGAACGTCACCAGCAACAGGGCCCGGGCATGGTGCCCGCGCTGCATGAGCACCCCGGATGCCAGCGCGCCCAGCGCGTTGACGCCGCCGACGGCAGCGGACAGCAGACCCGGCCAGGGGCCGCCGAGCCCGGCGGTGGCGTAGATCGTGGGGAGGAACCCCATGATGGCCATCCACTGAACCGTGTAGCAAGCGAAGACCGCGCCGGCGGTCCATGGGGCCGACCGCTGCAATGTGGCGCGCATCCGCCGTCCCGCTTCCCGCACGTTCCCGCCGGTCACGCCTATCCGCGGGTCGGGTGGAACCCAACGCAGCACCGGCACCACAGGTGCCAGTGCGACAGCCGCCATGACGATCCACCAAACCCTCCAATCGACGGACTGCAGAGCCAGGGCGGCGCTGGCGAAGCCAATAAGGGCCGCCGTCCCCTGGAAGGCGCCCCAACTCGCCATGGCGATGTTTGTCCGTTCCGGGGCGCAACTGCGTTGGATCAAGGACGGTGCCAGCACGGTGCAAAGCAGGAAACCGACGCCCTCGATGGACCGCGAGACGATCAGCAGTGCCACGCCGGACGCCGTCGCACCCAGCAACGAGCCGCCCGCCAGCAGGAACAGGCCGAGGACCATGAGGCGGCGCAAGCCGAACAGCTCGCCGGACCACGCGACCAGCAGGCCCCCAAGCAGGCTGGCGAGCTGGATGGTGCCGACCAATACTCCGGCGACGAAAAGCGATATCCCCAGGTCCGCTTGGATCGCGGCGAGAGCATTGGGCAACTTCCAGATATGCGTGGCGGCGGCGATGCCAGCAAGCACGACGACGATCCACCCGACTTCCCCTCCAGCACGCGTCGTACCCACGGCAGGGGGCCGTGCCGGGAGCCCGTAGCCGGCGGTGGCAGCTGGCTGCGGCACAGTGCGCTCCTTCAGGTGGTCTGTGGTCTGCATCCAGAGCTTGCCGCACCGGAAGCTGCCCGAGTCATGGGCTTCCGTCCAATGGAAAGGATGCAGCGTCGTCGCCGGAACTACCCCGGTCAGGTGCGTGCGGCGATTCCGCCGTCGCGCACTATGTCCAACAGCAGCTCTATGGCCCGGCTGGGAGGGCGCTCGGAGGACCAGATGGCAGCCGCCTGCAGGGGAGGCACGTCGTCGATGAGCTCCCGCAGGACGACCGGCGTCGTCCCCATGCCCCGCACCGACTCGGGGACCAACGAGACGCCCAGGCCGGAGGCCACCAGCGGGATCGCCGTTTGCAGCGTCGCCACCCTTCGTGTAAGCGGGGGAGTGAGGCCGAGCCGGTCCCAAAGGGTGTCGAAGAGCTCCGGCAGCCCGCGGATGCGCAGCGACCTGCGCGGCATGATCCACGTTTGGCCGTGCAGGTCGGCGAGGCTGAGCCGGTCCGGAGCGTCCGCGAACGACGGCGGGAGGGCCACCAGCATCCGCAGGTCGCCGGCGTGCAGGACATTCAGCGAGGAGCGGTAGGACTCCTGCAGCTGGTCGCAGCTGACCGTGGCGATGAGGCCGACATCGGCCTCGGAGGACAGCACCATCTCGATCACCTTGGCCGGTGGCGGGTCGGCGACAGTGATGTCCGTGGCCGGGGATGTCTCGACGAAGCTGCGCAGCAGGCGCGGCAGCAGGAACCATGTGATCGTGGGGACCGAGGCGATGGACAGCCGGCCCGCCGTGCCGACCCGGTTGTTTTGCATGTCCTCGCGCAGCTGGTAGAGATCCGCGAGAATGCGCTCGGCCTGCTCGGCGAAGTGCGATCCCGCTTCGGTCAGCCGCACCCCGCGCGACTCGCGCGCCAGCAGTGGCCTGCCCAGTTCCGACTCCAATTTGGCGATGGAAACCGAGAGGGGAGGCTGCGTCATGTGCAGGGAATCGGCGGCCCGGGAGATGGAACCCTCCGTGGCCACGCGCAGGAAGTACTCGAGCTGACGAAGATCCATATATGCAATGTATACCTACCCCTTCCAATCGGTAATAGACATATAGGTGAGTCTCAAATCACACTGGTCGTACAGCCCGCCCGGAACGCCAGCGTTCCATCCCGTTCACACCGTAAGGACCGCCGTGACATCCACTGTTGCCGATCTTGGCACCCGAAGGCCGGCCAAGACCGGCACTTCCGGGGGGCCGGGATCGTCCGCCCGCCGGCCGCGCCCCGGGCGGCCAAGCCCCACCCGCAGGTTGCGCTGGCGCGGAATCGCCAGCGTCGCCGTCGTCCTGCTGGGATGGGAGGCAGCGTCGCGTTCCGGGCTGCTGCCCGCCGCATCCCTGCCCCCGGCCAGCGACGTGCTCATGGCGTGGCCCACTCTGGCCGCGGCGCCGGCCTTCTGGGCCTCCGTGGGCCACACGCTGGCCAGCGCGCTTGGCGGGCTGGGGATCGTGGTCCTCATCGCCGTGCCGGCGGCCCTGGCCATCGGGCTCTCGCGATTCGTCCGAGAATCGACGTGGCTGGTGGTCGAGTTCCTGAAGCCCATCCCGCCGGTGGCCATGATTCCGTTGGGCCTGCTGCTTTGGGGCCCGTCCGAGACCATGAAGCTCACGCTCATCGCCTTCGGCGCCCTTTGGCCGTTCCTCACCCAGATGGTGTACGGCATCAACCAGGTGGACCACGTTGCCCTGGACATGGCGCGCAGCTACCGGCTGAAGGCGTGGCTGACCACCAGCCGGGTGGTCATCCCGAGCCTGCTGCCGTTCGCCGCCACCGGGCTGCGCGTTTCCGCATCCATCGCCGTGGTCGTTTCGGTGGTCACCGAACTAATCGGCGGCGCGGCCGGCTTGGGCCGGGACATCATGGTCGCCCAGTCAGCCGGGAACCTCCCCGCCATGTACGCCCTGATCCTAACCACCGGCATGCTCGGCCTGCTCATCAACTTCGCCTTCGCGGCCGCGGAACGACCGCTGCTGTTCTGGCACCCCTCCCAGCGAAAGGAATCGGACTGATGAACCGCACCCTCCCGGTCCTGGGCACCGCCGCCCTGCGGCTGTGGCTTCCCGTCCTGCTCGTTGCCCTCTGGTGGTTCAGCTCCGCCGGCAGCCAGAACATCTACTTCCCGCCGCTGGCCACCATCGTGGAAACCCTGACCAACGACTGGCTGGGCAGCCGGGTGACCACCGACCTGTTGCCCTCGCTGGGCAAGTTCGCCTTGGGGTTCCTGCTCTCGGCAATCGGCGGCATCGCCATCGGCACCTGGCTGGGCCTCTCCCCGGCGGCGCGCGAGGCGGCCGAACCAATCGTCCAGTTCCTTCGCTCGCTTCCGCCGCCGGTCCTGCTACCGATCGGGCTGCTGTTCTTCGGCATCACCGGAACCATGAACGTGGCCATCATTGTCCTGGGAGCCATCTGGCCCACCGTCCTGAACACCGCGGACGGCGTCCGCAGCCTGGACGGCCAGGTCGTGGACATGGCCCGCAGCTACCGGCTCACCTTCGCCCAGCGCCTCTTTTCGGTGGTGCTGCCCAACGCCGCACCGCAAATCTTCGCCGGGCTGCGCACCACGCTGCAGCTGTCGATCATCCTCATCGTCGTCAGCGAGATGGTCGCCGCAGTCAGCGGCGTCGGCTACTACGTCCTCAATTCGCAACAGACCTTCGCAGTGGCCGAGACCTGGGCGGGCACGCTCGTCCTAGGGCTCATCGGCTACCTGTCCACACTCGTCTTCCTCGCCGTCGAGAAGCGGGTCCTGAACTGGCAGCACGGCATGCGCCGCGCCGCACAAGGAGCATGAACATGGAACACACCACCAGCCCAGCCACCATCGCCACACCGCACCCGGAGCAGGAGGCCGTCGTCGAACTGCATGACCTGCGCAAGTCCTACGGGAAGGGCAGCGCCGCCGTCCCCATCCTGGACGGGGTCAACTTCGAGGTCCGCCGCGGCGAGTTCGTCTGCGTGGTCGGCCCGTCCGGCTCCGGGAAGACCACGCTGCTCAAGTGCATCGCCGGCCTTCTCCGGCCCACCGCGGGACGCACCGTCTTCGAGGGCGAGGAGGTCACCGAACCGCCGGCCAAGCTCGCCGTGGTATTCCAGGACTACAGCCGCAGCCTGCTGCCGTGGATGACCATTCGCCGCAACGTCGCCCTGCCCCTGAAGAACAAGTTCGCCAAAGCCGAACGCGAAGCGCGGATCGAGGAGGCCCTGGAGAGCGTGGGCCTCGCCGGGAAGGGCCACCTATACCCCTGGCAGATGTCCGGCGGCATGCAACAACGCGCCGCTATCGCGCGGGGGCTGGCCTACCAGCCCGACGTGCTACTGATGGACGAACCCTTCGCCGCGGTCGACGCCCAGACGCGCATCGACCTGGAGGACCTGGTCCTGGAAATCCGCGCCAAGTACAACACCACGGTCCTCTTCGTCACGCACGACATCGATGAGGCCGTCTACCTGGCCGACCGGGTGATCGTCCTGTCGGGCGCACCCACCTCGGTCAGCCACAACATCCCCGTGGACCTGCCCAGTCCCCGCCACCAGGTGGACACGAAGCGCGAGCCGCGCTTCGGGGAGTTGCGCGCCTTCGTCTTCGAACAAATCCAGGCAGCCAAGTCCAACGCCGTCCGCAACCGCGCCGACGCGTAAACAGCCCGTCCCCGAGAGGAACAACCCATGCGCATCACCCAGACCACGCTCGCCATCGCGGCGGCATCAGCCGCCCTGTCCCTGACCCTGACCGCCTGCGGCGGAGCCGCCCCCGCCAACCAGCCGACGGCAGGCGCCGGCGGGGCCGGCGGGGTAGAGATCAAAGTGGGCCTGATCCCGGTCGCCGAATTCTTTCCGGTCTACGTGGCCGAGGACCAGGGCTTCTTCGACGAGGCCGGCTTGAACGTCAGTGTCGAATCCATGTCCAACGCGGCGTCGATCGTGCCGTCCGTGCTCAACGGGCAGCTGAGCATCGGAACGGCGGCCACACCACCCTTCCTCACCGCCGTCGAGAAGAAGATCCCGGTCACCGCCGTGGCCAACGCGGGCAACACGTCGTCCGTCGAGGGTGAGGACACCGGCGCGTTCGTGGTGGGCTCCGACAGCGGCATCACCTCGCCCAGCGGGCTGGAAGGCAAGACCGTTGCCGTCAACGCCCTCAGCTCCCTGCCACACGTCGCCGCCGTGGCGCGCATCGCCGCCGACGGCGGCAACCCCGACGCCGTGAGGTTCGTGGCCATGCCGTTCACCGACATGCTGACCGCCCTGGAACAGAAGCGCGTGGACGCCATCCTGCCGGTGGAGCCGTTCATGTCCCAGAGCCTCGAGGCCGGCGGCACGAGCATTTCGCCGCTCTACACGGGCGTGTACCCGGCCGGAACCACCCACACGCTCTACTTCGCGTCACAGAACTTCGCCGCGGAGAACCCCGAGGCGCTGGCCGGCTTCCGGGAGGCGATCGCCAAGGCGAACGAGCTCATCTCCAAGGACCAGGCGGTGCTGCGGAAGGCGCTCGTCGAGCACGGCGGCATGCCCGAGGCCACGGCCGAAACCGTCAACCTTCCCGCCTACGAGACGGACTTCAACCTCGAAGGCATGAAGGACATGGCGGCTAAGATGAAGGACAACGGCTTCCTGACCACCGACGTGGACGTCGAGGCCTCGATCCTGAAGTAGGCGGTCCGCCCGGCCGGACCCTTGCCGGGTCCGGCCGACGGCGGCCGCCCCGACGCCGGACGCTGCACGAGGAGGTGCGTTGGCCAACCCCACCCCGCGCCGGCCGAAGTCCACCGACGGCCCGGCCGCGGAACCGCAGAGCACCGTGACGGCCAAGGCCCTCTCTCTGCTGGGCGCGTTCGGGACCGAACACAGCCGGCTCTCGCTCAGTGACATGGCCCGGCGCTCGGGACTGCCGGTGGCCACCGCACACCGCCTCGCGGCCGAACTGGTCGCCTGGGGCGCGCTGGAGCGCGCGGGGGCCGCCTACGTCGTGGGGCACCGCATCTGGCGGCTCGGCCTCTTGGCCCCGGCCCGGCAGAACATTGCCGAACTGGCGGCGCCCTACATGCAGGACGTGCTGTTCGTGACCCAGAACGTGGTCAACCTCTTCATCATCGACGGGGGGGAGGTCCTGCTGCTGGAACGGATTTCCGGAACCCGGGCCGGCCTGCCGTTCCGCCGCGTGGGCGCGCGAATGCCGCTGCACGCCAGTGCCGCCGGCAAGGTGTTCATGGCCTACGGCCCGGAGGACGTCCGGGCCCTTCCCACACGCCGCCTGGAGCCGCAGACCGAACACACCATCACGGACCCCGCCGTGCTCAAGACCGAGATCGAACGGGTCCGCGCCCAGGGATTCGCCACCACCAGCGAGGAAGCCGGCCTGGACAACTACGCCGTGGCCGTACCCGTGCTGACGACCAACGGGACCTGCACCGCGGCGCTGGGCGTCGTCGCGCAGGGCGAGCCGCCGTCGGTCGGGACGGTGGTGCCGGTGCTCCGCATCGCCGCCCGCAGCATCGCCCGGCGCTTGGCCTCCAGCAGCGACTACTGACCCGTCCGCAGTGAGCGACGCGCACTGCCCGGCGCTTCCCAGACGGGTGCAGTAGCGCCCTCTCCCGCGGCCCGCCGCACCTATCCAAGTCGTGCGCGGCCGTTTTTCCATTGGCTGGAAAACACGGGAAGCGCTGTGGTACGGGACACCTAGCATGGTGAGCACTGCCTCACCCTTTCGGGGCTGGCACCCACCCGATACCTAGGAGCGGTACAGCATGACCACCACTGCCCCAGTGATGGCTCCGGCCACGATGGACACCACCATAGAGGCCGTCGAAGGCGTTGCCGACGGCGTCGCCTCGCTGGTGCTGCGCCGCGCCGACGGCCAGCCCTTCCCCGCCTGGGATCCCGGAGCGCACATCGACGTGCACCTGGAGGAGGGGCTGATCCGGCAGTACTCGCTCTGCTCCACGCCGAACGACCTTTCCACCCTGCGCATCGGGGTCCTGCGGGTGCCCAACTCCAGGGGCGGCTCGCAGCACGTGCACGAGAAGCTGGCGCAGGGATCGCCGCTGGCGATCTCGGCTCCGCGCAACAACTTCCCGATGATCGATTCGCGGAAGTACCTCTTCCTCGCCGGAGGCATCGGTGTCACCCCGATGATCCCCATGATCGAGGCCGCCGAGGCGGCAGGCCGCGAATGGGTCCTCTACTACGGGGGGCGCAGCCGCGAGACGATGGCCTTCGCCGACCGGCTGCTCGCGCGGTACGGGGAGGACCGCATCCGGATCGTGGCCGAGGACGTCGAAGGCCGCATGGACCTGCAGTCGATCCTGGGCATGCCACGCGCCCACATGCTCGTCTACGCCTGCGGCCCGGGCGGCATGCTCAACGCCGTGGAGGACCTCTGCATGGGCTGGCCCCCCGGTTCCCTGCACACCGAGCGGTTCGTCGCGGACTCCCTCGGCGCCGGCGCCAACGCGCAACCGTTCGAGGTGGAACTGGCCCGCACCGGAGGCACCGTCACGGTCGGAGCGAACCAGACGGTCCTCGAGGCGGTGGAACAGGTCGGAGCGCGGGTGCTCTCCAGCTGCCGCGCCGGATTGTGCGGAACCTGCGAAACGCGCATCATCGCCGGCGAGCCGGAACACCGCGACGCCGCACTCACCCAGGAAGACAGGGACGCCGGCGAGATCATGCTGGTCTGCGTCTCCCGCGCAGCCGCCGGCTGCAACCGGCTTGTCCTCGACCTCTGACCCTCCAGGAGCCACCATGACTTCCACGATCCACGATCCCGCCGTCCTCTCCGAGGACCCGTTCGACCCGGCCGCCATCACCGACCCGTACCCGTTCCTCGCGCGCCTGCGCGACGCCGGAGCGGTCACCTGGCTGGAAGCTACCGGAAGCTACGCCGTCGCCGGCTACGAGGAGGTCTACGAGGTCCTCACGGACTTCGAGACGTACATCTCCTCCGGAGGCCTTGGTCCGCGCGATATCCGCAAGGACGACGCCTGGCGCCCGCCGAGCATCCTCGAGTCCGATCCGCCGATCCACACCTTGATGCGCCGCGCGCTCACCGGCGTCATCAACCCCGGCACCGTCCGGGCACTGCGCGGCCCCTTCACCCCGCCGGCGGAGGAGATCGTCGCGGAATTGGCCCAGCGCGGGGGCTTCGACATCGTCAAGGACCTGGCCGAGAAGTACCCATTGCGGGTGTTCCCCGACGCGGTCGGTATCCCGGACGAGGGCCGCGATCACTTGCTGCCCTACGGCAACATGGTCTTCAACGCGTTCGGCCCGGAAAACTACATCTTCAAGCAGGCCTTCGCGCAGGGCGACGAGCACGCGGCGGCGGTGATGAAGAACTGCGCCCGCGAGTCCCTCGACGACATCGGTTTCGGCGCCCGCATCTGGGACAAGGTCGGCGAAGGACTGATCACCGAGCAGCAGGCCACACTGCTGGTGCGCGCCCTGCTCTCCGCCGGCGTGGACACCACCGTGTTCGGCATCGGAAACACCCTGTCCGTGCTCGCCCGGCATCCCGAGGTCTGGGCGCGCCTGCGCGAGAACCCCACGATGGCCAAGTTCGCGGTCGACGAGGCGCTGCGCCTGGAGTCCCCGTTCCAGAAGTTCCACCGCACCGTCGCAGTGGACACCACGCTCGGCGGGGTGCGGATCCCCGCGGGGTCCAAGGTTCTGGTGTTCATCGGGGCGGCTAACCGCGACCCGCGGAAGTGGGGGGACGACGCCGACACGTTCAGCTTCGAGCGCAGCTCCTCCGGACACGTCGCCTTCGGCATGGGCCTGCACCAGTGTGTCGGCCAGCCGATCGCCCGTCTTGAGATGGAAATCGTCCTGCAGGAACTGCTGCGACGCGTCGCCACGATCGAGCCAGCCGGTGCGCCGGTGCCGATCGTGCACAACGTCTTGCGCGGCTTCGAGTCCCTGCCCGTGAGCATCACGGCGGCCTAGTCTCCTCCCGGGCACGACATGCCCGTCGCGGACCCGCGCCCGCGCCACGCCGTTCTCCCAGACGTTCGGCGCGGAAGTGGCGCCGCGCCCGGATTCCGGTGCCCGTTCCGGAATCCAGTACGTCCCTTTCCCCCGAAGGAGCCACCATGGCTATCGACATCCCGCCCCACATAGCCGCCGATGCCGACGACCGGCGCGACCCGGCCCGATGGAGTCCACGCAAGCGAAACGCCTACGGCTGGACCATCACCGGCATGCTGCTGGTGCTCATGATGATCAGCTGGGCGGACAAGGCGATCCTCGGCATCGTCGCCGTGCCTATCATGAAGGACCTGAACCTCACCACCGAGCAGTTCGGCCTGTTGGGCAGCGCCGTCTTCATGCTGTTCGGCGTGGCCCAGCTGGTGGCCGCGCCGATCGCCAACCGCGTGAAGTCGAAATGGATCCTGCTGGTGCTGTGCCTGATCTGGTCCGTGGCGCAGGTGCCGATCTTCGTCTTCGCCTCGCTGCCTGCCCTGTGGTTCAGCCGCCTGCTGCTCGGGGCCGGCGAAGGCCCGCTGGCGCCGATCTCCATGCACGCCACGTACAAGTGGTTCCCCGCGGCCCGCAGCGCCGCCCCGGCGGCAGTCACATCCTCCGGCGTCACGCTGGGCATCGTGGCGTTCGCCCCGGTGCTCGCCTGGATCACGGCGGAATTCGGATGGAGGGCCACCTTCATCTTCCTGGCGATGGTCGGCGTCGTCTGGGCCGTCGCGTGGATCTTCGTCGGCAAAGAGGGCCCCTACACGTCCGCGCGGGCGGAACGCGAAATCGACGGCGGCGCCGCCGAGGGTGACGAGGACGCCTCCGCCGCGGTGGCGGCCGACACCAAGGTGTCCTATCGCCGCTCCTTCGCCACGCCGACCTGGCTCCTGGCGGTGCTGTGCTCCTTCCTGGGCTACTGGACGTTCACAGTGGCCACGACGTGGCTGCCCGCCTATTTCGAGACCGTGCACGGGGCCACGACCCAGCAGGCCGGCTCGCTGATCACGCTCCCGGCACTGTGGGGAACGTTCGCCACGATAGGACTGGGCGTGCTGCCGCAGCGGCTCGCCGCCCGCGGGATTCCGACGCGCCGCTCCCGCGGCCTGGTGCTTGGCCTCGCGGCCGCCTTCGCGGGGATCATGGTGATCCTGGGAACGCTGGCCCCCGTCTCGTGGCTCGCCGTGTTGTTCTTCACCTTCGGTTTCGGCACCGCGCCGGCACTCTTTGCCTTGACGTACCTCGTCGCATCCGAGACGACGACGGTGGGTCAGCGCGGCGCGGTGTTGCAGGTCACGAATGCCGTGCTGACCGCCGGAGGCCTGTTCGCCCCGGCGGTGGTGGGAATCATTATCGGCCGTGCGGCGAGCGAGACGGTCGGCTACGCGAACGCCTTCCTTCTCACCGGCGGGATGTTGAGCGTCGCGGGGGTCCTCGGAGCCCTCTTCATCAACCAGCAGCGTGACCGCCTCCGGTTGGGACTGGACGTCGCCCGGACCGCATAGCCCCGCCAATAGCATCTACGAACGGCTAAGAGCCGCCGCCCGGGAGGGCGGCGGCTCTCCGCCGTCTGGGTCGGCAGTCGGCCGCGCAAAGCGCAAAGCAGAGGACCAACCCCTTAGGGCCTGCCTCTGCAGTGTGGTTCCGCTGAACCTAGCCGGTGGCTTGCGCCAATGCCGGTGTCAGGGCGAAGCGGTCCCCGCTGCGCGCAACATCGACCGCCCCGGCGAACGTGCTGCGGGCCCGCCCTTCCCATTCCTCGGCGGTGGCGACGCCGGCCAGATGGGACAGCACCAGTCGCTTCGCCCCGGCCCGGGTGGCGATCCGGCCCGCGCCCTCGGGCGAGGTGTGCGACTCGCTCTGGTGGTTCAGGAACGTGGGATGAAATCCGCGCCCGGCGAAGAACTCGAGGTTTACCGCCTCGTGCACCAGGATGTCCGTTCCCTCGGCCAGGCGGGCCAAGGCGGAGCACTCGGCGGTGTCGCCGGAAAACGTGATGGAGCCGGCCTCGGTGTCGAAGCGGAAGGCGAGGGCCGGCCGCACCGGAGGATGGTCCACGAGGACGGCGCTGACGCGGACCAGGTCGTCCTCGTACACCGCGAAGGGCGACTGCGCTGCCGCCGAGCCATACTCGGGCGTGCGGATCTCGGTGGGCCTGACCAATCGCCCCAAGTCGGGACGGGCCTCGTCCTTCACCCGGATGTCGACGTCGTAGGAGAACGCCTGGAGCGTGTGCTCCACCATGTCGCTGGTACCCGCCAGGCGCCTGCCGTGGGGGTGCGCCTCGTCCCGCCCGGGGCCGAGAATCTGGATCTCGCGCGTGAAGCCGTCCACGGGTGCGCCCCAGTTCCACAGCAGGAAACCTGGCAGCTCCACGACGTGGTCCGAATGCAGGTGCGTCACGAAACCGGCGACGAAGTCCCTGCCGCGCAGACCCGCATCGTGCGCGGCCCGGACGCAGCCGAGGCCGAAGTCGACCATGTAGAACGAATCGCCGACGACGACCGCGCTGGCGATGCCGTTCTCGGGGCCGCGGATGGCGGGCCCGGCGGCGGTCCCAAGCGTGACGAGCTCGGTGGTGGGTATCGATGTCATGGCTTTCCTTCGTCGTCGGGCTAGGAGTGGGGGCGCATGTTGAGCGTGCGGGTTTCCAGGTATTCGTCGAGACCCCAGCGGCCGCGCTCCCGGCCCACGCCGGAGGCCTTCCAGCCACCGAAGGGTGCATCGGATTCGACGACGGTGTGCTGGTTGACCCAGACGGTGCCTGCCTCGAGCCGTGAGGCAACGCCGTGGGCGCGGGCGGCATCCGGGGACCAGACGGAGGCGCCCAAGCCGAACTCTCCCGCGTTGACGTGCTCCACGGTCGTGTCCAGGTCGTCGTAGGCGACGATCGGAAGGGCGCTGCCGAACTGTTCCTCGTCGACCAGACGCATACCGGGCTCCGCGTCGACCACGACGGTGGGGGAGAGGAAGTATCCGGGCAGATCGCAGCCCCGCGAGCCCCCGCTGGCGATCCGCGCTCCGGAGGCCACGGCGTCGTCCACCAGTTCCCGGACCGTCCGCAGCTGAGAGGCGTTGTGCATGGGGCCCATGGTGGTGCCCTCCGCCACGCCCCGTCCCAGCACGTGCGCCGCGGCCGCGGCGGAGATGGCCTCGGCCAGCTCCGCCGCCCGGTTGCGCGGCACGTAGACCCGCTTCACGGCCATGCAGACCTGTCCGGCGTTGCGGAACGCGCTGCCGACGATGCCGCGGGCGGTGGTCTCGATGTCGGCGTCGTCCAGCACGATCGCCGGGTCGTTGCCGCCTAGTTCCAGGGTCACGCGCTTGACCGTGGCCGCCGCCTGCGCGGCCACCGAGATTCCGACATCGGTGGAGCCGGTGAAGGAGATCTTCCGGACGCCGGCCAGCGTGCTGAGCGCGACATTGACGGTGCGCCGGCTGCTGGTTCGCACCTGCAGCACCCCGGAGGGAAGGACCCGGTTCAACACCTCCACCAGCGCGATGGTCGACAGCGGCGTGGTCGCTGACGGCTTGGCGATGACCGTGCATCCAGCGAGCAACGCGGGGGCGAGCTTGACGCAGAGCAGGGAGATCGGGTAGTTCCACGGCGTGATGGTGCCAACGAGCCCCACCGGGCGGTAGTGGACCTCGAGGGAGCGGTCTCCGCGCGGCGGGAGCGGCTCAACTTCGTCCCATTCCAGGTCCGCATAGTAGTTGAACAGGCCGGCCGCCACGCGGAATTCGCCCACGGCCTCGGCCAGGACCTTGCCCTGCTCCAAGGACAGGATGCGTCCCAGCCGGTCCGCCTCCGCCAGGACCCGGTCCGCCATTTGGTGCAGCGCCGCCCGACGGGCTTTGCGGTCGGCGGCCCATGCTGCGGCCACGGCGCGGGCCAAGCCAACGGCCTGGCGCACGTCGGACTCGGTATGCTCGGGCGCCTGGCCCACGACCTCTAGGGTGGCGGGATCGGTGACGTCATAGACGGCGTTTGGCATGGTGGTCCTTTCGGATCGGACGTACTTGTCTCCAAGCATCCCGGCTGCCGCGGTGCGATCCCCGTCGCTGTTCCATTGGGCGGAAACTTCGTGGCCTGAGCCTCACTGTCGGCGACACCATGGAGGGAACGAAGCCAGTCGACGCGCCCCACGGGGCGAAGGAGTCTCCATGACCACGAACCTGCCCATCGCCGTCACGGGCGTTTCCTCCGGGATCGGCGCCGCCACCGCCAGCATGCTCAACGACCGCGGCATCAAATTGGTCGGCATCGACCGGACCGTGCCGGAATCGTTCGCGGGGACCTTCATCCAGGCGGATCTGTCGACGCCCGCCGGCGCGCGCGCGGCGGCCGCCCAGGTCGCCGAGGCAGCACCCGGGGGCTTGCAGGGTTTGGCGAACATCGCCGGCGTGCCCGGAACGGCACCTTGGCGGACCGTCTTGGGCGTGAACGTGTTCGGGGTGCGGGAACTGACCCGGGCGCTCGCGCCGGTGCTGGCCGAAGGCGCCAGCGTCGTCAACCTTGCCTCGTCCGTGGCATTCCATTGGCGCGGCCTCGCAGACGCCTGCGCCCGCTTCGCGCTGGCCCAGGACACCGAGGAAGCCCTTGATGCCGTGGCCGGCGACGCCCACGCCACCGGCGAGTCGTACCTCTTTTCTAAGCAGTGCGTCTGCTTCCTGACCGAGCACCTCTCGGCCGAGCTGCTGCCACGGCGGATCCGGGTGAACGCGGTCAGCCCGGGCCCGGTCCAAACGCCAATCCTCGAAGACTTCAAGAACGACCACGGGCGGGACAAGGTCGAGGGTGCCGCCAAGCTGCTGGGTAGGTTTGGCGAACCCGAAGACGTCGCACGGGTGGTGGCCTACCTCCTGTCCGACGCCGCACCGTGGATCAATGGTGCGGACATCCGGGTCGACGGCGGCCTGACCGCCTACCGTTCGTCGGCGGCCATCGTTGCGGGATTCTGAGGCGCGCCGCCGTCGTGCCCGGGCTGGCCGGGCAGCATCTGACGGGGAAGGACGGCGATGAGCGAGATCCCGGAGCGCGGGTGGCTCGCGCTGCGGCTGCTGCCGGACGGCGAGGAGCCGGATCCGCGGTTCACGCTGGCCAACGAGCGCACCTTCCTGGCATGGATCCGCACGTCCTTGGCGTTCCTCGCCGGCGGGATCGCGCTGGAGGCCTTTGCCGCCCACGCCTTCCCCGCGCCGCTGCGTACCTGGCTGGCGGTGCTGGTGATTTGCGTCGGCCTGCTGATTGCCGCGGGGGCCGCGTTCCGTTGGCTGCGGGTCGAATCCGCCATGCGGCGCGGCCGTGCGCTGCCGCTGCCCGCGGTTGTGCCGCTACTGGCTCTCGGGGCGTGCGGGGCCGCCGTGGTCACCATCGCGATGATCCTGCTGGGCTGATGCGCCCCGGCCCGTCCCCGCCCCAATACCGCCCACACGGCGACGCGGGGCTGCAGCCAGAGCGCACCGTGATGGCGTGGGGACGCACGATGGTGTCCTTCTTGGTGGCCAGCGCCGTGTTCCTGCGTTGGCTGCCGCACTACGGACCGGCGATTGCGGTGCTCGTGGGCCTGGCGACTGCCGCCGCGTTGGGTATCTACGCCACGCAGCGGCGAAGGTACGCGCGGCATGCGGCGGGCATCCAGGCCGGGGCCTTGCGCGCGGACGTCGCCGCGGTGCTGTGGACCACGGGTCTGCTGCTGGCGCTGGGGGCGACTGGGCTCTTGGTGTTGCTGTCCGCCTAGGGCGTGATACCCGGCCGCGGGGGGACGCGTTAGCGAATGTTTGCGGACGCTCGGACCGCCCACCGGCGCGGCGCCTTCCGGTTCACGCGCGGCACCGGACAGGAAAGCAAGAGCCCGTTCGGAACCCACTGGGCGGCGTATGTCCCGGCGGGGTCGATCCGCCCGGCGGGGCTCCGCGGATGTGGCCCCGAAAGGACTCGGCGGCATCTGGTACGAGACCCGTGAACCTATTGCAGTCCGCCGGGTTGCTCGCAGCATTCACACCACCGGGCGACTTCCAGAACCTCACGTCGACAACCGCTGGTGATCGTCGAGGATCCTGGTGGGGAACGGGACCACCTGTCCCACCGAAGGTATGGAAGAGCCCTACTTGATGCTGGCTGGGCACCGGCGCCATGGCCCCGCTTCAGCGGACACCCGTGGGGGCTTCACCGCCCCATAAGCGCCTCGTTGACACCGGGGGGCCTACCCTCTGCCGCGTTATGGTGCGTCGGGGTGCTAGTTTCCGACCAGCCCGTGTAGGACTCGGCGAAGTAGGCCGCGCCCCGTTCGGAGCCGGTGATCGCCTTGAACTCGCCGAACCTGCGCTTCTGGTTGAAGGGGTTCTCCCCCGGCTGGGTGTGCATGAGATTGGTGGCCCAGTAGGAGAAGTTCTGCGCCTTCCAGACCCGCTCCAGTGCCGTGGCCGAGTACCCCGCGAGCCCCGTGTCGTTTCCGGTGCGGAAGTAGTCGACGAGGGCCGGGGCGAGCACGCGGACGTCGCAGAACGCGAGGTTCAGGCCCTTCGCGCCCGTGGGGGGTACCGTGTGCCCGGCATCGCCCACGAGGAACAGGTTGCCGTGGCGCAGCGGCTCGCACACGTAGGAGCGGAACTTCAGCACGGTCTTTTCGAAGATCGGGCCGCGCACGAGCTGGAACCCATCCGGTCCATCGACCCGGCGTTGCAGCTCGGCCCAGATCCGTTCTTCGCTCCAGTCGTCGACGTTCTCCTCCGGATCGCACTGGAAGTACATCCGCTGCACGTTTTCGCTGCGCTGGGAGATCAGCGCGAACCCGAACTCGGAGTTGGAATAGATCAGTTCCGGGGCGCTGGGCGGGGCCTCGGTGAGGATGCCGAACCAGGCGAAGGGATACTCGATGAAGTTGTCGGTGCGCTCTTCTTGGGGGATGGCCCACTTGCAGATGCCCTGGGAGCCGTCGGCGCCCACGAGTATCTGGCAGTGGACCTCAAAATCTTCGCCCGCCGCGTCGGTGAAACGGATCTTCGGCGTCGCGGTGGTGAAGTCGAGGACCTCGGTGTCCCTGACGGACCAGCGAATGTCGCCGCCGTCGCGCGCCCGGGCGGCGGCCAGGTCCCAGAACACCTCGTTCTGCGGGTAGAGCCACACGGATTCACCGACGAGTTCCTTGAAGTCGATGCGGTGGCTTTCCCCCTGCACGCGCAGGACGGTGCCTTCGTGCTCGTGTCCCTCGGTCAGGACCCGCCCGTCGACGCCGGAGTCAGTGAGCATCCGAACGGTACCGGCCTCGAGGATGCCGGCACGGTGGGTGTTGTGGATGGTGTCCCTGTCTCGCTTTTCAACGACGATGCTGTCGATGCCCGCACGGTGGAGGAGGTGCGAGAGCATGAGGCCAGCGGGACCGCCGCCGACGATGCCGACCTGGGTGGTGAGGACGGTGCGCTCTGAGCTCATGGAGATACTCCTGGTTGCAGGGAAGACGGACTGTGCCCAGTATCCGGACACAACGTCAATGGATGCCACGGCCTTTCCATTCAATGGATAACGGCACTCGCATGCGTCGCTCCGCTCCCGTCCGCAGGGACTAGCCATAGCCTGTGTCCACACGCGTCCCGGTCACGCGCGAGGAGCGCCCCAAACCGTAGGAACTGTCGCCGCCGCGATCTTTTCCGATTCGTGGCCGACCCGCGCCAGCCTGCGTGGGATTCAGCTGGCGACCCGCGGTGCCCGGACGGTAGTTCGACCAGCCAGGGAAAACCAACCGGATGCTTGATTGTGGACTGCCCGAGCTCCCGCGGCGATTCCCATCGCCACAGCGGCACACACCGCACCTACCCTCGCGACCACCGCTGTGGAGGCAACAAACAGTTGACACGAAGCCGTCATATGCATATTCATCGACCCTCTTGCGTGCGTTGCTTGTAATGAAAGTAATGCAAGCATTTTCGCCGAATGACGGTCCCCACGTCCGTGAATTCGTGGAGAGCGGGGCGACGTATGCGCCGTTATCGGCGTTCCGCGGAAACGGCCGGGACGCAACCTTCTAGCGCCTTAGGCGAGCTTTGCCCGGCGGCCTCTCCGGACCAATCCTCGAACGCAGGCGAATACGAGTGCTGCGCAGAGGCATGCGAAGACGAGTCCGGTCCAGCCCGCTCCCGTTGTGCCTTCGCCAAGCAGCTCGATACCTACAGCCGCGAAGAGCGCGGCCCCTATGCCTCCTATGAGGGCCCCGACCCAAAGAACAATGCCGAGCAGAGTCTTGGTGGCTTTGCCGCGAGCACTGGGAGTTGTATTCAGGGCTCGTGGGGCATCCTGGGGCCCCTGGCCATGGCGTTCTCCCTGTTGGGGATCCCGCGGGGGGATACCGGGTTCAACCGGAACCTCCCGCATCGGGCTTACGTGGTTTTCGGTCTCGCCGGCCAAGACCGGAAAGCGGGGAGCGGAGTTGATGGTCGCTGGAGTGCGATCCGGCGTGACGGGGATCGGAGTGTCGGACGAGACCTCCGCGAAGTCGCGCAGGGGAGAACCGGCGAGCTGCAGAAATTCGTGTTCGGTGAGGACCCGGATCTCCTGACCCTGGGCGATATAGGTGGCGGCTTTGCGTTCCTTGGTGGTTCCTGTTGCCAAGTTGACCTCGTCGACTGTGGCGGCGCCGGACACGACGAGGAACCCGGTCTTCTTGGTCACGCTCTTGCCGTTGTTGCCGCCCTGGTGGGCAACGAGCTCCATGGCTTCCCAGCGGCCGAGGGCCTGCAGTTCGCCGGTGAAGATGACCTGGTGGCCGTGGAACGGGTGGTCTGTTGGCGCCTCCGGGTTCGGTTGCGGCAGGTCCGCCACGCGGGCTTTCGCGTCCTGGGACCAATAGTTGGCGGACTTTGTTCGGGGCGCGGGGGTGGACGTGGGGGGCCAGAGATCGTCCACCGTGCGTGCGCCTTCCTGGCCGGCAAGGGCCAAAACAACCTGTGCGCAGGCGACCGCGTCGGCTCCCGGCCGATGGTGCTCAAACTCGTCGATTCCCAGCTCCTGGGCGACCAGGGGCAGTTTGTAGGCCTCAAGGGCCAGGACGCGGCGGGTGAGCAGCAGGGCGCAATGGAAGTCGTTGGATGGCACCAAGAGTCCTACCGATTCGCTGGCCTGAACGATGGCGCTGCGGTCGAAGGCCGCGTTGTAGGCGATCAGCGGGTAGCTCTCGGCGAGGCCTCGGATGGTCTCCAACGACGCGGCCCACGTGCTGGCCTCACGGACCATCTCGGCGGTGATCCCGTGGATCGAGGTGTTTCGGGGGTCGAACGAGTCCATTCCGCCCGGGGGCCGCACGTACCATTCCATGGTCTTGACGATCTTGCCGCCGCGTACCTGGCACATCCCGACCGCGCAGACTGAACCCCTGCTGCTGTTGGCTGTTTCGACGTCGATCGTCGTGAAGTTCATTCCAGACATTTTTCCCCCGGTGTGTGCAAGCGGACCGTGCGGTCCCAACAACGAATCCCTGCGCTTCTACCGTGCCGGTTGGCGGGCGGTTGGACGGTTTAGCCACTGGTTGATTGGTCTCTTCGCTATCCGGCACGAGCCGTGTGACGAGCGCGCGGATCCGTTCGAGTTCGGCCCGGTAGGCGGGGTCGAGCGCAGTGAGATACTCTTCGACGCTCTTCGCCTTCCCACCCATGACACGAGGTTAGCCCAGGCTACCGTCCCGCATCGCCCGGACAACGGTCCGGCGGAACCGCGGCGTCGGATAGGGGACTGGATTGCCTCGCCAGGTCCCTGACGCGCGGGACATCGCCGACGGCCCCACGGGCCGAAACGGTCAGCGGCCCGTCGCACCTATATGGCCGGGCATTACGCGTCGGAGGGTTCGGGGTTCCGGAACCGCGGGGGGAACGCGGGATCGCCGTCCGAGGGATCGGCGGGCGCCGATTCCCGTGGGAGGGGCCCGGTCCGGGACAGGCGTGCGCTCAGGGCGGGGCGGGTTCCCAGACCCGGCGTTCTCGGTGGGCGAATTCGGCGAAGCCGATCGGGTCCCGGCCCAGGACCCGGCGCACGGTGCCGGTCAGCCCGCCGGCCAGCCCGAGCCGGGCGGTGGTGTAGATCGCCGCGGTGACCAGGGCCATTCCGGGGGGCATGCCCAGGGTCCGCCGGGCGTGGATCAGATAGTGGAGGATCCCGGGGCGGGCGTACCGGATGGGTCGGCCGAGTTCTGCGGTCAGGATCCGGGCGACTTGGTCGTAGGTGAGCACTTCGTTCCCGGTCACGGTCCAGGCGGTGTCGCGGTGCGCGGCGGGGTCCAGCAGGGCGGCCGCCGCGACCGCGCCGACGTCTTCGGCGTCGACGAACGCGGTCGCGCCGCGCCCGGCGGGGACTCGGATCTCGTCGCGGTCGCGGATGTCGGTGAGGTGGGTGGTGGTGAGGTTCTGGTGGAAGAACGAGGCGCGGACGAAGGTCCAGGCGACGCCGGAGGCGCGCAGCCACGCCTCGATGGCTGCGTGCGGGACGGCCTTATTCCGCTCCGCGCCCTGGAGGGACAGGAACACCATCTGCCCGGTGCCGTGGCCACGCGCGTACTCGAGCGCGGGAATGATCTGCGTCTTGGGCCGGCCCAGCTGCGGGGGACGCATGAGGAACATCCGGCCGACCCCGTCGAACGCGGCCGGCCAGGTCGCCGCGTCCCTGAAGTCCAGGGCGACCGCCTCGACCCGCTGCCCGAACATCCGCTCCACGGATGCAGCGGTGCGGCCGGCGGCCCGGACCCTTAGCCCGGCCGCGAGCAGCTCTTCCACCACGACCCGGCCGACGGTGCCCGTGGCCCCGGTCACCAGAATCGTCTCGTCCGCCACCGGGTCCTCCGTCCCTCCGTCCCCCGCGCCGGCCGGTCCGGTTCGCGGGAGCCTGTCCCGTCGGATCCCCACCACCATCCCATGGGCGTTCACGTCCCTGGAACCACGACACCGGACACGCGGCGGCCACTATGTCGTATGACCTGCCGCGGCGCTCCTCGGCAACGGCGGAACGGACGAGCGCGAGTTCGGACTGAACCGCGGTCCGGAGACTAGCAGGGGCGCGACCCCTGCGGGTATCTCCGCCATGGAGACTCTTGGCCAGGAGGGCCAGCGGAACTACAGTCGGGTCCATGACGGTGGCCGCGCCGGGCCCCGCCGCGAACGAACAGGACGGTGCCGCGCCATGGCCGCAACCCCTTCCACCGCCTCCTTGACCACCCCGAACCGCGTGCCGCCGGCGCCGCGGTGGCGGTGGTGGCACGCGGCCGCCGTCGGCGTCGCGGCCAACGCGATCGGATCCCTGCCCGCGGGCTATCGGGGCGATACCTCCTACTTCGACCGGCTCAACACCCCTCCGGGCTCACCGCCGGGGTGGCTTTTCGCTCCGGTGTGGGCCTTCAACAACGCCGCCACGCTCTGGAGCAACCTGCGGGTGGCCAACCTCGCGCCGGACACGCCAGACCGCCGGAAGGCCCTCGCGTATGAGGGGATCTCCTGGGCATTGTTCGCCTCCTTCTCCGGACTGTACTTCGGGCTGCGCAGCCCCGTCCTGGGGGCGGCGGTCACCGTGGCCTCCCTGGGTGCCACGTCGGCCAGTGTCGCCGCAACCTCCCGCATCGACCCGAAGGCCGCGTGGGGACTCGCGCCGCGTCTGGCGTGGCTGGGGTACGCCTCCTACGTGGCCGTGGCGAGCGCCCTGACCAACCGCGACGAGTTCTTCCAGTGGGCCCCACGCCACCGCTGACTTGAACCGTCATCAGCGCAGGACGGATCGGCGCAGTCGCGGCGGGACCCGACCGACCGCGGTCCCGGTCGGGCCGCGGCTCCCGATGTGTCTCGCATCGCTCTTCGCGTCGTTGGTATCCGGAAATCGCATGCGAGCCACAGTGGCAAGACGGTCGAGCGTTAGGGCCACAGGGAGCCTTGAATGCCGCGATGCGGTATCTTGCGACCCGTCGTTCACGAACGCCTTCGTACGCTGGCTTGCCCGTGCGCCGATTGCGCACGGACCCGGATTTGTTTCCCCTACACGGAGTCTGGCGAATCCTCGGTGTTGGCGATCTCCTCAACCCAGTCGAGGATTTCGTCGGGGTAGAACAGGCCCGGTTGGGTGTCATCTTCGCCCGTCGCCTCCACCCCCACCGGTCCTCCTGCCACGGCGACCTCGGTCGCCACCCTCTCCGGCACGGCATCACCGTTGTTGGCGATCAGCCACTCTCGCGTTGCCGGTTTCAATCTCGACCACCACTGCTCGTTATCCATGGTCACAGTGTGTGGCGCCGCGCCGTGGAACAGAAGCTCGGGGGGACCGTCGCTCTGGCCTCGGAGTTAGTGAGTCCGGCGGGGACCTGTCACATATCGCCGAACCATTTGTGGCTGTTCATCTTCTCCGAAAGGAGGGCTGGTCTCTATTCGACCGCCTCTGCAAGTCCCCAGCACGCTGATTCCCTAACGTTGATGCAGCGTGCCCGCTGAGGGCCCCATTGCCGTGCGCTGCGGCCTTAGATGGAGGAGTCAACAAGTCGGGGCAGTCCGAACCTGCCCGTTGCCGCTGTCAACAATCCCTGTTCGTCCCGTTCCTGCTGCGCACGCAGGCCACGCGGCTTCACAAATGCCAGGCACTCATCACCCGAACTTCCTCCATTGCCCTTCGGAAACCACCTCGACGGAGCCGTCGACGACCTTGATGGCGGTCTGTTCGTCGATGGCATAGGCCGGGCCTCCGATGTCGGCGGCCCAACGCTCTGCGTGGGCCGGAGTGTTGGTCGGGAAAGCGTTCAGGTGCGGGAAGATCGAAAAGTCCACCATCCCGAGGGTGCGATCGTCCGGCGCGGACGGCCACTCGACGAAGTATTCCCCGATCCGGGGCGCCATCACCATGCTTCCGGCACTCACTCCCACCCATACCGTGTCGGGAAGTGACGGCAGCAGCTCGGCCAACCCGGATTCCCGCATCCAATGGGACAGGTACGTCGCGTCGCCCCCGTCGACCAGTACAACGTCGGCGTCCCGAACCCAGGGGACCCATCGCTCCTCGCCGATGGTGGGCAGTGCGGTGAGCTCGAGAACTCCGAGCGAGGCCCAGCCCAGGCCTGACAAGTGACGGAAGTCGGGCTCGGCGGCCAGTAGGCCCCGCACCGATGCCGGTCCGCACATCGGATGACCCCACTGCGCTGTCGGGATGACCAAGGCGTGGCACTGGGCGATCGGCTTGTTGAGAAGCTGCGCGAGCGCCGAGTGGATGCTCGGATTCGTCACGCCGCCTGATGTAAGCAAGAGTTTCAAACGTGCCCCCAAAGTTTCGCGCGGATGGTGGATGTGCCTGATGACGCGGGACCGGGCTGGAACTCACCGGCCGATTTGGTAAGCCCGCCGGCCTCGCGCTCGGCCCTTCAACAGGTGCACACCCAGTGGAACTTTGTCCATGATTCGGCATGGTTGCAGACCTCACGTTGGTCTGTCCACTCAGGAGAGAAATACAGCCCGGCTCCAGCCGACACTGCTGACTGTCCCGTTAGGGATCCCCACACAGACACCGCCATCCACCGCTTACAGAACAACGCCAAATATCACTGCGACTCACACGCCCCCGCTGGTCCATGGCGCGTTGAATGTCACTTGCCGACAAGGAAAGCCATTCTGTAGTCTTTCCGACATGGAAAGAAACCTTAAGGGGCGTCCGTCGGCAGACGATGCCGCAGCCAGCCTCCGCGACCTCGCTTCGGATCGTCAGGCGCTGGCCGACGGCGTGCGCGTTCCGAAATCACTGTTGGCCGCGCTCGGGGGCGTGGCGGCCTGGTGGGTGGCGGCAGCCGCGACGGCCAGCCCCGGCGAGGCCTACGAACCCCCGACTTCCGGATGGTTGGCCCTGGTGGCGGTTTTCGTGGTCCTTCACCTGATCCGCCGCGAAACCGGCATCCGATTCCGCAGGATGGGCACACGCGCCACCATGGCAACGCTCGCGATGCTCTTGGTCTGCCTGACGCTGTTCTCGATCTCGCTTGGTTTGGTTTCCTTCGGCGCCCGCTGGGCCGTGGTTCTGACCAGCGTTGCCGCCTTCGGTCTGGTCACGTGGCTCGCGGGCATCGCCTACCGCTCGGCGCTGGACCGGCTGCGTCGTGATTGAGGCCCGGTTCGATGCCCTTATCCACGCGCCGGCACGGTTGCGGATCTGCGGAGTGCTGCGGCCGGTGGAGCAGATGGACTTCGCCGTGCTGCGCGACACGCTCGACGTCTCGGACGCGACACTGTCCAAGCACCTGAAGACCCTGGCCGAGGCGGGATACGTCCGCCTGACCAAGGCCGCATCTGCGGCGCGCACCGATGCCCGCCGTCTAACGTGGGTGACGCTCACCCCCGCCGGGCGGAACGCCTTCGACGGGCACGTACGCGCATTGAAGGAGATCGCCGGCACGCCCGACTGACCACGGCCACCGGACCCGCGAGCCCTGTCCTGCCCACCGACTGTCCGTCACCGCCACCGCCTGACCCGAAGGGGGCGCCGGAGCAGCCACGTGCCGCGACCATGGCGGCGGCCCGAGCGGGCCGGAGTTCCAGGAGGCTTCGATGGACTCGGCGCGAAGTCTCCACAAGCGCGTCTTGCTGCCCACCGGTTGCGGGCCAGAGGTTCACCCCGGGCGGGAGGCCGTGCTCGCCCGTTGCCTGCCGACGACTGTCCAGTCCGACTCGGTGGTTCCCCGGCCGCTGTTGCCCGACGCGGGCCGGCCCATGGACGATGCATGACGACGCCGTTGGACTCCCTGCCGAAGGCCGGCGCGCCGGCCACGCGCGTTCTGGGCCGGGCCGGCTACGTGTCTCTCCGAGGGCCGGACGGCGTCCCGCGGTCCGAGGTGTCCGGGTTGCACGGTGTGGGGCCCAAGGCCCTGGGCATGCTCGAGGAGGCGCGTGAGGAGCACGGGTTCGGGCTGGGATGGGCGCGGGAGGCGCCCGCCGTCGCGGTGTTCGGCGCGCAGGGTCCACTGGCGTTATCGGGGCGAAGGTCCCCTCCATGCGTTGGCGGTCCTCGGGAAACGTTCGCGGGACGCACGCGCGGAACCGGCGGGGACGCACTGCCCCGGCCGGGGGCCACGGGCCTCGGGAGTGGTGGCCGGACGGCCGGAGGGGAGGGTCTACCTTGCCGCCGTGCCGGGTGCGATGATGGGAAGTGCCCGAGGGAGAGCAGGTCGGTGATGGTCGATCGCGACGTACTGCGCCAAGCGACCGTGGTCGCGGCGGTGGGCGGAGGCTTCCTCGTCGGGGTCTCCGGGGACTACGGGAACGCGGCCGCGGGCCCCAGTCTCGTGGTGCCGGCCAACTACGCCTTCGGCATCTGGGCTCCCATCTATGCCGGGCTCTTCAGCCACGCCATCTACCA
This sequence comes from Arthrobacter halodurans, assembly GCF_041877255.1. Taxonomy (NCBI): domain Bacteria; kingdom Bacillati; phylum Actinomycetota; class Actinomycetes; order Micrococcales; family Micrococcaceae; genus Arthrobacter; species Arthrobacter halodurans. The sequence continues at coordinate 283,171 of NZ_JBHDLJ010000002.1, forward strand.
GGCGTTGCCTTCCCGGCGGCGTGATCCGTTGCTGCGCCGCACCGGGTGGGCCACCGCGTGCGCGGTGGGTCTGTCCGGGTTCTGGGTATGGACCCAGGATGTCCCGGCCGTGGAGCTGGCGCTGATCGGCGCGACCGCCGCGGCCGCCGTCGCGGCCTACCTCCGGGCGGACCCGGTCGGGGAGGCCGAGGTCGCCTCGGCGGGCGACCGGTGGCTCGTGCGGGTCCCGTTGGGGCTGTTCGGTGGCTGGATCACGGTGGCGACGGTGGCCGGCGGCGGCGAGGCCCTCATCGCCTCGGGGATCGGCGCGCCCTGGCCGGGCGCCGAGGCGTGGAGCACGGCGACGCTGCTGGCCGCGGGCGGTGCCGCCGCGGGGGTGGCCTGGTGGCGACCGGTCTCCCGTGCCTACGCCGCGGCCGTGGCCTGGGGCTTGGCCGGGGTCGCCTTGCGGGTACTGCCCCAGCATCCTGTACCGGGGGCCGCGGCGCTGCTCGCCGGGGTCGGCGTGGCGGTGGCCGGGGTCGCCGGCGCACGGATGCGCCGGACATCCCGAGGCAGGATCAGGCGTGCGACCGGCGGGGGAGGCGGCGCCCGCGCGGCGTAGCCACAGCGCGGAAGGCAGGGCCGTGCCCGGCCAGGGCGTGCGAGACTTCCAGCATGTGCGGGAGATTCGTGATGGCGAAGGCCGACGGCGACCTGGTGGCCGCCCTGGGATCGACGTGGTGGTGGGGGAGGAGCTGCGCCCGAACTGGAACGTCGCGCCCACCCAACAGGTGCGGGTCGTGACCCGGTGGGGCCCGGACGGCGTGGACGCCGGGCGCCGGTTGGAGACCGCCCGGTGGGGGGCTGGTCCCGGTGCGGTCGAAGAGCAGGGGCGTGGTGGCGTTCGCGGGGTTGCACGAGTTCTGGCGCGACCCCGCGGCGCCCGGGGGGCGGGGAAGCGGAGTGGCTGATGACCACGACGATCCTGACCCGGCCGGCGGCGGACGCTTTGGGGCACATCCACGACCGGACGCCAATCATCGCGCCGACGGACCTGCGGGAGGAGTGGCTGGATGCCGGGCTGACGGACAAGGGGGGCGGTCGCTGATGGACGCGCTCCCGGACTGAGCATGTCAACTGTTTCAGGACGACTGGTACGGCCTGATCGAGGACCACCCACGTCGCTGCTGGCCCGAGGGTTCGACCTTGCCATCTCAGGAGGCGGCGGGCGCAGTGGACCAAGGCTTCCGCGGTTCGAACAGACCATGAACGAACTGCCATACTCTGACAATGGCCGTTTACTTCGAGTGCACGACACGGACGAGCACGCCCCAATCGGACCTGTTTGACCGTGCCCGGAGTATCGACGCCCACAAGGACTCGATGGCGCAGACTCGTGAAGAGGCGGTTGCCGGCGTCACGTCCGGTCTCATCTCTTTGGGTGAGGAAGTCACGTGGCGAGCCTGGCACTTCGGCGTTCCGCTTCGCATGACGAGCCGGATCACCGAGATGGAGTCGCCGAACTACTTCGTGGATGAGCAGGTTAAGGGTCCGTTTCGGCGGTTCCGGCACGTTCATGAGTTCAACCAGGATTCGGCGGCCACCACGATGATTGACCGGATTGAGTTCGCGGCACCGTTCGGGCCCATAGGGCGCCTGGTGGAGAGGCTGGTGCTGGCCCGTTACCTCCAAAAGCTCATCGAGACACGGAATCGGCACCTTGCCGAGGACCCCGCTCGCGGATAGGTCGTATCACTAGTCCCAGCACGCTCGGCTAGCCTCCGGTTTGTGGGCGATGGTGGGCGAGTCGGTAGGAGTCTGTCCTGGTTGCGATGATGGCTCCATTGAACGAAAGCCCGTCCGCGATCGCGGCGCACAACCTGGGGGCGGTGAACTTCTTGGTCCAGCCGGAGAACGATTCGTCGCCAGTGATGCCGATGGAGTTCTTCCCTTCGTGTGCGGTGAGGACCTGGAAGGGGAGTTCGGCGCCTCGGCATTCCAGTTCCACATAACCGAGTTCGTTGAGCTGGTCAACGAGTGCCGAATCCGTCTGGGCGACTTTGAGCGCCCCGCGTGCCTGAAGGGTTCCGCCAGTGCTTTGTCTTCCTGCCCGACGCGCGACGCGGCGAGGTTCACACCACCATCGAGGGGGTGGCTAGGCTGGGTGAATGGCGACAGTTATTCTCGTGCGGCATGGCCGCACCACAGCCAATGCCACTGGACTGCTTGCGGGTCGGGCCGTTGGTGTCGGCCTGGACCAAGTCGGGCTCGACCAGTCGGCTCTGACCGGAGACCGGCTCGCGGCCGTTCCCGTAGTCGGGGTGGTGTCGAGCCCTCTTGAGCGTTGTCGGCAGACCGCCCAGCTCATCCTCGATCGCCAGGCTGGCACGCCGTGCGCGCCGGTCGAACTGGATCTCACCGAGTGCGACTACGGCCAGTGGCAGGGCCGCTCGCTGAGTGATCTTGCGACCGAGGATTTGTGGCCGGTCGTGCAGTCGCATCCGTCCGCCGTCGTCTTTCCCGGCGGTGAATCCTTGGCCGCGATGCAGGCTCGGTCGGTGGCGGCGATCCGACGTCACGATGCAGCCTTTGAGGCCGAGCACGGGCCAGGGGCCGTGTGGGTGGCCGTGAGTCACGGTGACATCATCAAGTCAATCCTCGCCGACGCGTTCGGCATGCACCTTGACCTGTTCCAGCGTATAAACGTGGGCCCCGCCTCCGTATCGATCGTGCGCTACAGCGCGAGTCGGCCCAGCGTCTACGCGACCAACACCGACGCGGGTGATCTGTCGTGGCTGTCGAACGGCATCCACTCTGGCGATGCGCCGGTAGGCGGCGGTGCAGGGCAAAAGGCGCCGTGAACCTCATGTGCCTAGAATACTGACATGCCTACACGTGTTCACGAGTTTGCCTGGCCCGATCGGGTCGTCGTTGGCACCATTGGCCTTCCGGGGGCGCGTACGTTCTACCTGCAGGTGCGCGCAGGGACGCAGATCGTGAGTATTGCCCTGGAGAAGCAGCAGTCGGCTCTGCTCGCGGAGAAGATCGAGGAAATTCTCGACCAGCTCATCGCCGTCGAGGGCAACCCCTTCAGCGTTCCCACGGGTACTCCCATTGAACTTGTCGACAATGATCAGCTCGACGCCGTTCAGGAGCAGTTTCGCGCCGGCGCCATGAGCTTGGGTTGGGACCCAACCACGGCCCAGGTCGTGTTAGAGGCCTACCCCATCACCGATGTCGATGACGACGACGAATCGCCAGACGAGGACGGCGCCAACGAGACCGAAATGCTGCTGGTGCGAATGCCGGTCGGCACCGCCCGCGCGTTCGCTAAGCGCACCCGCGAGGTCGTGGGCGCCGGGCGCCCGACGTGCCCGCTCTGCGGTTACCCCATCGACGCCGACGGGCACATCTGCACCCTTCCCGAGGCCTGATGCCAGCACCGGACCTCCTGACCGCCGAGTTGACGCTCACCGGCCGCATCACGACGGCTTCAAACGCGACATTTCTGGGCAGCATCGGCGACGTGGTGGTCGTCTATAAGCCGATAGCAGGTGAAAGTCCGCTGCGGGACTTTCCCCACGGCACACTCGCTCACCGGGAGGTGGCGGCCTATCTGGTCTCGCAGGTCATCGGCTGGGACGTCGTCCCGCACACCTGGCTGCGCGATGGTCCGCTGGGCGAAGGAATGGTGCAGCTCTGGCGGGAGCAAGACCCCACCCAAAGCGCCGTGGACCTCGTCGCGACGGACCAGGTCCCGGAGACGGGCTGGAAGCACGTTCTCGAGGGACGGGATGAGCACGGACGGATGGTCGCCCTCGTTCATGAAGACTCGCCAGCGCTCAGACGCATGGCGGTGTTCGACTTGGTCGTTAACAACGCCGACCGCAAAGGCGATCACATTCTTGCCATGGCGGACGGACACCGCCACGGCGTGGACCATGGGCTCACCTTCCATCGTGACCACAAGCTGCGCACGGTGTTGTGGGGCTGGCTGGGAGACGCTCTGACCGCCGAGGAACGCGACGGCATCGATCGTGTCAGCGAAGGACTGCACGGCGGGCTGGGCCGAAACCTCGCGGACTTGCTCGGTGCCGAAGAAATCGCATCGCTCGCCACTCGCTGCGCCCGATTGCGCTCGGCAGGGCGGTTTCCGGCTCCGAGCGGTGAGATGTCGGCAGTGCCCTGGCCGCTGTTCTAGGGGAACGACGGCTACGGGTTTCGCGGGCTGTGTCAGGGGGTTTCGGCCCGGCCACCTTCACCAGGGCCATGTTGTAGTCGTCGGCGAAATCGATCCGGGTCAGGTGCTTGAACCTGAACGGTTGCGTCCCGGATCCTGCGCCGCCGAGCGGTGCCGCCGCAGCCCACGCGGCACCGACGGCACGCGCCGCGGTTCCCTCCAAGGTCCCGGACATGGCGATGGCCACGATCCGGACCCTGCCGGTTCATGGCCATCGACACCCCCAGCGGCCGCGTTCGTCCGGTTGATGCTTCCCCAAGCCCGGACTGTGCTGCCGGTTCCACCTTCACCTACGGCATCACCATGCACAAGGGCCTTGCGCGAAACTTGAGCCAACATTGTTCCCGCCCTGAGCGGGCGCTCTGGACCGGGCTCGGGCGGGGAGCGTTTCCCTAGCTCTCGCAGTCCCGGCAGTACCGCAGGGAACCCTTCACGCGCGCGATCTGGGAGCGGTGGCGAACCAGGAAGCACTCCGCGCAGGTGAACTCGTCCTCGCCCTGGGGGATGACCGCGATGACGAGCTCCTCGCCGGAGAGGTCAGCGCCCGGGAGCGTGACACCGTCGGTCTCGTCCGCGTAGTCCAAGTCCGCAGCGACATTGCGCGCGTCGGGGGCGTTCATCGTCTGCAGGCTCTTGAGGTTTGCGTCGCTCGCCTCGGCGACGTCGGGTCGCATCTCGTCGTAGTCCTGGGCCATGTTTCTCCTTCATCCGCGGGTGTCCTTGAACGAGGGTAGGGCACCATCCTGTCACCCGGCTGTGTTCTGGCCTGCGACAACCATGACATCGCCCACATCCCTGCGTCCATCCGTGCCGAAGGCCGGTTTTCCTGCCATGGAACCGGTGACGCGCCGCGAGCGCAGCGGGCGTGAATCGCGGGGGCGGGGACCTATCCGGGGCGGCCCGTGGTGCTGTCCCGAACCACCAGCTCGGCCGGGTAGACCACGGGATCCGGACGCGTCTCCGGGTGCTCGATGCCGCGGATCAAGAGCCGGCCCGCCGTGATGGCGATGTCCACCATGGGATGGGCGACGGCGGTCAGGTCCAGGCCGGGGCGGGGCCCTCGGCCGGGGTAGGATCGCGTCCGTGGCTCGTTACCGGCCGGACGGCGTCGCCAGTGGGCCGGTGGGACGGCATGAGGAAAGGGCGCCCGACGAGAAGCTAACCGCGCGCTAGCCGAACCACGGCTTCTTGGCCTCGGCGTAGGTGCCGTCGTGGACCGCGATGTTCAGCCACTCGTCGACGTAGGCCTTGAAGGGCTCGTCGCCGCGGGGAAGCAGGTACGCCTTCTGCGAGAAGTTGAAGGGGCGGTCCGGGTGCACCGCGCACAGCTCCGGGTGCTCGTTGGCCACCCATAGCGTCTCGGAGGCGTCCGTCGTCATGACGTCGGCGCGGCCGGCGATGATCTCGTCGAAGATCGTGTTGTTGTCCTCGAAGCGAATGAGTTCCCCGTCCGGATAGTGCTCCTCGGCGAACTTCTCGTTGGTCCCGCCGATGGGGGTGATGGACCGGACGCCGGGCCGGTTGATCTCCGCCACCGTGTCGAAGCGCTCCACGTCCTCGCACCGGGTGATCGGGGTCTTGCCCTCGTCCAGGGTCGGGGCCGAGAAGTACGCCTCCTCAGCGCGTTCCAAGGAAATAGAGACCCCTCCGAGGCCGATGTCGCACTTGGCGAGGAAGTCGGGCATGAGCCTCTTCCACGTCGTCTGCACAAACTCCGGCTCCACCTCGAGGCGCCCGGCCAGGTCCCGGGCCATGTCGATGTCCAGCCCGGACCATTCGCCCGTGTCCGGGTCCAGGTAGGTGAAGGGGCGGTAGTCGCCGGTCGTGCAGACCCGCAGCTTGCCCGCCTCGCGCATCGCGTCGAGCCGCGACTCCGTGCCCGAGGCGGCGGACTCCGGGGCCGCTCCGGCGGCCGGGGTCGACGTCGAGACGCCGGAACCGCCGGAGATTGGCGCGCCGGTGCAGGCGGTCAGCGCCAGGGCCATGGCCAGGGCCGCGGCGCACGCGGCGAGGGGTGATCGGTTCATGGAGACATCCCTTCGGGTTGTGACATTCTTTGGAGAACTTGCCCCCAGTATGTCAAGAAGGGTTGTCGGAGCGTTGAACATGACGTGCGGGCTCTACGCCGGCGATTCGGACGGCTTCTGGTGTTCCGCGAGGTGGACGTGCATGACTGGTGCGCGGGACACCAGCAGCCATACGGGAAGAAGCACGAGGCAGAGGACGGGCAGGACCGTGATGTCGCCGACCACCGCCACCGCGATGAACAGGGCGATCCATCCGTCCCGGCACTCCGCTATCACGGCACCGAGGACCCCGCAGGCGAGGGCCAGCCCCAGCGGCACCGCCGGCAGGAGCATGTGACCCAACAAGCCCGCCACCACGCCGATGAATGCCGCCGGGAAGATCCGGCCGCCCCGGAATCCGGCGGTGGCCGCGATCAGCAGCGCGGCGAGTTTGATGGCGACGATGACCGCCAGCTGCAAGGCGGTATAGTCCTCCGCGTTCCGCACGATGTCCGCGGCCTGCGAGCCCCCCTTGAACAGAGTGAGGGGACCGCCGAGCGCTCCGAGTCCGCCCAGGATCAGCCCGCCGAGAGTGGTGTAGACCAGCGGGCGGCCGAGCCGCCGGAAAGCCGCGTGCAGGGGCCGGAACAAGAAGGCTCCGGCCACGACCACCGCCGCCGCACCGCAGGCCACCGCGGTGCCGGCCAGGACCTGGGACAGCTCCGGCGTTCCGAGTGGCGGTAGGCCCGTGGCGGGGAACGGCGAGCCGGCGAGCATCCTCATGGTGACGGCCCCCGCCCCGGCCGAGGCCAGGGGCAGGAAGAGCCGGTCCCAGAGTCCGCCACCGGACCCGGCGGCCGCGGCCACTCCGGTGAGGATGAGGATGGCGGCGACCGGCGTCCCGAACAGGGCCCCGATCGTTCCGGCGATCGTGAGCATCATGACGAGCTCCACCCCGACGCCCGGCCACAGCCTGGCGACGAGGGCGATCAGCACCGCGGTGTTGATCGCGATGATGGGACCCTCCGGCCCGAGGCTGACTCCGCCGGCGAGCGCCAAGACGGTGACGACCACCAACCCGGGGACCGCCGCGAGCGCAATCGGCGGAGCGATCAGCTGGACGGTGGCCGAATCGTGGCCGCCGTGCCCGGGAACGTACGTGAGGATGATGCCGATCAGCAGGCCCGTCACGGCCAGGACCCCGAAGATCCACCAGCCGGAGGCCGGGTCGATGCCCCAGGCCAACGGAAGGGCCTCCCACAGCAGGTGTTCGAGCAGATGCGCCGCCTCTTCGACGGCGAACAGGCTCAGCGCCGAGACCACGCCCACGAGGATCGCCGGAATCGACAACCGGAGTAGGGTCCCGACGGGTGGTGCGCCATGTCCGCTCACACCTGCCATTGTCCTCGGGGGGATCACGGGCAAATCACCCGGCGGGGGTGATACGGGCATGGTGCGTGCGGGAGACAGTGGGCAGACGCACGGGAGACCGGCGCACCCCGGAACCGGATCGAGAATGGACCGAAGCAGGCGATGAGCGAGCATTCGACGGACCAGGCCGGCCCCGCGGAGGCGCTCGCCGGCCCCGCGAAGGCGCTCGGAACCACCGGCGCGGAGTCGCTCCCCGCTCCCGGCGCGGAGGCGCGGGCGCCCCGTCCCGTGCCGGCGGTTTCGCGGTCCGACGCGCCGCGACGCCACCCGCCTTCCCCGCGCCGCGGCACGCGCCCACCCGTGGCCCAGGGATTCACCGTTGCCCTCGGCGTGCTTCTGGCGATCGCCCTGGCCGGGTCGCTGATACTCCTCCGCGGCGTGGCGTTCGACGTCTTCGCCGGGCTCTTCATCGCGCTGGCCATCAATCCGCTGATCCGGCTCCTGGTGCGCGCGGGCTTCTCCCGGGGACAGGCCGTTCTCGCCGTCGCCCTGGGCTTCGCCGTCGTCGCCGTCGTCGCCCTGACCCTGATTGTCCCCGCGGCACTCCGTCAGGCCGAGCAACTGGTGCGTGGCCTCCCGGCGGGTCTGGCCAACCTCGCGGACCAGCCGTGGGTCGAGGATCTCAACGCCGTGACGAGCGGCGGGGTCGACGCCGCCCTCCAGTCGCTGAGCGACGCGGCCGGCCAGCCAACGCTGTGGGCCGCGCTGGCCGGCGGGGCGATCAACTTCGGCGTCGGCCTGATCGGCCTGGTCTCCTCCGGCGTCTTCATTGCCGTGCTCACGCTCTACTTCCTGGTGTCGTTGCGGGGCATGAAGCGGGGGTTCTACTCTCTGATCGGCGCCTCGAGGCGACGCACGGCGATCTACCTGACCGAGAAGATCACCGATTCGGTGGGCCGGTACCTCGGCGGAATGGTCATCCTGGCCCTCTGCAACTCGATCTTCAGTCTCGTCCTGCTGACGCTGACCCGCGTCCCCTTCGCCGGGGCCATCTCGCTCGCCGCTTTCTTCATCACGCTGATTCCACTGATCGGGACCGTCCTGACCACGTGCGTCATGACCCTGTTCGCGCTGTTGAGTTCGCCCACCGCGGGGCTGATCGTTCTGCTGACCATGCTGGTGTACATGCAGGTCGAGGCCTACGTCATGACGCCGAAGGTCATGAGCAAGGCGCTCCATGTCCCGGGCGCCCTCGTGCTCATCTCCGCCACCGCCGGCGCAACCCTCCTGGGCCTGCCCGGTGCCCTCGTCGCCGTCCCCATCGCCGCCGCGTGCACGCTCATGGTCCGGTACATCGTGGTCCCGCGGCAGAACACCCGATGAACCGATCGACGGCGGGCGTCACCTACGGGTTGTCGGTGCCCGGCGCCGCGCCTACCATGAGGCTCGTGAGGGAAACACCGGTTTCGACGGGACTACCTGGCACACGGGCCAAGATCCGCATTCCCGAGGCCCGGTCCGGCACGCTGCGACGCCGCCGCCTCGAGGACGCCATCTTCTCCGACGCGTTGGCGCGCAGGACCACCGTCTTGGCTGCGCCCGCGGGTTTCGGCAAGACCACACTGCTCGGCGAATGGGCGCGCTGCGGCGACGCGCAGTGCGCCTGGGTGTCCCTGGAGCAGACCGACGACGACCCCGGCGAGTTGTACCGCTGGATCGTGGCGGCCCTGCAGGGCGCCGCGGTGAACCTTCGGGCACCGGCCCGCACGGCGCTGCTGGAGCTGACCGCCAATCCGGGGCACGATCCTCCAGCGGACTACCGCGCCGTCGTCCGCGCCCTCGAGGAACTCTCCGAGCCGCTGTCCCTCGTCGTGGACGATGTGCACCGCGCCGGTCCGCGCCTGGCGGAGGGGTTGTTGGGCGCGCTCCTCTCGGCGGGTCCCCCCGCACTGCACCTGGTCCTCTCCTCCCGCGCCGACCCTCCCTTGCCCTTGGCCGCGCGGCGGCTGGGCGGGACGGTGGGGGACCTGCGCTCCCGGGACCTGGCCTTCACGCAGGACGAGACGATCCAGCTCCTGACGCGGCGGGGTTTCGACGGCCAGCTGGAGGGCAAGGGGCTGTGGAACGTGACCGGCGGGTGGCCCGTGGCGGTCGCGGAGGGCCTCGCCGGCCGCGACCGCGGCATCGCCCCGGCCGACGTCTTCGCCGCGGAGCCGCGGCGCGCCTTCTCGGACTACGTGGCGCAGGAGGTGTTGGCGCCCTGCCCCGCTCCGCTCGCGGACTTCATCCTTCGCGCCACGACACGCGATCGGTGCAGCCGTGAGCTGGCCATCGATCTCGGGGGAAGCGCCGACGGTGGCCTGCTGCTCGAGCACTGCCTCCGTGACGGGATCTTCCTGGAGGAGACCAACGGAGGCGGGGGACCGACCTACCACTGGCAACCGCTCTTCGCCGCCACGTGCCGCGGCATCCTGGCTCACCGGGATCCCCGACTGGCCGAATCCCTCCACGGCGTCGCGGCGCGACACTACCGGGACGTGGACGTGTCCGCGTGCGTGTCGGAGGCCCTCTTGGGCCGGCAACCGCGGATCGCCGTGAGATCCATCGCCGAGCACTGGCTGGAGCTGATTCTCCAGGGTCGGTCCTCGTCGCTGGAACAGCTGTGCCTCCGGCTTCCCTTCCCCTTCAGCGAGGATCCGGAAATGCTCTTCGTGCGCTCCGCCTGCCGGGGGATTGCCGGAGACCACTCGTCCGCCGCGGCGTTGGGACGACGTGCGCTCGCCGGCGTCCCCGGCCTTGGATCCGGCCGGCGTCGTCGCTTCGAAGTGAACCGCGCACTGTTCGAGCTGTTCGTCGTCGGCAGCGAGGACGCGGACGCGACCGTCCGCGAGGGACTGCACCTCGTCGACCGGGCCTCGAGGCATCCCTCGGCGACCCTGGCCCACGGGCTCTTCCTCCTCGGCCGGGGAGCCGTCCGCTCGCCACGCAGCGCCCATGCCGCGAGCGACCTGCTGCAGTCGGCGGCCGCGGCGGGCCGGGCCAACCACCTCATCACCGTCGAGGTCAGCGCGGGTGCGGAGCTCGCCCTGGCGCTTGCCGTAACGGGCGACTTTTCGGCCGCGGAGCAACAGTGCGCCGCGGCGCTTTCCCGAGCCGAGTCGACGGGATGGTCGTGCCGGCAACGCCTCGCCCCCCTCGGGATCGCCCGGGGGATCGTCGCGTATTGGCAGGACGACCTCGACCGTGCCTCACGCGGCCTGTCCGAGGCCCTCGAATTCGGCAGCCATCCGTTCCCGGCGGATTCGCTCGCCATGGTCTATCGGGTCCTCGTCGATTGCGCCACCGGCGACCCCGCCCGTGTCGCATCGGCCGCGGCGGCCCTCCAAGAGTTCGATCTGCAGCCGCACGACTCCTCCTGGCCGGTCCTGAGCATCGTGTGCGCGGCGAAGCTGTGTGAAGCGTCGGGCGATGCGGATGAGGCCGCGGCGCTGGTCCGGCCCCTGGCCAGGGAGGGCCAGTCCCCGCTGGTCGACGCCCTGGTGGCCCAAATGCTCCGGCGGGCCCAGGACCTGGACCGGGCGCTGGCGTGTGCGCGCGGGATCGCCGTCGAATCGAGCCCGCCGTTCGCGCGGGTTTGCGGTGCCCTGACCGAGGCGCTCGTCGCGGCCTCGAGGGACGATCCCGTGGCCGCCCACGAGCGTCTGGAGGAGGCCCTTCGGTGGGCTGCCCCGGAGTCCATCCTGCGGCCGTTCGTGGAGCGACGCACGGATCTGCTGCACCTGCTGGTCCGGCACGTGTCGCAGGGCACCGTCCACGAGGCGTTCGTCGCGGCCTGCCTCGCCCAGCATCCGCCGGAGCACGTGCTGCGGCGGGAACACGCCTCGATGGCGCTGTCCGAACGGGAACGCGAGATCCTCGTCTACTTGCGGTCGATGCTCACCGCCGCGGAGATCGCGGACTCGTTGTTCGTCTCGGTGAACACGCTCAAGACCCACCAGCGCTCCATCTACCGCAAGCTCGGAGTCACCAATCGCCGCTCGGCCGTCCGGATCGGCATTTCGCGCGGACTCATCTAGCCGCCCGCGACCGGCCAACCCCCCGGTCAGGACCGTGGGCGTGCCGGTGCCGTTCCCGGGCGGCCGCGGGTCTCCGGGCCGGCGTTCAGGCGGTCGTTGAGCGTGATGGCGGCATCGCTGAGCGCGAGGTGCGTGAACGCCTGCGGGAAGTTCCGAGTTGTCCGCCCGTCAGGGAGACCTCTTCAGGGCAGGGTCCGAGGTGGTTCGCGGACGCCAGAGTTCTCCCGAAGACCAGTCGCCCGGGAGGGTCTCGCCACGGGGCGTATCAGTACGTCCTAGCTTGCCGTCGGGGCAAAGGGCGCGGTCTCGGTGTCGCCTCCATGCACCACCAGGGTCGAGGACTCGGGAACCTCCTGCCAAGCGCCCTCAAGGTCGCCGAGGGGTTCGGAAACCACGAGGCGGGCGTCGTCGGAGAGCTCCGAGACCAGCGTATTGGTCGGGTGCAGGGCGCGCAGCGCCGTGACATCGGTGCTGCGGTACAGCGTGCGCGACTGTCGTTCGCTGGAGTAGCGGAACGCCCAGGTCGTCGCCCCATCGGTGGTCGCCACCGTCATCTGGATCGGGTGGGCGATCCCGTGACGCCTGCCCGTCTCCTCGATCACCCCGACGGCGTCCTGGACCGCGCGCAGCGGATCCTTCTCCAACCCGAACGTCAGGGCCAGATAGAAGAACAGCTCGGAATCGGTGGATCCCTCGATCTGGGGGAACAGGCCGGGGTCCACCGCCAGCGTCAGGTCCCGCTTGACCGTGGGGAAGTCGCGGATCAGGCCGTTGTGCATCCACAGCCAGTTCCCGTGGCGGAAAGGATGGCAGTTGGTCTGCTGTACCGCCGAACCGGTGGACGCGCGGATGTGGGCGAAGACGCGACCGGACCACGCCTGCTCGGAGAGCGCCGCGAGGTTCCTGTCGTTCCATGCCGGCTCGGTGCTGTGGAACACCCCCGGGCGCTCCAGTCGCGAGTACCAGCCAATCCCGAAGCCGTCGCCGTTGGTCGTTTCCGCTCCCATGCGGGAGTGTTTGCTCTGCGACACCAGCGAGTACGCGGGTTTGTAGAGCAAGGTCTGCAGATTGACGGGTGAACCGGAGTACGCGAGCCAGCGGCACATGGGTCTTCCTTTCCACGACCATCGAAGCATGCGAGGGAGGGCGGGGGATCACCCCCGGCGGGTGATCACCGCGCGTTCCGGGCCATTCCACCCGCCGTCCGCCCTCGCGTCGGCCGGCCGCCAAGGCCGGATGCGTGCCGTTCCGGGCGCCGTGCCGTGTGGTTTCGGCTGCGGTGCCGTCCGGGAGCCTGGACCCGTTCGAGCGGATTTCATCTAGCGAGGGTGAAGCGCGCCCGCCGGCCCCGGCGCATGCTCGAGAGTGCACATCCCCGAGAGGAGAACCCGATGAAACGAAAACTTCCCGCCTTCGCGGGCGCCGCGGCCGCCGGTGCGGCCATGGGTCTGCTGGCCGTGACGGGCTGCAGCCCGCCGAGCCCTCAGGAGAACGTGTCCCAGGCCTGCGCCGCCTCCGACGCCATGGCGAGCGCAATCGAGGAGTTCCGCGCCGCGCTGTCCGCCGATGCCACGGTTGAGGAGGTCCGCACCGCGCGCGACAAGGTCAGTGACGCGTACGACACCCTCACGGCGGAGATGGAGGATGTCGCCGAGGACCGGGTGAACGATTTGGAGGCCAACGTCGACGAATTCCGTTCCGCCGTCGACCAGGTTCCGGACGACGCGCAGTTGTCGGATGCCCTCGAGTCCCTGGGCAACGAGGCTTCCGACGTGCGCACCGCCTTGGACGGCGTCGACAGCGACCTGAACTGCTAGAGGCCTCGGTCCCTTCGGCCGCGGCATTGCGCCACGGGGGACCCGAGGCAACGCGTCCTGGACCGCAGACCGCGCATGGCGCGACTTGCTCGGCCGGGGTCAACCGCGCCGGTAAACCACCGGTGTGGCTCAAAGAAAGCGGTCCGCCACGGTGGGCCGGTCTTCCGGCCGGCGCACCGCGCAAGGGCAAAGGCACCCCCGGCCGGGGGGCCGTGAATCAAAGGAGTGACAATGGACTTCTGGGAAAACTTCTGGGAATTTTTTTGGTTCCTGTTCTGGATCTACGCCTTCATTGCGTTTCTGACCATCCTCTTCTCCGTGTTCGCCGACATCTTCAGGGACAAGGAGCTCAACGGCTGGCTGAAGGCCATCTGGGTGGTGTTCCTGATCTTCCTGCCGTTCATCTCCATCCTCGTGTACCTGATCGCGCGCGGTCGGGGCATGGCGGAGCGAAGCATGAGGCATGCCGGCGAACGCCAGGATGCGCAGGCCGCGTACATTCGGTCGGTGGCCGGTGCAAGCGCCAGCGAGGAGATCTCCAAGGCACGCGCCCTGCTCGATGCCGGGACGATCACCGCCGAGGAGTACGCGCTCATCAAAGAGCGCGCGCTGACCGCCTAGGGGTTTCGGGGCGGTCGCACGGGAGTCATCCCGGGCGACCGCCCCCGCCCGGAGCGGAGGAGGACCGGCCATGCGGTTTTGGAAGGCAACCCCCGGGACGGATCGGATCGACGTCCTCGGTCTCGACAAGTCCGGTCGCCGCCGCATCGCCGTGCTCGCGAGCGTCCGGCTGCTCGTCGTGTTGGCGGTGCTGCTGGGCGGGTACTTCGTCGTCCCGGTCGAGGGCTTCAAGGCCGACAACCCGACGGCGGCCTGGGTGGGCCTGTCGATCGTGATCCTGGTCTTCCTCGCCGTCCTGGTTCTGGAGGCGCGCATCGTCGTGGCCGCACGGGTTCCCCAGGTGCGGGCCGTCGCGGCCGCCGTGGAGAGCGTCATGTTGTTCATCTGCCTCTTCGCCCTGTTGCACCTCTCCCTCTCCACCACCGATCCGGCGTCGTTCAGCGAGCCCCTCGACCGGATGGGCGCCCTGTACTTCTCGGTGAGCACCCTCGCCACGGTCGGGTTCGGGGACATCAGCCCAGCGACGCAGCTGACGCGTGCCGTGGTGACGGTCCAGATGCTCGCCGGGTTGGGCGTTCTCGTCCTGATCGGCAAGGTCACCTTCTACGCGGCCCGGCAAGGGATGACCCGAAACCCCTAGACATCCGCCGCCGGGAGCGGCGGCCGCGAGCGACGGAGAAACACCGATCATGGACCCAGAAGGCGGAAACGGCGGGCAGGGCCGCATCGACTTCCTGGGTCTGGGGCCCCACGACCGGCGGCGGGTCGCATTCGGCGCGGCCCTGCGGTCGCTGGCCGTCCTGACGGTCCTGTTCCTGGGGTACTTCACGGTTCCCGTCGGCGGGTTCAACGCCGAGAACCCCGCGGCCGCGTGGGTGCGTCTGGTGACCGTGGTCGGGGTGTTTCTGGTGGTCCTCGGCCTGGAGGTGCGGATCGTCTTGTCCGCCCGGGTTCCCCAGGCGCGGGCCGTCGCCGCCGTGGTGGAGAGCGTGCTGCTGTTCGTCTGCCTGTTCGCCCTGCTGCACCTGTCGATGTCCACGACCGATCCGGCGTCGTTCAACGAGCCTCTGGACCGGGTCGACGCCCTCTACTTCACGGCGAGCACTTTCGCGACCGTCGGCTTCGGCGACATCGCGCCCGTGACGCAGGTGGCGCGGGCCGTCGTGACCGTCCAGATGCTCGCCGGACTCGGCGTCCTGGTTCTCATCGCGAAGGTCGCGTTCTATGCCGCCCGCGTCGGGCTGCGCCGCATGCCCTGAGCTGGCCCCGCGGGCCGGCCCGAAAGGATCGGCGCGCCGCCTCAGCTCCCCGGTCGTCCAGACGCGGGCTCGGCATCCCCCGTGCGCAGGGTGGCGGGACGGCCCAGGAGTTCGACCGCGAGGACCGCCAACCCGGTGGCGGCCGCCGTCCACAGGGCCACGGCCACCGTGGGCTGTTGCCAGAAGATCAGGACCAGCGCGGCGGAGCAGACGAGCGCCGCCTGGATGATCCGCCGGTACCGCGTCAGCCAGAGCCGCCACGGCCTGTCCTCCGTTCCCGCGAGGAGGCTCGCCACGCCGTCGCGGGCCCGCGACAGTCCCTGCCGGACCAGGCCGGCCGTCGCCGAGCGGCCGAACAGGAACGCGGCCACGGCGACCAGCAGCCCGGCCACGAACAGCGCCCTGACGATCGCGCGCAGCGGCACCAGGAACGCGTCGACCAGGCTCTCGGCCGCCGACGGCGACAGGCCCTCCGGTGGCAGGCCGTCCAGGTACAGGCCGCGCCCGACGGCCAGCGCGAGCGCCAGCAGCGCCATGGCCACCGCGAGGCCGAGCCCGACGGAGCCGACGGCGCGCAGCCGCCGGCCCCTCGGGGCCACGGCCACGGTGGCGACCGCAGCCGCGACCGCCAGCCAGCCCACTAGCGGGGCCACGCGGTCCAGCAGGTTGATGGTCTCCTTCGCCCGGACGAGTTCGGGCGACTGGAAGATCGTGATCCGGGTGTCGACGTCCGGGATCCTCGCGGCGATCCCCAGCCCCGCCTCCACCAGCCGGTCCTTGACCCGCGCGATGATCTCTTGGGACGAAATCGTCACGGTCCCGGCGTCGTCGATGCCGACCACGCCGCCCGTCTCTCCCTCGACATAGCGGACCATGGCCTCGTGGGACGCCCGGTTGAGCTGGATCCACAGGTCTTCGAACCGCGGCGACGCCACGAAGCGCGACACCGCGTCGTGCGTCAAGGCCTCGGCCCGCTCAGCGGCGACCGGGGCCAGCGACGTGATGACGGGGGCCAGGCGGGGCGTGGAGCGGGTGAGTTCCGTCAGCGCGTCGCGCGTGATGCCCTCCACGTCCACCAGCCCGGAGATCTGCTCGGTCACCTGCTCGGTGATTTCCGCCTGGATGGCGGGATCGGCGGCCAGCGGCGCGACGGTGGCGAGGTAGCGGTCCGTGTCGAGCAGCTCGGTTCGGAGGAACAGGGCCGGCACCGCGACGAAGACCAGGGCCGCCGTGAGGACCGCGAGGAGCACTGCGGCGATCCAGCGAGCCCTCCGCGACCCCCGCCCCGCGGACGGCGCTGCCGCGGCGTCCCGCGCCTCCTCCCGCTCGCGCCGCAGCAGGGCGACCTCCGCCCGCAAACGCGCGACTTCGTCCTGAGGCGTGCCAGCGTGTTCGTTCGGCTGGTCGGTGGGGGCCATGGGTCATCCCTTCCTGGGCGGTGGCCTACTGGAGCGAGGAGGTCAGGCGCGCGAGGTTGTCGAACACCTTCTGCCGGAGCGGGCGCCGCAGCCAGTCCTCGAGCCGCAACTCGCGGCTGTTCGCGCGGTACCCGTCTTCGACCTCGCGCATCGCCGCGACGAGCCGGCGCCCGTGGACCAGCACGGAGACCTCCATGTTGAGGCTGAAGGAACGCAGGTCCATGTTGCTGGATCCGATGACCGCCACGTCGTCGTCGATGGTGAAGTGCTTGGCGTGCAGCACCTGCGGGGCGCGGTACAGGAAGATCCTCACTCCCGCCCGCAGCAGCGCCTCGTAGTACGAGCGCTGGGCGTGGAAGACGAGCGGCTGGTCGCCGACCTCGGAGACGAACAGCTCGACGCGCAGCCCGCGGGAGGCCGCCGTGACGATGGCCAGGAGGATGGACTCGTCCGGGACGAAGTACGGGCTGGTGATGCTGACGCGCTGTTCGGCCTTGTAGATCAGGGTCGTGTAGAGCTTCAGGTTGTTGTCGTTGTCGAAGCTCGGACCGCTGGGGACGACCTGGGCGTCGATCAGCCCCGGGTCCGTGCCGAGGACCACGGGGGAGGTGTCCAGCGGCAGCAGGACGTCGGTCTCGCTGTACCAGTCCGCGGCGAAGACGGCGTCGAGCTCGCGCACGACTGGTCCCTCGAGGCGAATCATCAACTCGTGCCAGGTCAACCCGCGCTTGATGTTGGAGCGCTTGTTGTAGGAGGCGTCGATGAGGTTCTGCGACCCGGTGTAGGCCACGCGCCCGTCGACGACGACGATCTTGCGGTGGTTGCGCATGTCCGGGCGCTGCCACTGGCCCTTCAGCGGCCGCAGTGGCAGCATCGCGTGCCATTCGGCACCCAGCTCGCGCAGGCGTTCCCTGGTTCCCTCCCGGTTCGAGTCCAGGAGGCCGGCCAGGTGGTCGGAGAGGACCCGCACCGCGACCCCGCGCTCCACGGCCCGGCCCAGGGCGTCCATGAAGGGCGCGGTCGAGGGGTCCAGGACCAGGATGTAGAACTCGACGTGCACGTAATCGGTCGCGGTGTCGATGTCCCGGATCATGCTCTCGAAGCTGCCGGTGTAGTCCTCCAGGAGCAGCGCCGCGTTGCCTCCGACCATCGGCAGCGAACCCAGCCGCCGGTTCAGCTCCGCCGCCGAGCGGAGCCAGGGAGGCCACTCGTCGGCGTGGCTCACGAGCGAGAGCCCCGGAGTGCGCTCGAGCGCACGCGCGTCGACGAAGCGCTGTTTCTCCCGCCGCTCCCGGGGGAGTCTGCCGATGCCGACGAACAGGAAGGCGACGGCACCGACGAAGGGGATGAACAGGATGGCCAAGACCCAGGCGATGGCGGCGGACGGCCGGCGGTTCGCGGACACCATCACGATCGCGATCAGGGACAGGGTCAGGTGCGCCAGGAGCAGAAGCAGCGCGACCAGGTCCGCGTTCTGCAGGGCGTCGCGCATCCCGCTACCGGGCGGTCCGGGAAGCGGGCCCGCGGCGGCCGCCCGGAGGAGCTCCGTGCGCCGCGGCCACGGGCGCGGCCGGCTGGTGTGTCATGGGCTTCCTCCCCCTCCGGCGGACCGTCTGGTGGGCTACAGCGTGGCACACCTCGCCCCGTTCGACCATCATCCGCAACGGGTGAGCCTGCGGCGCCTACGCGGGTCGGCAGCCCGGGGGTTCGGAGTTGCCGCTCAGCGTGAACGCGTCGCACGTCAGGAAGGCGTCGTGGTTGACGCCGAGCAGGTAGGAGACGACGGCGATGGCGGCCACGGAGGCGGCCACCACCAGGCGCCGCCGCAGGGGCAGGTCGTGGCCGAACTCGGGCCAGATGATGCGGGCCAGCACCCAGATCGTGGCGGGAATCCCGAGCACGGCCACGCTGCCCCCGAGGACGTCGATGACGAGGTTCAGGGAGTCGTCCCCGGGGTCGACGGCGATCGCGAGCACCAGCCACAGCGAGGGCAGCAGCAGGGCGGCCGCGCGCCCGAGGCGGTTCCGGTCCTCGTGGTGGCGGAAGATGACGACGATGAGGGCGGCCGTGGCGGCGGCCCACACGGTGAGGATCTGGTCGAAGAAGAAGACGCCCCAGGCGCCCAGGGTGAACGCGGGCCACCAGACCGCCATGCTCATGCCCACGACCACCACGCCAGCCACGCGCGGTGGCGGGCTGGCGATCGGCTGGTCCGGGCCCAGGGACATCGGCACACTGTAGCATTCCCTCGACCCCGGGGATACGCCGCGGTCCTGCCCGGAGATTGCCCGGCATTCCTCCGTGCCCGGGCCCCCCGGGGGACGGCGGCGACGGTGTTGAGTTTGGCCGGAATCACCTGCAGAATGAGCCGCAGATGCCGATAAACGCATCCGCGCGAGGTGCGCGGATCCACGAGATCGGCTGGAGAATCCACGAGCGGCCGCCGGTGCGGCTGTCCGCGGCGCTGTCGCCGGGGCGCTGTCGTCGGGGCGCGGGGGCCTGGTCCCATCGTCGACGGGCGGGACCGGTAGCCCGTCCTACGGAAGGTCGGCGCATGACCAGATTCGGCATCGAGGAGGAGTTCCTGCTCGTGGACGCGGCGACGGGGTTGCCCGCCGTTCCCGGCGAGAGCGAGATCGAGGCACTGTGCGGGATCGAGGGCGGGGGCAGCCGGACGCACCAGGAGCTGCTGACCTGCCAGGTGGAGAGCGCCAGCCCCGTCCTGGAGGATGCCGAGCAGGCGCTGGCCTCGCTGCGCGGGTACCGGCGCGCACTCGAGCCGGGGGCGGTCGCGCTCGGATTCCGGGGCCTGGGGATCGGCGCGGCGCCGCTGGCGCCCGAGTGGCCGGCCCCGGCGACCAACACCCCGCGCTACCGTGGCATCGAGGCGCTGGCCGCCGGCATCGTGGGCGACCAGTACGTCAGCGGCCTGCACGTGCACGTGGAGGTGCCGGACCGCGAGGCCGGGGTGCGGGCGCTGAACTCCCTGCGTCCCTGGATCCCGCTTCTTGTGGCGATCGGCGGCAACTCGCCGTTGTGGCGGGGGCGCGACACCGGTTTCGCCAGCTGGCGCACCATCCACTACCGCCGCTGGTCGGTGCAAGGCATCCCGCCGCTCTTCGCGGGGGCGGACGACTACGACACGCGGCTGGAGCGCATGCTGGCCACCGACACGGTGCTGGACACCGGCTATCTCGCGTGGACGGCCCGGCTCTCCAGCCGCTACCCGACCGTCGAGGTCCGTGCCGCGGACACGCAGCTCGAGGCGCGCGACGCGGTCCTGATCGCCCTGATGGTCCGCGCGCTGGTCCGTGCGGAACTGGAGGACCCGGCGGTGCCCGACCCGGGCGCCGCGGGGCCCGAACTGCTGGACGTCGCGTTGTGGCAGGCGGCCCAGGCCGGGCTTGACGGGCGGCTCCTGGATCCGCGCGACGGCGCGTCACGTCCGGCCGGGGACGTGCTGGCGGCGCTGCTGCGCAGGATCGGCCCGTTCCTGCGGATCCACGGGGACACGGAGTTCGTCGACAGCGGCCTGCGCCGGCTGGAACGGGAGGGCGCCGGCGCCCGGCGGCAGCGCGATGTCCTGGCCTCCGGGGGAGTGTCCGGACTGATCGCCTACGCCGCGGCGGCACTGCCGCGGTAGCCGCCGGCGCGGCGTCCGGCCCGCCGGTCGCGGCCCACCGGTCGCGGCGCACGGTCGCGGCACGCGGTCGCGCGACCGGCGTCGTAGGCTGGGTGGATCCCCACAGCCCCCACCGAAGGACGCGCATGACGAACGACGACGGATCCCGCCTCATCTTCGGCTGCATGGGCCTCGGCGGCGACTGGGGCACCGGACCGCTCGAGGCCGCGGACGTGGCGGCCGCCCACGCCGCGGTCGACGCCGCGCTCGAGGCGGGGATCACGGACTTCGACCACGCCGACATCTACACCCGGGGCAAGGCGGAGGAGGCGTTCGGCCGGGTCCTCGCCGAGCGTCCCGGACTCCGCGCGGGCATTCGCCTGCAGACCAAGTGCGGGATCGTGCTGGCTGGCGACGGGCGCGAGGCTCGCTACGACTCCTCGGGCGGCTCGATCCGCGCCCGGGTCGAGGAGAGCCTGCGGCGGCTGGGCACCGACCGCATCGACACGCTGCTCATTCACCGCCCGGACCCGCTGGCGACCGCCGCGGAGATCGCCGGCGCCTTCACCCGGCTGCGCGACGAGGGTAAGGTGCGCCGGCTCGGTGTTTCCAACATGTCCGCGCAGCAGATGCGGCACCTCGTGGCCGAGCTGGACGAGCCGCTCGCGGTGAACCAGTTGGAGATGAGCCTGCACCGCCGCGACTGGCTGGAGTCCGGCGTGCTGGTCAACCATCCCGAGGGAGCGGCCATCTCCTTCCCCCGCGGCACGCTGGAGCACTGCGCACGCGAGGGCGTCGAGCTGCAGGCCTGGGGCTCGCTGGCCCAGGGCCGCTACAGCGGCAGGCCCGCGGCGTCCGACGGCGGCGCGGGGCGCACGGAGACCGACGGCGCGCCGGTCGACACCGACGCGGAGGCCGCGCGGCGGGTCGCCGAGCTCGCCGAGGAGAAGCGCTGCTCCCGAGAGGCGGTGGTCCTCGGATGGCTCATGCGCCATCCCGCCCGGATCCGCCCGGTCGTCGGCACCTCAAACCCGGCGCGTATCGCGGCGTGCGCGGACGCGGGCCGGGTGGCCGCGGAGCTGACCGGCGACGAGTGGTACTCGCTGTGGGTGGCGGCGCGCGGCCGACCCCTGCCGTAGCCGGGCGCGCGCACCTAGTGCCGGCGCGGGGCGAACCCCTGCCGTAGCCGGGCGCGCGCACCTAGTGCCGGCGCGGGTCGCCCACCCCGTACGTCGCGTCGCGCTCGACCGCGCCCTTCCGTGAGTCGTACTGCGGGCGCTGGTAGGCGAACTCGCCGCCCTGGCGTCCGCCGTACGGGCGGCCGTGGTCGGCGTACTCCTCGCGGACGTACACGAGGCGCCAGTCGCCGATCGCCATCCGCGCGCCCGTGCGCAGCGTGTAGGAGGGCTCGGCTCCCAGGTTCGGGCTGCCGCCGACCGGCCCCTGCGCCGTGAGGACGTACTCGTCGTCGTCGGTGTGCGTGATGCTGGCGTGCGCGGGCAAGAGGCCCGCGAGGACGAGGTCCGCCTCCGGAGCCCCGCCGATCACGGTGGTCTCGCCCTTGAGGTCGAACACCGAGGCGGGCTGGCCGTCCCACGTCTCGCTGTCCCGGACGAACAGCAGGCGCGGCCGCCCGCCCCCGCGCGTGTAGTGGGTGGTGGTCGGCCGCATGCGGTAGCGGCGCTGGAACGTCGGCGAGAGCGGGAACGGCGTCCCAGGCGGCACCAGGCTGGGCGTCGTCCCACCCTTCGCGCCGCGGAGCAGCGAGGACCACGCGCTGACCTGTCCCGGTTTGATGTGGGCGGATCTGGTCACGAGCCGGTGGGCCGCCGACGCCTTGACGGCGCCGAAGCTCACGATGGTGCCCTCGGGCGATGCCAGAGACACGCTGACGCCGTGCTCGTTGAGCGTTTTGGCGAACTCCCGGATGGCGTCCATTCCCGCGCGGGGTCCGACGCGGAAGAAGTCGGCGTTGTCGGCGCGGACGACGATCTCCCGCCCCGCGGCGGTGATGGTGCCGTTGATGGTGGTTCCCTCGCGGTTCGGCCCGCCCGGATCGCTGACCGAGAACGCGATGTCTATGTCCAGGCGCACGGGGTCATCGCTGTCCGCGCAGGGGATCGGAACCCGGGGCCTCGTTGTCGCTGGTGGTCACGCGCAGGGTCCCGTCGAACTTCCACGTGGCCCGCGGCGCGTCGGGGCCGATGTCGCGGGGCACCTCGACGGTCATGTCGACGAGCGTGTAGTTCACCGCGGCGCCGCGGCCGGTCAGATAGGACCAGAGCTGCTGGCCGAGATCCGACCAGTCGCTGATCTGCGAGGTGTCGGGGGTCTGGGGGCGGGTGGCTTCTTGGCTCACGGGGTGCACTCCTCTTCGGGGCCGCTGCGCGGCGGGCGGGATCTGCGGCCGCTCCGTCCGGGCTCGGCGGCGACGTGCCGTCATGCCCGGCCAGCGGCCGTGGTTCCACGATAGTGAAGTTCCGCGGCGAGTGATAGGGGTCACTCGCACGCCGCTCCGCGGCGCTCTCCGCCCGCCGAGGCGACCGCCCCGCAGTGACTCCGCTGGGCCGTCACCGCGGTGGCGCGACGAGCATCACTCTAAATGCGCTGGTGCAAAGTTTGCACTCGCGCATATAGTGTACCTATGCAAGATCTTCCCCTCAGCCTGCGCGAGCGCAACCGCATCGACACCTGGACCGCCGTCCACGAGACCGCGTCGAGCCTGGCGCTCGAGGAGGGGCTGTCCAGCGCCACGATCGAGGCGATCGCCGCCCGCTCCGGCATTTCGAAGCGGACGTTCTTCAACTACTTCCCCACCAAGGAGGACGCGGTCCTCGGCACGCGCGCCCCGACGCTTCCGGACGAGCTGCTGGAACGCTTCCGGACCAGCGGCGACGACCTGCTGACCCGGACGGTGCGCCTCCTCACGGGCGTCCTCGGGACCAGCTTCCACGGGGGCGCGGGCTACGAGCGGCGCCGCGCGGTGGTCCGCGCCCACCCCGAGCTGCGCGCGCGCATCATGCAGCACATCGACGCCTCCGAGCAGCTGGTGGACTCCGTCCTTAACGACCGGCTCGGCGCGGCAGACGCGGCCGCCGCCGTCGAGCAGCTCCCGGACGCCGTCGATTCGCCCCGGGCGCTCCTCATGCTCGCGGGCACCATCACCCGGTTCGCGTACTCGCGCAACCCCGAGGCAACGGCCGTCGACGTCGGCGGCAACATCGAAGAGTCCGTCAACATCTTCCGAGAGGTCGTCAAGGCAACCCTATGAACCCCACACCACCCACCGCGGAGGAAAGGCGGCGCCACGACAAGCGCAACCTGACCCTGCTCTTCGCCGGCCTCATGGTCACCATGCTGCTGGCTTCGCTGAACCAGACCGTCCTGTCCAGCGCGCTGCCCACCATCGTCGGCGAGCTCAACGGCGTCGAGCACATGGCGTGGATCATCACGGCGTTCATCCTCGCGTCCACCGTCATGATGCCCGTCTACGGCAAGCTCGGCGACCTGTTCGGGCGCAAGCCCCTGCTGATCTTCGCGATCTCCGTCTTCATGGCCGGCTCCGTCGTCGGCGCGCTCGCCGGGGACATGCCCACCCTCATCGTCGCCCGCGTGATCCAGGGGCTCGGCGGCGGTGGCCTGATGATCCTCTCCCAGGCGATCATCGCCGACGTGGTCCCCGCACGCGACCGAGGCAAGTACATGGGCATCATGGGCGGGGTCTTCGCCTTCTCCTCCGTCGCGGGACCGCTCATCGGCGGCGGCCTGACCGAGGGTCCCGGCTGGCGCTGGACCTTCTGGATCAACGTCCCGCTGGCCGTGCTGGCCATTCTGGCGGCCGTCTTCCTGCTGCACATCCCGAAACGGCGCACGGGCCCGCGCCCCAAGATCGACTACGCGGGCATGATGCTCATCGCCGTCGCGACCACCGCCCTGGTGCTCGTCGGCACGTGGGGCGGGGCGACCTACGCCTGGGGCTCCCCGGTGATCCTCGGCCTGGCCGCCACCGCGGTCGCCGCCGCCGTCGTGTTCGTCGTCGTCGAGTCCCGGGTCCCGGAGCCCGTGATGCCGCTGATGCTCTTCCGGGACCGCAACTTCAACCTCACCACCGCGTCGGCGCTGCTGACCGGCATCGCGATGTTCGGCGCGATCGGCTACATGCCGACGTACCTGCAGATGGTGACGGGCTACGGCGCCACCGAGTCCGGCCTCCTGATGATCCCGATGATGGGCAGCCTGCTGGTCGCGTCCGTCGTCGTCGGGCGGCAGGTGTCCAAGACCGGCCGCTACAAGGCCGTGATGATCGCGGGCACGGCCGTCGTCGCGGTGGCGCTGGTGCTGCTCTCCACGATCCACGCCGACTCGCCGGTCTACCTGATCTGCATCTACCTCGGCGTGATGGGTCTGGGTCTGGGCTCGAGCCTGCAGATGCTCACGCTGGTGGCGCAGAACTCCTTCCCGATCACCTTCGTCGGAACGGCGACCGCGGGGCAGAACTACTTCCGCCAGGTCGGCGCGACGCTCGGCTCCGCCGTGGTGGGAACGCTGTTCGCCAGCCGGCTCAAAGACCTGCTCGCGGAGCGCCTGCCGGCGGCCGGTGCCGCCGGCAACGGCAACTCGTTCACCCCCGCGCTGGTCTCCTCGCTGCCGGACCCGATCCGCAACGTTGTCGTCGAGTCCTACAACGAGGCGCTTGTGCCGCTGTTCCTGTGGATGGTCCCGCTCGCGGTGCTCTCCGCGGTGGCCCTGCTCTTCGTCGTCGAGAAGCCGCTGGCGACGAAGATCGAGCGCGAGCTTCCGGCGGAGTCGCTCGCCGAGGGCGCACTGTCCCCGAGCGATCCGGCGCACGGCACGCCCGCGCACGGCAGGCCCGCGCTCGGCACGCCCACGCAGGGCACGCCCGCGGACTGGGATGCGGCCGCGGATGCCGATGCGGGCGCGGACGCCGACGCGGATCCCGTGGGGGACACCCGGGTCGGCGCGGCGGCGCGCGAAGAGGTCGCGGCCGGGTGTGGGGACGGGCATGGACGCCGCTCCCCGCGGTAGCCGGGACCGCGCCGGTTAGGCGGATCGCGTCCGGAAGGTGTGGGATGGATACGGAGAAGCCAACACGAGGAGCGCCGCAATGAGCGAATCAGTCAACGTCGGATCCGTCGACGACATCCCGGAGGGCGAGGCGCGCGTCGTCGACGCCGCCGAGACCGGAACCGGCGAGGACATCGCGGTGTTCCACGCCGAGGACGGCAATTTCTACGCCCTCGACGACGAGTGCACCCACGAAACGGCGTCGCTGGCCGAGGGATGGATCGAGGGCACGGAGGTGGAGTGCCCGGTGCATGCCGCCAAGTTCTGCCTGAAGGACGGCGCGGCCCTGTGCCTGCCGGCCACGCGGGATGCGCGCACGCACAAGGTGGAGGTCGTCGACGGACGCATCCTCCTCTACCCCGGCGCGCGCTAGCCGCCGTTCCCCCAGCCGCCGTTTCCCCGGCCGGCGATGCGCCCGGCGGCGAACGCCCGCCCGGTCAGCCTGCGAAGCGCCCGATGGCCGCCTCCGTGCCCAGTTCGGGCCGGTCGCCCGGGTGGGCCGCGTAGTGCCGCAGCGCGGCCAGGAGCCGGTTGGGGTCGCAGGACAGGTACTGGACGGGGATGACCACGGGACGCGGCGCGCGGTGGCCGTCCGGGCCGCCGCCATCCATGCGGGTGCGCGCGTCCGAACCGCCGCCGTTCGCGCCGGTCGGACCGCCGGGTGGTCCGCCGTCCGCTCCGCCGTCGTCCGGCGCGCCGCCCGAAACCGGCCCGTGACCCGGGCGCAGGCGCACGACGATGAGCGACGGGCCGCGGCGCCCCAGCGGCGCGCGGCCGGGCGGGTTCTCCGCCGACACGGCCGCGACGTCTCCCCAGAAGAACTCCCGCGTGCCCTGGGGGCCCAGGACGACGACGCGGCTGCGCGTCAGGTACACCCCGGGAGGTTGGTCCGCCGACGCGGTGCGGAGCAGGCGGATCCCCTCGTGCAGGACGAACACGCCGACCACGAGCAGTCCGGCCGACGAGGCCAGCGTGGCGAAGCGGCTGGGTTCCGTGTGGAGCAGGAGGTAGCGCGCCGTCAGCGCGATGGCCGCGACGAGGGTGACCACCCCGAGGCCGGCGGTCAGGGAGCCGAAGGCCACCGACACCGGGGCCATCGCGAAGCGGGTGGCCGCGCGGTCTCCGGTGGAGGTCTCCACGGCGAGGTTCGCGGGCGGGTCGGTGCGCGCCCCGCGCCGGAACTCGCGGACGATCGCGACGGCCGCACCGACGGCCAGGGCCAGCAGGGGCGCCGCGAACAGCCACCGGCCGAGCGCCGCGGAGGCGACGGCCAGCCCCAGCAGGAACGCCGCGAGCACCATCGCCGGCAGCAGGTGGTGGGCCAGCTTCCACCCGCGGTGGCGCGGAGCCCAGACGGGACGGGGCGGCTCGGGCAAGGGCATGCGGCCAGCCTAGCGGCGGGCGGGGCCGCCCGGGAGCAGGCCGAGGGTCCGGGCGAGGGGCCGCGCGGGCCGTCCGAGCAGGGTCGCGACATCGCCGGTGACCTCGGCGAGGTCGCCGGAGGCAATGGCCGTGTAGGTGCTGACCCATGCGTCGACCTGCCACGGCGGGGCGCCGTAGGCCGCGCGCGAGGCGTAGGCCTCCGCCGTCGTCTCGTCGCGGAACACCGCGGGCCGGCCCGTGGCCGCGGCGATCTCCGCGGCGGCCTCGGCCAGGGTGAAGGCCTCGGGCCCCGTCAGCGCGTAGGTGCGGCCGGCGTGGGCGGCAGCCCGCCCCGCGGCCAGGGCCGCCGCCGTGTCCAGCAGCACGACGGCGGCGCACGCCGCGACGTCGTCCCGGGCCACCGCCGACACCCGTCCGGTGCCGGCGGGCCCGCGCAGCGCGCCGTCCTCGCCGACGAAGAGCGGGAAGACGTCCTGGTAGAAGTTGTCGCGCAGGATCGTCCAGCCCATGCCGGAGGCCTTCAGGTGCTCCTCGGTGTGGAAGTGGTCGCGGGCCAGCGTGAAGACGGCGTCCGGCGCCGCGCCGAAGAACGAGGTGTAGACCACGTGCCGGACGCCGGCCCTGGCGGCCGCGTCGATGAAGGTCCGGTGCTCGTCCAGCCGGCCGGCGGTCTCCGCGGCCGAGACCATCAGGAGCACGCCGGCTCCGCGCAGCGCCCGCTCGGCCGCGCCGGCGTCGCCGTAGCGCGCGGTGTCCCATCCGACCTCGTGGCCGGAGGCCGCCGCGCCCCCGCGGAGCGCCTCGGCCGCGGCGCGGGTCCGCGCGGCGTCGCGGCCCAGCAGGCGCAGCGGAACCCGGCCCGCGAGCGCGCGGGCGGCACCGGAGCCGACCTCGCCGGTGGCCCCGGCGACGGCGACGGGGGAAGGGGGCGGGGGAGTGGTCATGCGTCCACGGTACGCGCGGCCGCCGGGCTTACGATGGGCTCACCATGAACTCGATGCGCAAACTCCAGAAACCCCTGACCTGGCTGCTCGCCATCGCCCTCGTCGCGACGACGGGCGCCGGACTGCTGCAGGCGCTGGCCGCATGACCGAGGCGCCCGCTGCGGGCGTCGAGGAAGCCCTGGCCGAGCCGACGCGGCGGGTCGGGCCCCGCTGGGTCACCGGCGTCGTGCTCGTGAACGTGGGCATCAACGTCGCCTTCTTCGCGCCCATCAACGTGCTGCTCGGGCTGCAGGCCACGGCCATCGACGAGGGCGGCAAGGAGGCCATCCTGACGCTGGTGACCGCGTGCGGCGCTACCGTGTCGCTGGTGGTCAACCCGCTGTTCGGCGCCCTCTCGGACCGCACCGTCTCCCCCCTGGGGCGGCGCTCGCCGTGGATCCTCGGCGGGGCCGTCCTCGGCACCGCGGCGCTGCTCATGCTCTCCGGCTCCACCGCCGTCGGCATGCTGGTGCTCGGCTGGTGCCTGATGCAGGCCGGAGCCAACGCGGCGTACGCCACCATCACCGCCGCGGTCCCGGACCGGGTCCCCGTCTTCCAGCGCGGCCAGGTGGGCGGCCTGGCGGCCATGGGCCAGACGCTGGGCATCCTGCTCGGGTCGGTGATCGCGTTCGTCATCTTCGGAAACATCGCGCTCGGGTACTGGTTGTGCGCCGCCGCGCTGCTGCTCTCGGTCGTGCCCTACCTCCTCCGCGCCGACGACCCGGCGCTGCCGCGGGGCGCTCGCGCGCGGTTCCGGTTCGGCGAGTTCGTCCGCGGCTTCTGGATCAGCCCGGCGGCCCACCCGGACTTTGGCTGGGCGTGGCTGACCCGCTTCCTGATGTTCGTGGGCAACCAGCTGACCATCGTCTACCTGCTGTTCTTCCTCACGGACGTGATCCGGCACCCGGACCCGGCCGGTGGCGTCCTGGTGCTCACGGGCCTGTACGCGCTGATGGTCATTGTGACGACCGTCGTGGCGGGGCGCTGGAGCGACCGGGTCGGCAAGCGGCGCGTGTTCGTCGCCGGCTCCTCGGCCGTCATCGCGTGCGCGGCGCTCATCATGGCGTTCTTCCCGGTCTGGCCGGGCGCGATGGTCGGCGCCGCGGTCCTCGGCGTCGGCTTCGGTGCGTACCTGGCCGTGGACTTCGCGCTCCTGACCCAGGTGTTGCCCTCCGCCGCCGCGCGCGGCAAGGACATGGGCGTCATCAACATCGCCGCGGCCCTGCCTCAGGTGGTGGCGCCCGCGCTGGCCCTGCTCGCCGTGCGGTTCCTCGGCGGCTACACCGCGCTTTTCGTCCTGGCGGCCGCGATCGGCCTCGCCGGCGCCGCGCTGGTCTACCGCATCAAGTCCGTCCCGTAGCGGCCGGGGCCGCCGAACCGGCGGGCGGCTACCGTGGGGGCATGGACTGGATCCGCGACGCCCCCTTCGGCTGGACGTTCGCGTTCCTCTTCGCGGGGGCGATGCTGCGCGCCAACTCCACCTACTGGATCGGGCGGGGCCTCGCCGCCGGCGTGCGGAACTCCCGGTTCGAGCATCTCCTCGAGGGCCCGGTGTACCTGCGCGCCCGGCGCCTTATGGACCGCTGGGGCATCCTCGCGGTGCCCGTGTCGTTCCTGACCATTGGCGTCCAAACCGCCGTCAACGCGAGCGCGGGGATCTCCCGGATGCCCCTGGCGCGCTACCTTCCCGCCGTCGTGCTCGGATGCCTGCTCTGGGCGCTGATCTACGCGACCGTGGGCATGGCCGTCTTCTACGCGTGGCTGGCGCTGGGCTGGCAGTGGATCGCGGCCGGCGCCGTCGTGGTCGGCGTGGCGACGGCCGCGTGGATCCGGCACCGGCGGCGCCAGGGCCGACCACCGGGCCGCGGGGACTAGACGGCGGCGCCCGCGAGCAGCGACTCCGTCGCGAGGTGCTCCAGGCCGAACTCCTGCGCGACGGAGGCGAACGTGACCTTGCCGGCGTGCACGTTCAGGCCGTTGGCCAGTCCGGCGTCCTCGCGGAGGGCCTGCCTCCAGCCCTTGGAGGCGATGCGCAGGGCGTAGGGGAGCGTCGCGTTGGTCAGCGCCGCCGTGGCGGTCTGCGGCACGGCGCCGGGCATGTTGGCGACGCAGTAGTACACGGCGTCGTGGACCTTGAAGATCGGGTCGGCGTGCGTGGTGGGGCGGGAGCCCTCGAAGCAACCCCCCTGGTCGATCGCGATGTCCACCAGCACGGAGCCGGGGCGCATCTGCGCCACCATCTCCCGGGTGACCAGCTTCGGGGCCGCTGCGCCGGGGATCAACACGGAGCCGATGACGAGGTCGGCTGCCGCGACCTCGCCGGCGATGGTGAAGGGGGAGGACGCGAGCGTCTTGATGCGCCCCTGGTGGGCCGTGTCGATCTCCTTGAGCCGGGCCAGGTTGATGTCGATGATGGTGACGTCGGCCCCCATGCCCGCCGCGACGACGGCGGAGTTCTCGCCGGCGACGCCGCCGCCGATGACGACGACCTTCGCCGGACGCGTGCCGGGCACGCCGCCCATGAGGATGCCCGCGCCGCCGTTGGGCTGCTGCAGGTGCACGGCGCCGATCTGGGCGGCGAGCCGCCCGGCGACCTCGGACATCGGGGCCAGGAGCGGCAGGCCCCGGCCCGCGGTGACAGTCTCGTAGGCGATCGCGGTGGTGCCGGCCCGGACCAGTGCCTCCGTGCACTCGCGCGACGCGGCGAGGTGCAGGTAGGTGAAGAGGATCTGGCCCGGCTTCATCCGGTGGTACTCGTCCGCGATGGGCTCCTTGACCTTGAGCACCAGTTCGGCCGCGTCCCACGTGGCGTCGGCGTCCGCCGCGATGCGCGCGCCCGCCCCCACGTAGACCTCGTCGGGGATGCCGGAGCCGACGCCGGCGCCGGCCTCGACGACCACCTCGTGGCCGCGGGCCACGAACTCGGACACGCCGGCCGGCGTGATGGCCACCCGGAACTCGTTGTTCTTGATTTCCTTCGGGACGCCGATGATCATCTGGGACTCCTGAACCGTGGGTGTGGTGTGGGTTTCGTGCGGGTGGGTGCCGGGGCGGCGTGCGGTGGCCTCCGCCGCGGCCCCGTGCGCATCTCTCCCCACCAGCGTAGGGTTTTCTGCGGTTTCAGGGATGTTACGCGGAATAATCTTCGGTAGAATGCCTCCATTCGATGAGGTGTTGCGGGGTAAGGGGTTTGTGATGGCGGCCACAGCGAAAAATCTTCGGCACCGCCGGGTCGAGCTCGACGAGATCGACCGGGGGCTGCTGCGCATGCTGTCCGAGAACGCCCGGCGCACCAACTCCTCGCTCGCCGAGGAGCTCGGCATAGCCCCGTCGACGTGCCTGGCGCGGGTGACGGCGCTGCGCGCATCGGGGGTCATCCGCAGGTTCACGCTGGACATCGACCCGGAGGTGCTCGGCCACGCCCTGGAGGCCCTGATCTTCGTCCGCATCCGCGCCGGTGCCCGCCACCTGATGTCCTCCTTCGCGGAGGAGATCCGCGCCAAGCCGGGTGTGACCCAGCTGTTCTTCCTCGGCGGCACGGACGACTTCCTCATCCACGTGGCCGTGAAGGACTCCAACGACGTGCGCCAGTTCGTGCTGGACAACCTGTCCGCGAATCCCGCCGTCGCCTCCACGCAGACCTCGCTGGTCTTCGAGCACTCCCAGGGACTGGTCCCCTGGGTCTAGACGCGCGGATCCGAGCGCCCGGGTCCAGGTGCCTTCCCGGGACGCCACACCGCAGGTGGCTCCCGGCGGCCGCGGCGCCCTATATCGTTGAGCCGGGAAACACACAGCCACGCCCGTTTATCACAGGCACCACGAAGCGGTGCCTCGGTCAAGGAGATGTCATGGAAGTTTGGCCCGGAGACGCCTACCCGCTGGGCGCCACCTATGACGGCAACGGCACCAATTTCGCCCTCTTCAGCGAGGTCGCCGAGTCCGTCACGCTCTGCCTGTTCGACGACGAGGGTCAGGAGACCCGCATCGAGATGGTCGAGGTCGACGGCTTCGTCTGGCACTGCTACCTCCCGCAGACCATCCCCGGGCAGAAGTACGGCTTCCGCGTGGACGGGCCCAACGACCCGGAGAACGGGCACCGCTGCAACCCCAACAAGCTGCTGCTGGACCCGTACGCCAAGGCCGTCCACGGGGAGATCGACTGGGATCCCGCGCTCTTCGGCTACCACTTCGGCGACGAGGACTCCCGCAACGACGACGACTCGGCCCCGCACATGATGCTCGGCGTCGTCGTCAGCCCCTTCTTCGACTGGGACGGCGACCGCAAGCCCAAGACGCCCTACCACCAGTCGGTCATCTACGAGGCGCACGTCAAGGGCCTCACCGAGCTCCACCCCGACGTCCCCGAGGAACAGCGCGGGACGTACGCAGGCGTCGCGCACCCGTCGGTGATCGCGCACCTGCAGAAGCTCGGCGTCACCGCGATCGAGCTGATGCCCGTGCACCAGTTCGTCAACGACAGCACGCTGCAGGACCAGGGGCTCTCCAACTACTGGGGCTACAACACCATCGGCTTCTTCGCGCCGCAGAACACCTACAGCTCCACCGGCCAGACCGGCCAGCAGGTCCAGGAGTTCAAGGCCATGGTGCGCACGCTGCACCTGGCCGGCATCGAGGTCATCCTCGACGTCGTCTACAACCACACCGCCGAGGGCAACCACCTGGGCCCGACGCTGTCCTTCCGCGGCATCGACAACCAGTCCTACTACCGCCTGATGGACGACGACAAGCGGTACTACATGGACTACACCGGCACCGGCAACTCGCTGAACGTGCGCAGCCCGCACTCCCTGCAGCTGCTCATGGATTCCCTGCGCTACTGGGCGACCGAGATGCACGTCGACGGCTTCCGCTTCGACCTGGCCTCGACCCTGGCGCGCGAGTTCTACGACGTCGACAAGCTCTCGACCTTCTTCGAGCTCATCCAGCAGGACCCGGTGGTCTCGCAGGTCAAGCTCATCGCCGAGCCGTGGGACATTGGCCCCGGCGGCTACCAGGTGGGCAACTTCCCGCCGCAGTGGACGGAGTGGAACGGCAAGTACCGCGACACGGTCCGCGACTTCTGGCGCGGAGAGCCCTCCACGCTGGGCGAGTTCGCGTCCCGCATCACCGGATCGGCCGACCTCTACGAGCACTCCAGCCGCCGCCCGGTCGCGTCCATCAACTTCGTCACCGCCCACGACGGCTTCACGCTCCGGGACCTGGTCTCCTACAACGAGAAGCACAACGAGGCCAACGGCGAGGACAACAACGACGGCGAATCCCACAACCGCTCCTGGAACTGCGGGGCCGAGGGGCCCACGGACGACCCGGAGGTCCAGTCGCTGCGCGCGCGCCAGCAGCGCAACTTCCTGGCCACGCTGCTGCTGTCCCAGGGCGTGCCGATGATCGCCCACGGCGACGAGCTGGGGCGCACCCAGGACGGCAACAACAACACGTACGCGCAGGACTCCGAGCTCAGCTGGATCCACTGGGACGAGCTGGACCAGCCGCTGCTGGAGTTCACGGCCGCGGTGAACAAGCTGCGCGCGGAGCACCCGACCTTCCGCCGCCGCCGGTTCTTCGACGGGCGGCCGGTCGAGCGGGCGGACGGCGAGGACCTCCCCGACATCCAGTGGCTCTCCGCCGACGGGCGGCCGATGACGCCGGCCGACTGGGACGCGGACATCGCGGCCTCCGTGGGCGTGTTCCTCAACGGCCACGGCATCGCCGGGACGGACAGCCGCGGCCAGCAGATCCGCGACCTGAACTTCCTGCTCTTCTTCAACCCGCACCACGAGGACGTCGAGTTCGCCCTGCCGTCCGAGGAGTACGGCGCCGTGTGGGACCAGGTCATCGATACGGCCGGGGCGTACGCCGACGCCGAGCCGGTGGCGGCCGGCAGCAAGGTGACCGTCGTCGGGCGCTCCATGCTGGTCCTGCGGGCCCACGAGCAGGACGACGCGGACCCGGACCACTCGGTGGCCGCCTCGCTGGCGGCGCTGGCCGGCGCGAAGAACCGGGAAACCTCCGCATGAGGCACCCGCTGTCGACGTACCGGCTGCAGATCCGGCCCGGCTTCACGCTGTTCGACGCCGCCGCCGTCGTGCCCTACCTGCGCGACCTCGGCGTCGACTGGATCTACCTGTCGCCGATCCTCACCGCGGAGGAGGGCTCCGACCACGGCTACGACGTGACCGACCCGACCCGCGTGGACCCGGCGCGCGGCGGCATCGAGGGCCTGCGGGCCCTTTCCGCCGCCGCGCGCGCCGCGGACCTCGGCGTGCTGGTGGACATCGTCCCGAACCACATGGGCATTGCGACGCCGTCGCAGAACCCGTGGTGGTGGGACCTGCTGAAGGGCGGCCGCTCCTCGCGCTACGCCGAGGCCTTCGACGTCGACTGGGACGCGGCCGGCGGCAAACTCCGCCTGCCGATCCTCGGCGACGGCGACGACGAGCACGCCCAGCTGCGCCTGGAGCCCGCGGACGCCGGCTTCGAGCTGCACTACTACGACCACCGGCTCCCCGTGGCGCCGGGCACGGCCTCCGCGGGCGAGGATCCGCGGGCCGTGCACGGGCGGCAGCACTACGAGCTGGTCAACTGGCGCCGCGCCGACAGCGAGCTGAACTACCGCAGGTTCTTCGGCGTCACCACGCTCGCCGGCGTGCGCGTGGAGGTGGATTGGGTCTTCGACGAGACGCACGCCGAGATCAAGCGCTGGTTCGACGAGGGCCTCGTCGACGGGCTGCGCATCGACCACCCGGACGGGCTGGCCGACCCGGCCGGGTACCTGGAGCGGCTCCGCGAACTGACCGGCGGCGCCTACGTGCTGGTGGAGAAGATCCTCGAGCCGGGGGAGAAGCTGCCCGAGAACTGGGCGTGCGAGGGCACCACCGGCTACGACGCGCTGGCCGACGTCGACCGGTTGTTCGTGGACCCCGCGGGCCGCGAGATCCTCAGCGAGGTGGCGCCGCGCGAGCGCTACGCGCCGATGATCCACGACACCAAGCGGGCGATCGCCGACGGCCTGCTGCGGTCCGAGGTCCTGCGGCTGACCCGGCTCATCCCGGCCGGATCCGGGCTGGATCCCGACGCCGCGGCCGATGCGCTGGCCGAGGTGCTCAGCTGCTTCCCGGTCTACCGCAGCTACCTGCCCGTCGGCGCGGAGCACCTCGAGGAGGCGATCATCGCGGCGCGCGTCCACCGCCCGGACCTCGCCGAGACCCTCACGGCGCTGCACCCGCTGTTGGCCGCCGCGGACGGCGAGACGGAACTGGCGACGCGCTTCCAGCAGACCTCCGGCATGGTGATGGCCAAGGGCGTGGAAGACACCGCGTTCTACCGCTTCACGCGCCTGACGTCGCTCAACGAGGTCGGCGCGGACCCGTCCGTGTTCGCGATCGAGCCGTTCGACCTGCACACCAAGTTCGCCGCCCGGCAGCTCGGGCAGCCGCTGTCCATGACGACGCTGTCCACGCACGACACCAAGCGCAGCGAGGACACGCGCGCCCGCATCAGCGTGCTCTCCGAGACGCCCGGGGAGTGGGCCGAGGTCTTCGCCGCGCTGGACGCGCTGGCGCCGCTGGGCGACCTGCCGTTCGCGGACCTGCTGTGGCAGGCCTCCGTCGGCTCTTGGCCGATCTCCCGCGAGCGGGCCCACGCCTACGCCGAGAAGGCGGCCCGCGAGGCCGGCAACAGCACCAGCTGGACCGCGCCCGACGCCGAGTTCGAGGAGGGCCTGCACGCCGCCGTCGACGCGGCGTTCGACCACCCCGAGGTCAACCGGATCGTCAACGGGCTCGTCGACCGGATCACGCCCGCCGGCCGCTCCAACTCCCTGTCGGCCAAGCTGGTCCAGCTCACCATGCCCGGCGTCCCCGACGTCTACCAGGGCACGGAGCGCTGGGACCACTCGCTGGTGGACCCGGACAACCGCCGGCCCGTGGACTTCGCGGCCCGCGCGGAACGCCTGGACGCCCTGCGGGAGGCTGAGCCGCCCGCGGTCGCGAACGACGCCGCGGCGAAGATGCTGCTGATCAGCCGCGCCCTGCGGCTCAAGCGCGCCCGCCCCGAGTTCTTCGAGGGCTACGAGGCGGTCGCCGTCGAGGGCGAGGCCGCAGAGCACCTGTTCGCGTTCGACCGCGGCGGGGCGATCACGCTGGTCACCCGCCTGCCGCTGGGCCTCGAGCGCGCGGGCGGCTGGCGGGACACCGCCGTGCTGCTCGACCCCGGCACCTACCGGGACGTCATCACGGGCCGGGAGCTGTCCTGCGACGGCCGGATCCCCGCCCGCGAGGTCTTCGAAACCTATCCGGCCGCGCTGCTGGTGAAGGAGGACGCACGATGAGGAAGCCGTTCGACGTCTGGGCGCCGGACGCGGGCCGGGTCTCGCTCCTGGCCGGCGGGGACCCGATCCCCCTCCGCGAGGCCGGGGGCGGCTGGTGGACGCCGGCCGCCGCCGCACCCGCGGGCGAGGTGGACTACGGCTACCTGATCGACGGCGCCGAGGAACCGCTCCCGGACCCGCGGTCCCGCCGCCAGCCGGACGGCGTGCACGGGCTGTCCCGCACGTTCGACGCCGCCGCGCACCAGTGGGGCGACGAGGGGTGGGTCTCGCCGGGCCTGGACGGGGGCGCGATCTACGAGCTCCACCTGGGCACCT
Source organism: Arthrobacter halodurans (assembly GCF_041877255.1). NCBI lineage: Bacteria > Bacillati > Actinomycetota > Actinomycetes > Micrococcales > Micrococcaceae > Arthrobacter > Arthrobacter halodurans. The sequence goes on from NZ_JBHDLJ010000002.1 coordinate 319,696, forward strand.
TCACCCCCGAGGGGACGCTCGACGCCGCGGCGGAGCGCCTGGGGTACCTGGCGGACCTCGGCGTGGCGTTCGTGGAGCTGCTCCCGGTCAACGCGTTCAACGGCACCCACAACTGGGGCTACGACGGCGTGCTCTGGTACGCGGTCCAGGAGACCTACGGCGGGCCCGCGGCGTACCAGCGGTTCGTCGACGCGGCCCACCGCCACGGGCTGGGCGTCATCCAGGACGTCGTCTACAACCACCTCGGCCCCAGCGGGAACTACCTGCCGCGGTTCGGCCCGTACCTCACGCAGGGCAACGCGAACACGTGGGGCGACTCCGTGAACCTGGACGGCCCCGGATCGGACGAGGTCCGGTCCTACATCGTCGAGAACGCGCTGATGTGGATGCGCGACTACCGCGTGGACGGGCTGCGCCTGGACGCGGTGCACGCGCTGAAGGACGAGCGCGCGGTGCACCTGCTGGAGGAGCTCGCCGCCGCCACGGAGGAACTGGCCGAGGAAACCGGCCGGGACCTGTTCCTGATCGCGGAGTCCGACCTCAACAACGACCGGCTCATCCAGCCCCGCGACGTGAACGGCTACGGGCTCGAGGGCCAGTGGAGCGACGACTTCCACCACGCGGTGCACGTGAACCTCACGGGCGAGACGGAGGGCTACTACGCGGACTTCGAGTCCGTCGGGGCCCTCGCGAAGGTCCTCACCGCGGGCTTCTTCCACGACGACGCCTGGTCCTCCTTCCGGGGGCGGCGCCACGGCCGGCCCATCGACCTGGGGCGCGTCGAGCCGCGGCAGCTCGTGGTCTGCACACAGAACCACGACCAGATCGGCAACCGCGCGGCCGGCGACCGGCTGACCGCGTCCCTCGGCTACGACGAGCTGGCGCTGGCGGCGGTGCTGAACCTGACCGCGCCGTTCACGCCGATGATCTTCATGGGCGAGGAGTTCGCCGCGTCGACGCCGTGGCAGTTCTTCACCTCCCACCCGGAGCCCGAACTGGGGAAGGCGACCGCCGAGGGCCGGCTGGCGGAGTTCGAGCGCATGGGGTGGGACCCCGCCGTCGTGCCGAACCCGCAGGACGAGTCGACGTTCAGCAACTCGAAGCTGGACTGGTCCGAGCCCGGTTCCGGGGACCACGCGCGGATGCTGGCGCTGTACCGGGAGCTGCTCGCACTGCGCCGGATCGAGCCGGCGCTGACCGCCCCCGTCTGGCCGGGAGGCGTCGACTTCGACGAGGACGAGCGCTGGCTGGTCCTCTACCGTGGCCCGCTGGCCGTGGTGGTCAACCTCGCCGCAGAGGATCGGACCGTGGAGCTGCGCCGTGTCGCCGGCGAGGTCGCCTTCGCCACGTCCTCGGCGCTGCCGCAGGGTGCCGGGCTGTGGCTGGGCGCGAAGTCGGCCGCCGTCGTGCGGCTGAGCGCGGCGGCCCGGGACTAGGCGAAACGCCCGTGGCCGCCCGCGGGTCGGGCGGCCACGGACTCATCCGGCATCAGTGTCATCCGGACGGTTGTTGAACAATCCCTTGCCTAAATTGTTGAACAACCTGTAGGGTTCCTTGGAACAACCCTGTGACAGTCGTCACCCGTACCGGATGGATGGACCCATGTCAGAGACCGGCGCCAACGAAACCGACGTCAAGCCGAAGCTGAGTGCCTCCGGACGGCGCACCGCCCTCCTGGGGGCCATGTTCCTCATGGCGACGAGCGCCATCGGACCCGGCTTCATCACCCAGACCACGGTCTTCACCGTGCAGATCGGCGCCGCGTTCGCGTTCGCCATCCTGGTCTCGATCCTCGTGGACATCGCCGTGCAGATGAACGTCTGGCGCGTCGTCGGCGTCTCGGGGATGCGCGCCCAGGAGCTCGGCAACCGGGTGCTGCCGGGCATCGGCTGGTTCCTCGCCGGCCTGGTGTTCCTCGGCGGGATCGTCTTCAACATCGGGAACATCGCCGGCACCGGGCTGGGCGCCAACGCCATGATGGGCCTGGATCCGAAGATCGGCGGTGCGATCTCCGCCCTCATCGCGATCCTCGTGTTCGTCAGCAAGCGGGCCGGCATGGCCCTGGACCGGATCGTCGTGCTCCTGGGTGCCGTCATGATCCTCCTGATGATCTACGTGGCGATCGTCGCGGCCCCGCCCCTCGGCGAGGCGCTGAAGAACACCGTCCTGCCGGAGGAGATCGACTTCCTGATCATCACCACCCTGGTGGGCGGCACCGTCGGCGGCTACATCACGTACGCCGGCGCCCACCGCATGCTGGACTCGGGCGCCACCGGCGTCGAGCACGTCCGCGAGATCACCCGCAGCTCCGTGCTGGGCATCATCGTCACCGGCGTCATGCGCGTCCTGCTCTTCCTCGCCATCCTCGGCGTCGTGGCCGGAGGCGTCACCCTGGCGGGCGACAACATGGCCGCCGACGCGTTCGGTGCCGCCGCCGGTGAGATCGGCATGCGGCTCTTCGGCGTCGTGCTCTGGGCCGCGGCCCTGACCTCCGTCATCGGAGCGGCGTTCACCTCGGTCTCCTTCATCACCACGTCCAAGACCTCCGAACGCAAGCGCAACCTCATCACCGTGGCGTTCATCGCCTTCTGCGCCGTGGTCTACCTCTTCCTCGGGCAGGCCCCGCAGCAGCTGCTGATCTTCGCGGGCGCCTTCAACGGCCTGATTCTCCCGGTCGGCTTCGGCGTGCTGCTGTGGGTTGCCTGGCGCCGGCGGGACCTGCTCCACGGCTACGCGTACCCGAAGTGGCTCCTGGGAGTCGGGTTCGCCACCTGGCTGCTGACCCTCTTCCTTGGCTACAACTCCATTGCGGGACTGGTGAAGCTGTGGGCGTAGCGGACCTCAGTCCCGCGGCCGCCCGGGAGGCCTTCCGCGGGGGACTCGTCACCCCGACGGCCGGCTACTCCCGCGGCTACGCGCAGGCCAACCTGATCATCGTGCCGCAGGCCCAGGCGTTCGACGTCCTGCTCTTCGCCCAGCGCAACCCGAAGCCGTGCCCGATCCTGGGCGTGCTCGACGCCGGCGAGACCACCGGCGCGCTGCTCGCCGGCGGCGACATCCGCACCGACGTGCCGAAATACGCGGTCTACCGCGACGGCGTGCTGGCCGACGAGCCGACCGACATCACGGGATACTGGCGCGAGGACCTGGTCACGTTCATCGTCGGCTGCAGCTTCACCTTCGAGGCGGCGCTGCAGGATGGCGGCGTGCGCGTCGCGCACATCGACCAGGGTGTGAACGTGCCGATGTACCGGACCGACGTGCGGTGCGAGCCGGCCGGCTCGCTGTCCGGACCGCTGGTCGTCTCGATGCGCCCGGTCCCGGCGGGGCAGGTCGCGGACGCCGTGCGGATCACCTCGCGCTACCCGGCGGTGCACGGGGCCCCCGTGCACGTCGGCCACCCCGGCGAGCTGGGCATCGCCGACCTCGGGCGCCCCGACTTCGGCGAGCCGGTCGAGATTCCCGAGGGCCACCTGCCGGTGTTCTGGGCGTGCGGCGTCACGCCGCAGGCCGCCGTGATGGAGTCCCACCCGGCTTTGGCCATCGGCCACGCGCCGGGGCACATGCTGGTCACCGACGCGCGGGACAGCGACTACCTGGTGCCGTAGCCGTAGCCGCGGCCGCAGTGGTGGCCACGGCTACGCGCGGCGTTGGTGTCCACGGCACCCATCCGCGCCGACGGCGGCCGCCCCCCCAAGGAGCGGCCGACGTCGTGCGGGTCAGCGGGCCAGGAACTCCAGAAGGATCCCGTTGACCTCGCCCGCATGCGTCCAGAGCATGCCGTGGGGAGCGCCCTCGATTTCGCGGTACGTGGCGCCCGGAAGGGCCTTGGCGAATTCGCGGCCCGTGGAGTCGATGGGCAGGATCTGGTCCGCCGTGCCGTGGACGATCAGCGCCGGGACGTCGATCTTCGAGACGTCGCCGCGGAAGTCGGTGAGCCAGGTCGGCTGGGCGGCCACCGAGGCGACCGCCCCCGAGCCGGCCGCGACCGCCCGGCTGGCGTCGACGACCTCCTGGCTGAGGCGGTCGGTGCCCAGGAAGGTGTCCGCGTTGTAGAAGTCCCTGAAGAACTGCCCGAAGAAGGCATAGCGGTCTGCGGTGACCGCCTCGGCCAGTCCGTCGAAGACCGACTGCGGCACGCCCGTGGGGTTGTCCGCGGTCTGGAGCAGGAAGGGCTCGAGCGATCCGAGGAACGCGGCCTTGGCCACCCTGCCGGAACCGTAGGTGGACAGGTAGCGCGCCACCTCGCCGGTGCCCATGGAGAACCCGACCAGCACGGCGTCGCGGAGGTCCAGGGCTTCCATGACGGTGTTCAGGTCGGCGGCGAACGTGTCGTAGTCGTAGCCCTCCGTGGGCTTGCTGGACGCGCCGAACCCCCGGCGGTCGTACGTCACGACGCGGTGCCCGGCCTCGAGGAGGGCCGCCGTCTGCTTCTCCCAGGAGGCGCCGTTGAGGGGGTAGCCGTGGATCAGCACGACCGGCTGTCCCGCGCCGTGGTCCTCGTAGTAGAGCTCGATCTTGTCGCTGTTCTCTTGTCCCACCGTGATGAAGCCCATTGCAGATTCCCTTCGCTGGACAGCGAGAACTATCGTTCTCGCGAGTCTCTCCAGCCTAGAGAACGATTGTTCTCCGGGCAAGTACGATGGGTCCATGGAACTTTCCCCTGACCAGAGGCAGCTGGTCGACGTGGCGGACCGGTTGTTCTACGAGCGGGGGGTCCACGCCGTCGGCATGGACGATCTTCGCACGGCGGCGGGCGTGTCGCTGAAGCGGCTCTACGGGCTGTTCCCCTCCAAGCGGGAACTGCTGGTGGCCGTCCTGGCGCAACGGCACGAGGTGTGGATGCGGGGGTTGGCGGCGCGCGTCGAGGCGGCGCCCGATCCGCGCACGCGCCTGCTGGCGGTCTACGACTTCCTCGCCGACTGGTTCGCCGAGGAGACGTTCCGCGGCTGCAGCTTCATCAACGTCTTCGGGGAGCTCGGGGGCACGTGGCCCGAGGTGGTCCGGTTCGCCCGCGCCCATAAGGACGCCTTCAGGGGGTACCTCGCCGGACTGGTGGCGGAGGCGGGCGGACCCGGCTGGCTGGCCCCGCAGTTGGCCCTGTTGGCCGAGGGGGCGCAGACGACCGCCGCCATCTCGGGCACCACCGACGCGGCCGGCGAGGCCCGCGCCGCGGCCGAAATCATCCTCGCCGCGGCCCTGGACGGTCGCTAGCGGCCGCCGGGCCACGGGAAGGACGGGAGGCGCGCCGTCAGGATCCGGCGGCGCGGGAGCCCGCGTGCTCCAGGTGCCCGAGCAGCTCGGCCTCGGCCGCGTCCAGGTAGGAGCGCAGGCCGGCGGCCGCCTCCCCGCGCGAGCCGGCCCGCAGGCGGGCCACCAGCTCGGCGTTGCGGTCCACGTAGTGGCTGTGGAAGTCGGGGGCGGCGGCCATGGAGTGGAAGACCAGCCGCATCTGGGCCAGGACGCGCGCCATGAGCGTCTCGAGGGTCTGGCTGCCCGACAGCGCGACCACGGCCCGGTGGAGCGATTGGTTCGCGTCGGCCATGTCCGGGACGGAGCCGGCGGCGCGCGCCGCGAGCGCCCGGGCGATGATGGCGTCCATGTCGTCCAGGGCCTCCGGCGTCGTCTCGCCCCACAGCACGGCGGCCGGCTCGATCATCCGGCGCACGCGGTAGATCTCCCGCACGTCCTCCGCGCCCGGCGAGGCGACGAACACGCCGCGGTTGGGGATGCGGTCGACCATCGATTCCCCGGCGAGGACCGTGAACGCCTCGCGCAGCGTGTTGCGGGAAACCCCGAGCGCCGCCGACAGCGCGTGCTCGGACAGCTTGGATCCGGGGGTCAGCTGTCCGCCGGCGATGCGGGCGCGCAGCACGGACGCGATCCACGCGCCCGTGTGGGCGTGTTCGGCGGGACCCAGCATCGACATCATCGGCATACCCACCAATCTACCGGCCCCTGGCTTCGTTCATGCCGGATCCCGCCGGCGCGGGAGGGCGCTAGGCAATGGTGGCCAGCGACTCGCCCCGGACGACGGCGGCGCCCGGCTCGCGCGCGGACCGGGCCAGCGTCCCGGCGCGGTGTGCGGCGACCGTGGTCTCCATCTTCATCGCCTCGAGCACGGCCACGGGATCGCCGGCCGCGACCTCCGCGCCGTCCTCCGCCAACCACTTGACCAGATTGCCGTTCATCGGCGCGGAGAGCTCGCCGTCGGCGGATCCCGCGGCTGCGCCGTCGGCCGCCCCGGCGGCTCCGGCCGCGCCGCCGCCACTCATGAGTGCGGCCAGCAGCCGGGCCGGAAGCCCCAGCTGGACGGCCTTGCCGTCGAGCTCCACGGTGATGGTCTCGCGCGCGGCCCCGGGGGCGGCGGCCGCGACGTGCTCCGACGCGGCCAGCGTGGCGGCGAACTCGGACTCGATCCAGGTCGTGTGCACGCCGAGCCGGTCGGCGGCCGTGAACGCCGGGTCGCGAACGACGGCGCGGTGGAACGGCACCACGGTCGGCAGGCCGCGGATCACCAGCTCGTCGAGGGCCGCGCGGGCCCGGCGCAGCGCCTGCGGGCGGTCCTCGCCCCACACGATCAGCTTGGCCAGCAGCGAGTCGTACTCCGCCGGGACGGTGGAGCCGGAGCGGACTCCGGTGTCCACGCGGATGCCCAGCCCGGTCGGTGCCTCGAAGGCCTCGACGACGCCGGGGGAGGGCAGGAAGCCGTGCGCGGGATCCTCCGCGTTGAGCCGGAACTCGAAGGCGTGGCCGCGCGGGGCCGGGTCCTCCGTGAGGGAGAGCGGCAGCCCGTCCGCGATGCGGAACTGCTCGCGCACCAGATCCACCCCGGTGGTCTCCTCGGAGACCGGGTGCTCCACCTGGAGGCGGGTGTTGACCTCGAGGAAGGAGATGACGCCGTCGGGGGCCACCAGGTACTCGACCGTTCCCGCGCCCGTGTAGCCGGCCTCGCGGCAGATCGCCTTCGCGGAGGCGTGGATGCGGGAGCGCTGCCCGTCCGTCAGGAACGGGGCGGGCGCCTCCTCGACCAGCTTCTGGTTGCGGCGCTGCAGCGAGCAGTCGCGGGTGCCCACGACGACGACGTTGCCGTGGGTGTCCGCGAGGACCTGCGCCTCGACGTGGCGCGGCTTGTCCAGGAAGCGTTCGACGAAGCACTCGCCGCGGCCGAACGCCATGGTCGCCTCGCGGACCGCGGACTCGAACGCGTCCTCCACGTCCTCCATCCGTCGCGCAATCTTCAGCCCGCGGCCGCCGCCGCCGAAGGCCGCCTTGATCGCGACGGGCAGCCCGTGGGCCTCCGCGAAGGCGCGGACCTCGCCGGCGTCGGCGACCGGCCCATCCGTGCCGGGGACCAGCGGCGCACCGGCGCGGACGGCGATCTCGCGGGCGGTCACCTTGTTCCCGAGGTCGCGGATGGCCTGCGGGGCCGGGCCGATCCACGCCAGGCCGGCGTCGGTCACGGCCTGCGCGAAGTCGGCGTTCTCGGAGAGGAACCCGTAGCCCGGGTGGACGGCGTCGGCGCCGGCCCGCGACGCGGCGTCGAGCAGCTTCGGGATGTTGAGGTAGGTCTCCGCGCCGGAGGAACCGCCGAGTGCGTAGGCCTCGTCGGCGAGGCGCACGTGCAGCGCATCGGCGTCGGGCTCCGAGTAGACGGCGACGGAGACGAGGCCCGCGTCGGAGCAGGCGCGCGCGATGCGCACGGCGATCTCCCCGCGGTTGGCGATCAGGACCTTTTTCATGGCTGGTTTCCTTCGGGCGATTCGGGGGCTGTGGACGGGACGTCGAGGGGCAGCAGGGTGTCCGGGTCGACGACGGAGAACCGGACCCCGGTGCCGGGCGCCAGCTGCGCGGCGGCGGGCAGGTCCTCCGGCACGACGACGGCGATCACGGGATAGCCGCCGGTCACCGGGTGGTCGGCGAGGAACAGGACGGGCAGGCCCGACGGCGGGACCTGCAGGGACCCGGCGACGGCGCCCTCGCTGGCCAGCTCCCCGTCGCGGACCCGCCGCAGCGGGCCCCCGGACGGGTCGCTGGCGAGCCGCACGCCGATCCTGTTGGACTGGCTGGTCGCCTCCCACACCTGAGCGGTCAGCGCCGCGAGGCCGCCCGGGCCGAACCAGTCGTCCCGCGGTCCCGGGATGACGCGCAGGGTGGCGACGCCGGGGGTCGTGGCGCCCGGTGCGGCGGCGGAGGCGGACCCGGCGGTGGGCGGCTCGGGCGCGCCGACGATGCGGCCCGGACCGGGCGCGCCCACCGGAAGCTCGTCCCCGGCCGCGAGCGGCGCCGGACCGAGGCCGGACATGGTGTCCGTGGAGCGGCTGCCCAGGACCTCGGGGACGTCGATGCCGCCGCGGACGGACAGGTAGCTGCGGAGCCCCGACTCCGGGGTGCCCAGCAACAGCGTCTCGCCGTCGTGGAGGGCGAACGGCGTGCGTGCGGGGGCCTCGCGGGCGCCGTGGGGGCCCTCGATCTCCGCGGGCGTCTCGGCTCCCGTCAGGGCCAGGACGAGCGGGCCGCGGGCGCGGACCTCGAGGCCCCCGAGGACGGTCTCGATGACGGCGTCGCCGGCCGGGTTGCCGACGAGGCGGTTGGCCTGGCGGGCGGCGGGCTGGTCGACGGCGCCGCAGGCGGACACGCCGAGGTCGCCGTAGCCGGGTCGGCCGAGGTCCTGGACCAGGGAATGCAGTCCCGGGGACACGATCTCGAGCCGATGGCCGGAACCGGAGGTGTGCGGTTCGAGCGGGTCGTTGCGCTGGTCGGACTGGCCGGTTCGCTGGTCGAGCTTGTCGGACTGGCCAGGTCGCTGGTCGAGCTTGTCGGGTCGCTGGTCGAGCTCGTCGTTTCGCTGGTCGAGCTTGTCGAGACCGGTTTCGACAGGCTCGGTTTCGACAGGCTCAACCACCGGGGTTTCGACAGGCTCAACCGCCGGGGTTTCGACCTGCCCCTCCACCGGGGCGTCGCTCACGGAGACCAGCTGGCGCGCCGCCACGTAGCGGACGGTGTCGCCGGGCCGCACCAGGGCCGGATGTTCGCGGTCCAGGTCCCACATGGTCGCGGCCGTGCGGCCGATGAGCTGCCAGCCTCCGGGGGACTGCCGCGGGTAGACGGCGGAGAACGTCCCGGCCAGCGCCACGGAGCCCGCGGGGACGGCCGTGCGCGGCGTGCCGCGCCGCGGGACCTCCAGGGACCCGTCCTCGCCGACGAGGTAGGCGAAACCGGGGGCGAATCCGCCGAACGCGGCGGTCCACAGCTGGCCGGTGTGCGCGGCGACGACGCCGTCCGCGCCCAGCCCCGTGAGCCGCCCGACCTCGGCGAGGTCTTCGCCGTCGTACACGACCTCGATCTCGACAGGGCGCGCGGGACGGCCGCGTCCCGGCCCGGCGGCGCCGGACAGGTCGAGCCGCGCGACGGCGTCGCGCCCGCGCAGGGCGTTGGCGCGCGTGTCGAACTTGATGAGCACGGTCCCGGCGGCGGCGAGCACGTCGACCTGGCCGGGGAGCCGGTCCGCGAGGAGCCGGCCGTGCAGCTCCAGGACGGCGTCCAGCGGCTCGAGCTCCACGAGCAGTGCGCGCGTGCCGGCCCAGCGGATCGCGGCCGCGCTCACACGAAGCTCTTGATCTCGACGCCGGCGCCCACGAGCCCGGCCCGCACGGCCGCGGCCATCTCGACGGCGCCCGCCGTGTCGCCGTGCACGCAGATGCTCTCGGCGTCCGTCGCGATGACCGAGCCGTCGCGGGCCACGATCTTGCCCTCCGTGGCCAGCCGCACCATGTTCGCGGTGACTTGCTCGGGGTCGTGGAGGACGGCCCCCGCCTCGCGGCGGGACACCAGCGTGCCGTCGGGGTTGTAGGCCCGGTCGGCGAAGGCCTCGGAGACGCCGCGCAGGCCGGCGGCCTCCGCCATGGTGAGCGCGACGGAGCCGGGAAGCAGCAGCAGGGGGAGGTCGCCGCCGAAGGCCCGGACGGCGTCCACGACGGCGCGGGCGTGGGGTTCGTGGGAGAAGATCGCGTTGTAGAGGGCCCCGTGGGGCTTGACGTAGCGGATGGTGCCGCCGGCCGTCCGGGCCAGGGCGTCGAGCCCGCCGAGCTGGTACAGCACATCGTCGGCGAGTTCCGTGGGGGAGCAGTCGAGGAAGCGCCGCCCGAAGCCGGAGAGGTCCCGGTAGCCGACGTGCGCGCCGATGGTGACGCCGGAGGCGACGGCGTCCCTACAGGTGCGGGCCAGCGTCGACGGGTCGCCGGCGTGGAATCCGCAGGCCACGTTGGCGCTTGACACGGAACGGAAGATCGCCTCGTCGTCGCCCATGGTCCAGTTGCCGAACGACTCGCCGACGTCGCTGTTGAGGTCGATGAAGGACATGGTGATCTCCGTCTCGTTGTGGTGGTCCTTCAAGGATGCACCAGCGAGGCGGATTGTTCAACAATTTCCTTCGGCGGGAAGTCCCCGGTCCGGGACGGCGCGGATCAGATCTCCCAGTCCGTGGGCGCGTCCCCGCCGAAGAATCCCCCCGCGCCCCCGCCGAGGAAGCCGTCGAGGAGGCCGCCGGCCTGCCCCGTGATCTCCTCGCCGGCGCCCGTCACCTGGTCGCCGATGCCCGCGACCGACTCGCCCACTCCGCCGAAGTCGCCGCCGAAGCCCTCGGCCGCACCCGCCAACTGGTCGCCGACCTGGTCGCCCATGCCGGAGAAGCCCTCCAGGAGCGGCCCGGCCACGGCCGACCCGATGAACGCGCCCGCCACTCCGGCCATCAGCCCGACGCCGAGCCCGCCCGCGGCGCCCGCGGCGAGTCCGCCGGCCATGCCGCGCCCGCCGCCCGAGCCGCTGCGCCCGAGCACCTTCTCCATGAAGCCGGGCCGCGAGACCTCGGCGCGCGTCGCCGCGCGGGCCAGGTCCTCGGGCCGGTCCGAACGCGGGCGCTCGGCCGGGGGGAGCTGCTCGCCGAGCTCCGTCTGGAGCAGGGTGCGCTGCTGCGGCGTCAGGCGCTCGAACGCCTCGCGGTGCGCGCGCTCCATGTCCTCCGGGGGCGCGGTGCGCAGCATGTACCGGTACTTGGCGATGGCCGCCTGGTCCGCGTCGGACGCCGGACCCGCGGTCCCACCCGACGGGCGTCCGGAGGGACCCTGCCCGTAGGCCGAACGCTGCTGGGGCGCCTGCCGGTATCCGTCCTGCGGCTGTCCGTAGCCCTGCGGCTGGCCCTGGCCGTAGCCGCCGGCCTGTCCCGATCCGTGTCCGGATCCCTGGCCATAGCCCTGACCCTGGCCGTAGCCTTGTCCGCCCTGTCCCTGCTGCCGGCCCTGTTCGCCGGACCGCTGGTTGAGCTGCTCCTTCACGTACTGGCCCGCCATCTGCGTACCCTTGCGAACCAGCTTGTCGAACATGCCCATGGTGGTGCTCCTTCGTTCGTCGAACGTGCGTCTGCTGCGGGCGCGACGCGCCGCCTTCACCCCAACATAACTCTCGGGACGCCGCGGACGTTCCCCGGGGCGCCCGGTGGCAGACTGGTGCGGTGGATACCCAAATCATCGTGAGCGTCGTCGCCGGCCTGCTCCTGGCGGTGGCCGTCATCGGAACCGTCTATCCGATCCTGCCGGGAAGCTGGCTGGCCATCGCGACCCTGCTGGCCTGGGGCTGGGTGCTCGGCAGCACGGCCTCGTGGACGGCGGCGGTGATCGGCATCGTCCTCGCCTCGATCGGCTGGTCCGCGTCGGCCGTCCTCACCGGTCGGAGCCTGCAGCGGCAGCAGGTCCCCCGGGGATCCATCGCGGTCGCCCTGGTCGCCGGCGTCGTGGGCATGTTCGTCGTGCCCGTCGTCGGACTGTTCCTGGGCTTCGGACTCGGCCTGCTGCTGTCCGAGTACGCGCGCCGCAGGGACTTCCCGGCGGCGCTGCGCTCCAGCGCCGCCACGCTCAAGGCCACGGGCCTGGGCATCCTCGTGGAGTTCGGCTGCGCGGCGCTCGCCGCCTCCGTGTGGACGATCGGCGTCGTCTGGCACTTCTCGACGCGGTAGCCGGGTGGCGGTCCCCGGCAGGGGTTTCCCCCGTCAGCTGGCCGGGTCGTACTGGAACTGCCGGACCTCTTGCGCGCAGCGGCAGGCGACGGCGATCTTCGCCGCCCACTCGATCGCCACCTCCCGCGAGGGCAGCTCCAGGACGGTGTAGCCGCCGTTGGGCACCCGGTGGCCCGGGTGCGTCCCCTCGGTGACGGTGCCGTCGCCGGCCACCAGCACCGGGTCCACGTCCTCGTCGATCCCGCCGCCGAAGACGTACACGCCCGCGGCCTTGGCCTCGTCGATGACGGCGTGCGCGGCCGCGGCGACCGCCTCGAAGTCCTCCTTGGGGAACACCATGGCGTCTCCGGGGAACGAGATCAGGTATTTCGTCATGCGAGGACTCCTCTGCCCCGGCGGCGCCAGCCGCCGGATCTTCCCTGCGGCACCGCCCTGGCGCCCAGCCCGATTATGGCTCCGGCACCCGACCCGTGGTCAAGGAAAGGCGGTCAGGACGAGGACCGGGACGCCGCCGGCCCGCCGGGCCCGCGTGTCATGAGCCCGGCGATCAGGGCCTCGAGGCCCAGCCCGAACGCCGCCTCCGCCGACGGCATCCCGGACGCGCGCTGGCGTGCCACCGCGCCGGAGAACGCGGGGAACCGCGCCGCGTGCTCGCCGGCGTCGAAGATGTCCAGCGGGGCCGTCGCGTCCAGGGCCGAGCCGAAGATGAACGACTCGGTCGCGATGATGGCCGCGGCGACGTCCTCCTCGGCCCAACCCGCGCCCAGGAAGCCGGCCGCGACGTCTTCGTACATCCGCAGGGTCCGCGGGGATCCGGCGACGGGCAACACCGCGATGACCGGGACCAGGGGGGCGTGCCGGGCGAAGACGTCCCGGTAGGACGTGGCCCACAGCCGCAGCGCGTCGTCCAGCGGCAGCCGCCCGAACCCGGAGGAGTCGACGCCGGCCATGACGTCCTCCTGGATCCACTGCAGCAGCTGCTGCTTCGAGGCCGCGTGGTTGTACAGCGCGGACGGGGAGACCCCCAGGGAACGCGCCAGGGCGGACATGGTCAGCGCCGGATAGCCGCGCGCCTCGATGATGCGCCGGGCGGCGGCCGTGATCCGCGCACGGCCCAGCACGGCCGAGCGCGGCCGCCCCGCGCGTCGGGCCTGCGGTGCCATGGCCATGTAACCCCTCCTGACGTGGCGTGCTTCACATTCTAGGGCCGAAGCCTGTACGATCTTCCCATAAATGAATGACGTTCATTTATTTCCGTCGCAACGAAAGTAGTGGATACCCATGGCAACGCTCGATCGCGATGTCGTCATCATCGGCGCCGGACCCACCGGCCTCACCGCCGCCCTCGAACTGCGCAAGGCCGGAAAATCCGTCGCGGTGCTGGAGGCGCGCGACCGCGTCGGCGGCAGGACCTGGACGGGGGAGGTCGGCGGCGCCACCCTGGAGATCGGCGGACAGTGGATCTCCCCGGACCAGACCGCGCTGTACTCGCTGCTGGAGGAGCTCGGCATCGAGACCTACGAGCGGCACAAGGCCGGCGCGTCCGTCTTCGTCGCCCCCGACGGCGCCCGCACCGAATTCACCGGAGAGGACTTTCCGGTGGACGCGGCGACCGTCGCCGAGATGCGCCGCCTCACGGCCGAGCTGGACGTCCTCGCGGCCGAGGTCGACCCCGACCGCCCCTGGGAGCACCCGCGGGCAGCCGAGCTGGACCGCGTCTCCTTCCACCATTGGTTGCGTGGCCTGTCCGGCGACGAGGCCGCCTGCGACAACATCGGCATGTTCATCGCGGGGGGCATGCTCACCAAGCCGGCGCACACCTTCTCGGCCCTTCAGGCCGTGCTGATGGCCGCCTCCGCGGGCGCGTTTTCCCACCTCGTCGACGACGAGTTCATCCTCGACCGGCGCGTCGTGGGCACCATGCAGGGCGTTTCGCTGGCCATGGCCGAGCGGCTCGGGGACGCGGTGCACCTGAACAACCCGGTGCTCCGCCTCGAGTGGGATGCCGACGGCGTCACCGCCCACGGCGCGGACACCACCGTCCGCGCCCGCCGCGCCATCCTGGCCGTCCCGCCGAACCTCTACTCGCGCATCTCCTACGAGCCGTGCCTGCCGCGCCGCCAGCAGGTGGCGCACCAGCACCAGTCCATGGGCCTGGTGATCAAGGTCCACGCCGTCTACCCGACGCCGTTCTGGCGCGACAAGGGGCTCTCCGGGACCTGCTTCGGACCTGGCGCGCTGGTCCAGGAGGTCTACGACAACACGTTCCACGGCGACTCCCGCGGCACGCTCGTCGGATTCGTCTCCGACGTGAAGGCCGACGAACTCTTCGCCCTCGACGCCGGGGAGCGCCGCGCGCGGGTGCTCGCTTCGATCGCCGGGTTCCTGGGCGACGAGGCGCTGAACCCCGACGTCTACTACGAGTCGGACTTCGGCTCGGAGGAGTGGACGCGTGGCGCCTACGCCACCAGCTACGACCTCGGCGGGCTGCTCCGCTTCGGACCGGGACAGACCGACCCGGTCGGCGCCGTCCACTTCGCGTCCTCCGACCTGGCCGGAGCCGGCTACCAGCACGTCGATGGGGCCGTCCGCATGGGCCGCCGCGCCGCCGCGCGCATCGCCGCCGAGCTCGACGGCAGCGCCTACGACGAGTCCTACGACGGCGCCGCCCCGGCGTTCGGGCTGAAGCCGGCGGGGGCCTGAGCATGGGAGCGTCAACGTTCGTCGTCGGCTACACGGCCGACCGCCGCGGTGCGGAGGCGGTGGCCCTGGCGGCCTCCATCGCCGCCGGCGCCCCCGCCGAGCTGATCCTGGCGATCGTCCTGCCCGAACACACGCCCTTCGACGCCCACTACCCGGGGACCGACCACGGCTACGGCACCATCCTCGGGGACACGGTGGACCGCTGGGCCGCCGAGGCCCTGGCGCTCGTGCCGGAGGGCGTCCCGTGCCGGGTCGTCGCACGCAGCGCGGCCTCCGAGGCGGAGGGACTCATGCAGATCGCCGCGGAGGCGGGCGCCGAAACGATCGTCGTCGGCGCGCAGCGCCGCGGGATCACCGGACGCTTCACCCCGGGCAGCGTCGCGAGCGCCCTGCTCCACTCGTCCCCGGTGCCGGTCGCCCTGGCGCCCGTGGGCGAGACCGATCCCGAGCGCTCGCAGGAGGGCCCGTCGCGGATCACCGCGTTCGTCGGCACCCGTCCCGGTGCGGCCGCCGTCGTGCGCACCGCCGCGGCGGCCGCCGTCCGGCGTAACGTCCCGCTGCGCGTCGTCTCGCTCGTCGAGCTGGACCTCCGCGCCGATGACGACGGCGCCCGCGCCGACCTGGCGCGGGAGACCGAGGAAACGGTCGCCTCCGTGGTCGCCTCGCTCGGCGTGCGCGCCGACGTCGTGGTGGCCGCCGCGGACACGGCCGAGGAGGCCGTCGAGGCACTCGACTGGGAGCCCCGCGAGATCGCGGTGGTCGGCTCCAGCCGGCTCGCCCGCAAGCGCCGGCTGTTCCTGGGAAGCACCGCGCAGCGCATGCTGCGCGCCCTGCCCGTTCCGCTCGTCGTCGTGCCGCGCGGCTACAAGCCGCCGGCGCCCTAGCGTCCGGCCACCCCAACCCCCGGGGCTCGCCCCACCGACACAGCAAGGTAGGAACCATGACCAACATCGCGACGGGAAACGCGCGCGAGGGCGCCCCGGACACCGGGGGCCTGCACGAGAAGGGGCTCAGCAAGGGCGCGGTCGGCCTCCTGGGCGCCGTCGTCATCGGCGTGTCCTGCATCGCCCCCGCCTACACCCTGACGGCCGCGCTGGGCCCCACGGTCGCCGAGGTGGGGACCCAGCTGCCGGCGATCTTCCTGGCCGGCTTTATCCCGATGCTGCTCGTGGCCCTGGGCTACCGCGAGCTGAACCAGGCCATGCCGGACTCCGGCACCTCGTTCACGTGGGCGACCCGCGCGTTCGGGCCGTGGATCGGGTGGATGGGCGGCTGGGGCCTGGTCGCCGCGACGATCATCGTGCTCTCCAACCTGGCGGCCGTGGCGGTGGACTTCTTCTACCTGATGATCGCTCAGGTGACGGGGGACGCGGCGATCGCGGACCTGACCACCAACCTGTGGATCAACATCCCCACGACGCTGGTGTTCATCGCCGGCGCCTGCTGGATCTCCTACCGCGGCCTGCACGCGACGAAGACGTTCCAGTACGTGCTGGTGGCGTTCCAGCTGCTGGTGTTGGGCTGGTTCGCGGTGTCGGCGTTCATCCACGTCGCCAACGGCACGGCCTTCGACGCCACGCCGGTGTCCCTGGAGTGGTTCAACCCGCTCGCCATCGAGTCCTTCTCCGCCTTCGCCGCTGGCGTCTCGCTGTCCATCTTCATCTTCTGGGGCTGGGACGTCACGCTGACCATGAACGAGGAGACCAAGGACCCGGACCGCATCCCGGGCCGCGCCGCGACGCTGACCGTCCTGGTCATCATGGCCATCTACATGGTCGTCTCGCTCGCCGTGATCTCCTACGCGGGCGTCGGGGAGACCGGGCTGGGCGCCGGCAACCCGGAGAACCAGGAGTCGATCTTCGCGGCGCTCGCCGGACCGGTGATGGGCCCGTTCGCCATCCTCATGTCGCTGGCGATCCTCTCGAGCTCGGCCGCCTCGCTGCAGTCCACCTTCGTCTCCCCCGCCCGCACGCTCCTGGCCATGGGCTACTACAAGGCGCTGCCGGCCCGCTTCGCCCGCGTCAGCCCGCGCTTCAAGTCGCCCTCCACGGCGACGGTCGCATCCGCGATCGCCGCGGCGGGGTTCTACGTCATCACCCGGCTGATCTCCGAGAACGCCCTGTGGGACACGATCACGGCCCTGGGCATGATGATCTGCTTCTACTACGGCATCACGGCGCTGGCCTGCGTCTGGTTCTTCCGCCGGAACCTCTTCGACGGGTGGCGGAACATCGTCTTCAAGCTCCTCGCGCCGCTGCTGGGCGGAGTCATCCTGCTGGTCATGTTCGTCAAGACCGCCTTCGACTCGATGGATCCCGACTACGGCTCCGGCAGCTCGGTCGGCGGTGTGGGCACCGTGTTCATCCTCGGCATGGCCGTGCTCCTGCTCGGGGTGGCGGTCATGGTGGTCACGCGGTTCAGGAGTCCCGGCTTCTTCCGCGGGGAGACGCTGCGCCAGCTGAAGTAGGCCCCGCCGTCCGCCGCCGGGTCGTGCCGCCGCCGGGTCGTACCGCCGCCGGGTCGTGCCGCCGCGGCGGTGCGACCCGGCGCGCTCAGCGAATCGTCGCGTACGCGTCCAGGGCGCGCTGGCGCGACTCCTTGAGGTCCACGAGGGGCTCGGGGTACGACGGCGTCAGCGCGTCGGGCGCCCAGCGCGCCACGTAGAGCCCGTCCGGGTCGAACTTCTTCGCCTGCGTCTGCGGGTTGAAGATGCGGAAGAACGGCGCGGCGTCCGCGCCCGACCCCGCCACCCACTGCCAGCTCGCGGGGTTGGACGCGGCGTCCGCGTCCACGAGCGTCTCCCAGAACCACTCCTCGCCGACCCGCCAGTGCACGCCGAGGTTCTTCACCAGGAAGCTGGCCGAGACCATCCGCACCCGGTTGTGCATCCACCCGGTGTGCCACAGCTGGCGCTGTCCGGCGTCGACCAGCGGGATGCCGGTGAGGCCGGCCTTCCAGGCGTCCACGGGATCAGTGTCGTCGTCGCGCGGCGCGGGGCGCGGCGCGGAATCCCCGCCGCCGGCCGCGTCCTGCCCGTCGGCCGCGTCCTGCCCGTCGGCCGTGCCCGCGCCCGAGGACGCGTCCCGGCAGGGCGCGTGGGCGCGGAGGAGAGCCGGGGTGGCCGATCCGGGCTCGCGGGGCCACTCCCAGGGGAATGCGTCGAAGCCCGGGCGCAGGTTGGCCGTGGCGAGGTCCGGATGGTGGAAGAGCTGGTGCCAGCAGAACTCGCGCCACCCCAGTTCGGCCGCGAACACGCTCCCGCCGTCCCCGGCCTCCCGGCGCCGGGACGCGAGCCCGGCCCAGACCTGGAACGGGCTCAGGTGGCCCCAGCGCAGGTACGGCGAGAGCCGGCTGGTCCCGTCGCGGTCCGGCCGGTCCCTCCCGTCGGCGTAGTCGCGGACGGGTCCCTCCAGAAAGTCCGCGAGGGCCTCGTGCGCCGCGGTCTCGCCCGGGGTCCAGGCGTCGGCGAGCCCCGCGGACCAGTCCGGCCGCGTCGGCAGCAGGTCCAGGTCGTCGAGGTCGCCCGGTTCCGGCGTCGCGCGCCGCCCGGCGTCCTGGTTCCCGCCGCCGCGGGGCCCGGAGTCCCCCGAACCGGAGCCCCCCGAACCGGAGCCCCCCGAATCGGAGCCCCGGGAGCCGCCGCCCTTCGTCCGCGCCGCGTCCGGCGCGGGGGCGTCGAGCGGAGCGCGGAAGTCCTGGGCGGAGACGGTGCGCCAGAAGGGCGTGAAGACCTGGTACGGGTTGCCCTGTCCGGTCTTCACCGTCCACGGCTCGTGCAGCAGCGAGGCCTGGAAGCTCTCGGCGTGCACGTCCGCGGAGGAGGCCCACTCCTTGACGGACGCGTCCACGGCGCGCTCTGGGCCGCCGTAGCGACGGTTCCAGTACACGGAGGCGGCGCCGGTGGCCTCGACCGCCTCGGCGACGGCCGCGCCGGCCGGTCCGCGGCGCAGCAGCAGCGGGATGCCCAGCGCTCCGAGGTCGGCCCGCAGGGACTCCAGGCCGTGGTGGAGCCACCACTTGGCCGCCGCGCCCAGCGGCCGGATGCCGTCGGACTGCTCGTCCAGCACGAACAGCGCCACGGCGTCGCCGTCGTGCCAGGCGGCGAGCAGGGCAGGGTTGTCCGCCACGCGCAGGTCGTCGCGGAACCAGACGATTGATGCCACAGGGGTGTCCTTCCGTCGGCGCCGGTAGGGCGCGGGTGTCCTAGCGGATCGCCGCGTACCAGATCAGCAGCATGGTCACCAGGAAACCTGTGAGGTAGTTCAGCCAGAGGAAACGCCGCCAGCCGGCGTTGGCCGCCGGGGACCCGGCGTCGTCCAGCCGCGCGAAGGGCAGGACGTTGACCAGGTAGGGCACGGCCAGGAGGGCCCCGAGCGGGCCTGGCCAGTCGGTGCCCAGCATCAGCAGGCCCGCGGCCGCGTAGGCCGCGGCGGCCGCCAGCACGGTGCGGCGCGCGCCGAGGACGGTGCCGATCGAACCCAGCCCGGCCTCCCGGTCCGGGACGATGTCCTGCACCGCGCCGAACGCGTGGCTGGCCATGCCCCAGAGGAAGTACGCGGCGAGCAGGCACCACAGCGCCGGCGTGAACTCGGCGCCGGCCAGCGCCAGCCCGTAGGCGGCGGGGGAAACGAAGTGCGTGCTCGAGGTGATGGAGTCCAGGAACGGGCGCTCCTTGAAGCGCAGCCCGGGAGCGCTGTACGCGTAGACCGCGAACAGGGACACCAGCAGCACCAGGTTCGCCCACCAGCCGCCCTGCGCCGCGAGGACGGCGACGAACGGCAGCGTGGCCAGCGCCGAGGCCCAGAGGATGGTCCGGTGGCGGGAGCGCGCGACGACGGCGCCCTCCGCCCCGCCCTTGCGTGGGTTCAGGAGGTCCGACTCGTAGTCGAAGACGTCGTTGATCCCGTACATGGCGAGGTTGTAGGGGAACAGGAAGAACACGGTGCCCAGCACCAGGATCCAGTCGACCCCGCCCGTGGCCAGCAGGTACGCCGCGGCGAACGGGTAGGCGGTGTTGACCCAGGAGACCGGACGCGAGGTGGCGATCAGGTCCCTCAACCCGCCTCCCCCCGGCGCGGTCCGGACAGCATCCACAGCCCGGAGAGCAGCACCGCCGAGCCCAGTGGATAGGCGAAGTCCTCGATCGGCGCCAGGCCGATCCGCACGCCCGCGAGCGTGTCGCCCCCGTAGTCGAACAGGCCGGAGGCGATCATCACGTTGTCGAAGACGGCCGTCAGCACAAACAGCGCCGCGATGCTGATCCCGACGGCGGCGGGCGCGCCCCGGGGAATGCGGCCCGCGGCCCAGGCGGCGGCCCACGCGAGCGCGGCGACGCCCAGGAAGACGGCGTTGAGTTCGAGGAAAGTCATGGCCGGGCCTCCCGCGTGGTCCGGCCGCCCACGGCCGACTCGGCCGTCCGCGGCTCGCGCCGCCGGAGCCAGGCCAGCGCGCCGGTGAACAGGATCATGGTTTGGTAGCAGAGGAACGCGAGGAAGAAGGCCTCCTCCAACGGAAGCTGGTGCGCCAGCATGATGCCCGTCATGAGGGGGGAGTCGCGGTGCAGGAAGATCCCCTCGGCGATCGCCCAGACGTCCCACGCGAGGAAGTAGGCCAGCCCCACGGCCATCACGGCGGCGGCGGCGGCGGGCCGGGCCCAGAAGAACAGCCGGTAGCGCGCGTCGAGCAGCGCCATGCAGCCCAGGAGTCCGATCAGGACCAGCAGGTAGATCACGCGCGGCCACCCGCCGTCCCGGAGGTCGACCGGTCCGCGGTCGCCTCGACACGTGCCGCTTCCGGGCGCGCCGTTTCCGCGCGTCCTGCCCCGGCGCGTTCTGTCCCGGCGCGCGGCGCCGGCTCGGGCAGGGGTCCCGGCGTCGCGTCACCCCGGACGGCCTTGAGGATCAGCTCGGCGCTGATCATGCACATCGGCACCCCGATTCCGGGCCGGACCGAGCTGCCCGCGTAGAGCAGGCCGTCGACCTTCGAGCTGCGGATGCCCGGGCGCAGGAAGGCGCTCTGCCGCAGGGTGTGCGCGGCCCCGAGGGCGCTGCCGCGCCAGGCGTTGAAGTTGTCGGCGAAGTCCGCCGGACCGTACGTCCTGCGGACGGCGATCCGCTCCCGTAGGTTCTCCACCCCGGTCCAGTCCGCCAGCTGGTCGATGGCCGCGTCGGCGACCGCCTCCACCTTCGGCGAGCCGCCGCCGTCGATCCCGCCGGAGCCCCAGGAGGTCTCCGCGGGCGCCGGCACCAGGATGAACAGGTTCTCGGACCCTTCCGGCGCCACGGCGTCGTCGGTGGCGCTGGGACGGCAGACGTAGATGGACGTCTCCGGGGTCAGGTCCCGGCCGGCCCCGATCCTGCCGAAGTTGTCCCGCCAGTCGGCGGTGAACAACAGGTTGTGGTGCACGAGTTCGGGGAGTTCCCCGCGGACGCCGAGGCACACCAGGACCGCGCTGGGGCCGGGGTCGCGGCGGACCCACGCCTTCTCCGGGTGCGCGCGCAGGTGTCCGGGCAGCAGCTCGGTCTCGATGTGGTGCAGGTCCGCGGCCGCGACGACAGTCCCCGCGGGCTGGCGGTGCGTGGCGCCGTCGGCGGAGGTCCACTCGACGGCCGAGACCCGCGGCCGTCCGGACCCGTCGTCGTCCGTCGCGATCCGCCGGGCCGTCGCCCCGGTCTCGATCCGGACGCCGGCCCGCTGCGCGACGCGCTCCATGGCGTCCACCAGCGCGGCGAAGCCGCCGCGCGGGTAGAGCACGCCGTCGGCCAGGTCCAGATGGCTCATCAGGTGGTACATGGCCGGCGCCTTGAACGGCGTCGTGCCCAGGAAGACCGCCGGGTAGCCCAGGATCTGCCGCTGGCGCGGGTCGCGGAAGCGCGAGGCCACGAAGCCGTCGAGCGAGCGCACGAGCAGCTCGGCCAGCCGGACCCCGCGGGCGAGGACCGCGGGGTGGAGCAGGCCGCGCAGGCTCGCGAAGTCGTCGTACAGGAAGTGGGCCTTGGCCAGGCGGTAGGTCTCCGCCGCGGAGTCCAGGTACGCGCGCAGGCGGCGCCCGGACCCCGGGTCCATCGCGTCGAACAGGGCGGCGGCGCGTTCCCGCCCCGTGACGACGTCGACCGGGGCGTCGTGCCCCTCGAACCAGGTGCGGTAGGCGGGCGTCAGGGCCACGAGGTCCAGCTCGGCGTCGGCGCTGGTGCCCATCATGCGGAACCAGTGGTCGATGACCTCGGGCATGAGGTACCAGGAGGGCCCGGTGTCGAACTGGAACCCCTCGCTGGCCCACCGGCCCGCGCGGCCGCCGAGGCCGTCGTTGCGCTCGAGCAGGGTGACCGCGTGGCCGTCGCGCGCCAGCAGGGCGGCGGTCGCCAGGCCGGCGATGCCGCCGCCGATGACCACGCAGTCGCCGGAGGCCGCGCCCCTCGCGGCGGGTGCGCCGGTCGCGGCGGGTGCGCCCTTCGCGGAGGCCGCGCCGCCGGTCGCGGCGGGTGCGCCGGCACCGCCCGCCATGCGGCGGCGGGCGGCGAAGAAGCGGTACGCGGCGCGCCTGCGGAAGGACAGCCAACTCATCAGGCCGCTCCTTCCGCGTGGCCGGGACCGCGGACCAGGACCCGCAGCGCGATCGCCGCCTTCTCCGGCGCCGCCACGCGGACGCGGCGGGTCAGCAGCTGCTCGGCCGGGACCCGCTCCAGCCGGTCCACGAGCGCCTCGAAGAGCCCGTGGGCCAGGGAGACGGCCCGCCGCGCGCCCGGCGCCAGGAGCCGGATGCCCTCCCGGGCCGCGGCGAGGTCCTCGCGGATGTCGGCGATGAGCAGGGTTTTCGTGGCGTCGTCGAAGCGCGACGGGTCGGCCCCGGGGAAGTAGGAGCGGCCCAGCTCCAGCCCGTCGGCCGCGAGGTCGCGCAGGAAGTTCACCTTCTGGAACGCCGCGCCGAGCCGCCGCGCGGCGGCGGCCAGCTCGGCGTCGTGCCCGCGCACGGCCCCCGGCATGGTCTGGAAGACGCGCAGGCACATCAGCCCCACGACCTCGGCGGAGCCGTAGATGTACTCCTGCAGCGACGCGTCCGAATGCGCAGTGACACTCAGGTCCGCGCGCATCGACGCGAAGAACGGCCGGGTGAGGTCGGTGCCGATGCCGCGCCCGCGCGCGGTCCGGGCGAAGGCGTGCACCACCATGTTGGTGCTGTAGCCCGACGCCATCGCGGACTCCGTCTCCCGCTCGAGGCGGTCCAGCTGCTCGCCCACGGCGGCGGCGTCCAGACCGGCGGCGGCGGCGGCGCCATCGACGGCCTCGTCGGCGACGCGCACCAAGGCGTAGATGTTCTCGACGTCGCGCCGGGCTGAGGCGCCGAGCAGGCGGCAGGCCATCCCGAAGGACGTCGAGTAGCGGGAGATCACCACTCCGGCGCTGCGCGAGGCGGCGTCCGAGTAGCGCTCCAACGGATCGAGGGGCATGGCGTTATTTCTCCCGGTTCAGGACGTGGTGGCAGATGCCGGCGAGCTCGTCCAGGAGGGCGGGCTCCAGCCGGAGGTTTTCGGCCTGCTGCAGGGCGGCGGCGACCAGGCGGGCGGCGAGGTCCACCGCGTGGGCCTCGGCCCCGGTCTCGCGCAGCGCGGCGCGGAGGGTGTCGATGGTGGAGGCGCCCGCGCGGAAGGCCGCCAGCTCGGACTGGAAGGCCTCGTGCTGCGCGGCGTAGGCGGTCAGCACGGTGCGCTTTCCCGCGCGGAGGTCGGACTCCGCTGACTTGCCGGTGACCTCGGGGCGGCCGAACGTGCCGAGGACGTCGTCGATGACCTGGTAGGCGGTGCCGATCCGCCGCCCCACGTCGCCGAGCTGCCGGGCGTCGGCGGCGGAGGCCCCCGCCAGCAGCGCGCCGGCGTGCAGCGGGGCCTCGAAGGAGTAGGCGGCCGTCTTGAGCCGCTCCATGTTCAGCACCTGGTCCAGGTCCACGGACTCGGGATCCAGCGAGTAGAGCAGGTCGTCGAGTTCGCCGGCCGCCGAGGCGAGGATCGCCCCGTGCACGATGTCCACGACCTCGGTGCCGCAGCTGGAGTCGGTGCCGGCGGTGGCGGCGAGCTTGATGGAGCCCGCCAACAGGAGGTCGCCGGCGATGATCGACGCCGAGTGGCCGGCGTGCTCGGCGTCCGCCGCGCCGTGGCCGCGCGCCGCGGCGTCGTCGCGGTACAGCGCCCCGACCGTCGGCGCGCCGCGGCGCACGAAGTCACGGTCGATCACGTCGTCGTGGATGACCAGGGAGGCGTGCAGCATCTC
The DNA here is from genome assembly GCF_041877255.1 of Arthrobacter halodurans. Classification (NCBI taxonomy): domain Bacteria; kingdom Bacillati; phylum Actinomycetota; class Actinomycetes; order Micrococcales; family Micrococcaceae; genus Arthrobacter; species Arthrobacter halodurans. Next base: position 343,673 of record NZ_JBHDLJ010000002.1, read on the forward strand.
GAAGCTGGCGCCCAACCGGGCGCACGCGAGCTGGTCGGCGCCGCCGAAGGCTCGGTAGGCGTAGTGCACCAGGCGCGGCCGCATCCACTTGCCGCCCTCGAGCGTGCCTTCGAGGCGGGCCCACAGGCGCCCGAAGTTGGGGGAGAGGATGCCGGGCCGGCGGCGCGCGACGGACAGTTCGTCGGCGAGGACCTCGCGCACGCGGTCGCGGTACCCGGGCCAGCCGCCGTCGGACGGGCGGGGCGCGGAATCCCCGGCCGGGTGTCCCGCGCGCGGGGACCGCGCGTCCGGGGCCTGTGCGCCTGCAGCCCGCGCTTCTCCCCGTCCCTGTGCATCCACGCTCATGACGCGCCTCCCGATGTCGCGGGGGAAGCACCGTCCGTGGATTCCCCGTCCATCTCCACGATACGGCGCTGGATGGCGTCGATCACGCCGTCGAGGTAAGTGACGACGGCATCCTGGTGGTCCTGGGGCATGGCGCGCACCATGTCATCGGCCTCGATGACCATCGGCATCAGCTGGGACATCGCGTCGCGGATCGACTCCGGCGTCGGTTCGATCAGCCAGCGGCGCCTGTCCGTGGCGTGCGGGACCCGCCGGGCATGGCCGGCGACGACGAGCCGGTCGATCACGGTGGTGGTGGCGGCGCTCGTCAGGTGCAACGACTTGGCCAGTTCCCCGGGGCTCAGAGACCGGTGCTGCAGCAGGTGCTGCATGGCTTGGAAGTCCGTCTCGTTGATGTGCATGTGGCGGCGCATCTGGAACTCCATGAGCTCGTTCAGCACCAGCACGGCGCGGAGCCGCTTGGAGGCGTCGTGCATCGGCGGGGGCTTGGAGGGTAGTCTCGCCGGTGCCATGCTCAACCACGCTTCCTTGATAATTAGATAATCTAAAAACATAATGGTGGAACAACATTGATTTGTCGAGCAGCCGCCTGTACAACGGCTGCAGAGACGAGCGAGGGAACGGAGCTCCCGATGGACCCGAGACACACCACGCGTGACACGGCCGCTGCGTGGGCGGTGATGTTGGCCGTCGGCGCGTCGATCGTCGCCGCGTTCATCGGCAGCGGCGCGTTGGGCGGCACGCCCATCCAGAACGCGGCGGACGGCTGGCTGTCCGCCGACGGAACGCCTCTGGCCCCCGGCACCCGGGCCTTCTCCATCTGGAGCGTGATCTACACGGGCCTGGCCGCCTACGCGGTCGTCCAGCTCCTGCCCTCCCGCCGCACCGACGAGCGCCACCGCAGCCTGCGCCCGTGGGCCGCGGCGTCCGCCGTGCTCAACGCCGGATGGATCTGGGTGGTGCAGGCCGGCTGGCTGGCGCTGAGCGTCGTCGTGATCGTCGCGCTGCTGGCCGTGCTGGCCCGGATCCTGGTGCTGCTCATGGCCCGCCCGGTCGGCGGCGCGCTGGACGCCGTCGTCACCGACGGGACCTTCGGGCTGTACCTGGGCTGGGTCAGCGTCGCGACGGTCGCCAACACCGCGGCCTGGCTGGGCGCCTCCGGCTTCCGGGCCTTCGGGGTGCCGGTGGACACGGCCGCGTCGATCGTGCTCGCCGTCGCCGCCGGCATCGGGCTCCTCCTCGCCCTCTACACGAGCGGCCGGTTCGCGCCCGCGGCCGCGCTGGCCTGGGGCCTGGCCTGGATCGCGGTCGGACGGCTCGACGGCGGCACGGAGTCCGTGCCCATCGCGTGGGCCGCCGGCATCGCCTCCGCCGTGGTCATCCTCGGCACGCTGGCCGCGCGCTTTCTCATCCACACGCCACGGCGCCGGTCGCCGGGGCGCGGCGTGGCCGAGGGGGTCGCGCGATGAGCGTCGTCGCGGTCGCCGGGGCCACGGGCTACGTCGGCGGGCGGCTGGTCCCGCTGCTGCTCGAGCGCGGGCACACCGTCCGGATCCTCACCCGCAGCTCGGCCAAGCTGCGGGACGTGCCGTGGAGCGGCGACGTCGAGGTCGTCGAGGGCAGCCTGGAGGACCGGGAGACGGCCGGCAAGCTGGTGGCCGGCGCCGACGTCGTCTACTACCTGGTCCATTCCATGGGCGGCGACGAGGACTTCGAGCGGACCGAGCGCCGGTGCGCCCTGAACACCGCGACGGCGGCGCGGACGGAGGGCGTGGGGCGGATCGTCTACCTGTCCGGGCTGCATCCCGAGGGGGAGCTCAGCCGGCACCTGGCCTCGCGCACCGAGGTGGGCGAGATCCTGCTGTCCTCGGGAGTGCCGACCCTGGTGCTGCAGGCGGGGCTCGTCATCGGGTCGGGGTCCGCCAGCTTCGAGATGGTCCGGCACCTGACGGACGTGCTGCCCGTCATGCCCGCGCCGCGCTGGGTCAGGAACCGGATCCAGCCGATCGCCGTGCGCGACGCGCTGCACTATCTGGCCGAGGCGGCGACGCTGCCCGCCGAGGTGTCCGGCACCTACGACATCGGCGGTCCCGACGTGCTCACCTACTCGGAGATGATGCGCGGCTACGCCCGCATGGCCGGGATCCGCCAGCCGCTCGTGATCGCGCTGCCCGTGCTCACGCCCTGGCTCGCGGCCCAGTGGGTCAACCTGGTCACGCCGATCCCGCGCAACCTCGCCATCCCGCTGGTGGAGTCGCTGCAGCACGACTGCGTCATGCGCGACACGTCCATCAACGACGTCATCCCGCCGCCCGAGGGCGGGCTGACCGGATACCTGCGATCCGTGGAGCTCGCGTTGATCAAGATCGAGGCCGGCGCGGTGGAGACCTCCTGGGCCACGGCGCACGCCGTCTCGGCCCCGGCCGAGCCGCTGCCGAGCGACCCCGAGTGGGCGCGCCGGAAGGTGTTCACGGACGCGCGGGAGAAGGCGACGACCGCTGCGCCCGATCGCGTCTGGGAGGTCATCGAGGGCATCGGCGGCGAGAACGGCTGGTACTCCCTGCCGCTGGCCTGGTCCGTCCGCGGCTGGATGGACAAGCTGGCGGGCGGGGTGGGTCTGGAGCGCGGGCGGCGCAGCCGCAAGCACCTGCAGCTGAACGACGTCGTGGACTGGTGGCGCGTGGAGGTGCTGGAGCCGGGCAAGCTGCTGCGCCTGCGCGCGGAGATGAAGGTGCCCGGCGGGGCGTGGCTGGAGTTCGGCGTCGAGCCGGGCGAGGACGGCGGAAGCGTGTTCCGCCAGCGGGCCGTGTTCTTCCCGCGGGGCCTGGCGGGACGCGCCTACTGGCTGGCGGTCCTGCCGTTCCACGGGCTGATCTTCAAGGGCATGGCCGACCGCATCACGGCCGCCGCGGAGCTGGAGCGGGCGGCGTAGGACGGCGGTGCGCGGGTCCGCGGCGCGCGGGCCTGCGCGCGGGTCCGCGGCGGGCGGGTCCGGGCCGCGCGGACCCGCAGGGGGCGGTTCGGGCTACGCCCGGCCGCCCTCCAGCAGCCCCGTGGTGCGGTAGGGGATCACCTCGCGCAGGTACATCGACGTCGACGTCCTCGTGATGCCGGGGCAGAAGCGGATCTCCTCGCTGACCCGGTAGAGGTCGTCGGGATCCCTGGCCACGACCCGGATCAGGAGGTCCGTATCGCCCGCGGGGGCGACGCACTCGAGAACCTCCGGGATGCGGCGCAGCGCGTCGACGGCCTGGTTCAGCATCGACTGGTCCAGCTCGGCGCTGACGGACGCCGAGACGCCGCGTCCGAGCGCGGCCGGGGTGACGCGGCTGCTGTTGGCCCGAAGTGCCCCCGAGTGCGCCAGCTTCTCCAGCCGCGACTGGACCGTCCCGCGGGCCAGTCCGAGGCGCTGCGCCAGCATCATGGTGGGGATGCGCGGGTCCTCGTCCATCGCCAGCACAATGCGCCGGTCGGTCTCGTCGAGGGTGTGGGACTCGGGGGTCATGGTCGGCTCCTGGGCGGGATCGCGGGGGTGGTGCCGCCGCGCGGCTGCGCGGCGCGCGGGGAGGGCCCGCGCCGGCCACCGCTCTCCGGCGGTCAGTCTGACCAGCCGGCGCCGGGGCCTTGCCCCCAGATTAGTCAGATTGACCACTCGGGACCAAGTTCGTTGCGCGGTATGACCGGTCCCTGCTTCACTGGGGGCAGATGCCGGGCACCGAGACCCGCGGTACCCGGCCGGTTGACGGTTCCCAGCGCCACCCCTGCGGCGGACCGGCACGGCCCACGAGGCCCGCGACCTGAGATGAAGCGTCCGGCGGCCCGGCGCGCCCCCGCGGCGCGCCGGGCCGCGGCTTGTCCCCAGCGGGCGGAGGCCGCTGGCTTGGGAAGGTAAGTCGCGCTAACTTCGAACCATGAGATTCATGCGTCTGGAGGACGTGGCCGAGGAGCTGAACGTCAACATGCCCCAGGTCCGTTCCCTCGTGCGCAGCGGGGACCTCCCCGCGATCAAGGTCGGCGGCCGTGGTGTCTGGCGCGTGGAGCGGGCCGAGCTCGAGGCCTACATCCAGCGCCAGTATTCAGCGGCGCGCGAGTCCCGGGAGGCCGTCGCGCACGACGACGGAGCGTAGCGGCTGTCGTCCCCGGCGCGCCCGCGGGTAGGGTCAAGACACGCCCGATCGAGGAGGACATCCATGCCGGAGAAGACCGCGCAGATCGACCATCGGCTTTACGCCGCCTATCTCAACGAGCACCTGCTGGCCTCGGAGGCCGGGGTGAAGGCCTTCACGGCCGCGGCCGACACGTGGGAAGGCACGGAGCACCGGAGCGCGTTCCAGTCGCTGGCCCGCCAGATCGACGCGGACAAGCGGGACCTGCTGAGCCTGATGCTGCGCCTGGGATACCGTCCGCATCCGGTCAAGAAGCTCCTGACCGCGGCCGCGAACACCCTCGGTCGCCTCAATCCCGTGAACATCTTCCGGTCGAAGAAGGGCGGCATGACCCAGCTGGAGCTCGACGTGCTCGTGGGCATGGTGCGCACCAAGCAGATGATGTGGGAGACCCTCCAGATGGTCGCCGACGTGGACGAGCGCCTGGACCGCGCGTTCATCGCCGACCTGGAGCGCCGCGCCGAGGACCAGATCCGCCAGATCCGCGAGGTGAACGCGGAGACGTGTGTCCGCAGGTTCCGCCCGCCGGCGGGGGACCGGTGACCGTGGCGCCCGGGATGGAAGGCACCGCCGCCGTCGTCGGCGCGGGGGCCAACGGGCTCACCGCCGCCGCGCTGCTGGCCGTGGCCGGCATGCGCGTCACCGTCTACGAGCAGGCCGACACCCCCGGGGGCGCCGCGCGCTCCTCGGCCGTGCTTGGGGAGGGGACGGTCACCGACCTCGGCGCGGCCGCCCACCCCTTCGGCGTCAACAGCCCCGCGTTCCACGCGCTCGGCCTCGAGGACCGCGGGCTGGAGTGGATCCACCCGCGCTACCCGATGGCGCACCCGCTGCCCGGACTGGAGTCCGCCATCCTGCACCGGGACGCCGAGGAGACAGCGCGGGGACTAGGCGCGGACGGACCGGCGTGGCTGCGCGTGCACGCGCCCGTCACGCGCCACCCGCGGGAGGCTCTCGAGAACGTGCTCGGCCCGCTGGTGCGCGTGCCCCCGCATCCGCTCACCATGGTCGAGTTCGGCCTGAGGGCCGCCTGGCCCGCGGCGCTCCTGGCCCGCGCCGCCTTCCGCGGCGGGCACGCCCGGGCCTTGTTCGCCGGATCGTCGGCGCACTCCACGCTCCCGCTCACCCAGCCCTTCACGGCGGCCTTCGGCACGATCTTCGGCGGGTTGGGGCACACGACCGGCTGGCCGGTCGCCAAGGGGGGCACACAGCGCATCACGGACGCGCTCGCCGCCGTCGTCCTGGAGAACGGCGGGACCATCCGCACCGGCACCAAGGTCACCGACCTGCGCGAGCTTCCCGCGGCCGACGCCGTGCTGCTGGACCTCACGCCGCGCCAACTGCTCGCGCTCGAGGGAACCGGCCTGCCCGATCGGTACCGCCGGCACCTGCAGCGATGGCGCTATGGCTGCGGTGTCTACAAGGTCGACTACCTGCTCGACGGCCCCGTGCCGTGGTCGGATCCGCGGACCGGCGGCGCCGGGACCGTTCACGTGGGCGGCACGTTCGAGGAGCTGCTGGAGGCCGAGCGCCTCGTTAACCGCGGCCGGATCCCCGAGCGGCCCTTCGTGATGGTCAGCCAGCAGTCCGCGGCCGACCCCTCCCGCGCCCCGGCCGGCCGCCAGGTCCTGTGGGCCTACGCGCACGTGCCCAACGGCAGCCGCGAGCCGATGGGCGGCCGGATCGACGCACAGATCGAGCGGTTTGCCCCGGGGTTCCGCGACCGGATCATCGGGCGGGTGGAGACCAGCCCCACGGAGCTCGAGGCCTGGAACCCGAACCTCGTCGGCGGGGACATCGGTGGCGGATCGCTTGCCGGCCTGCAGCAGGTGTTCCGGCCCGCGCCGACCCTCAAGCCGTACAACACGGGGGCGCCGGGGGTCTACGTCTGCTCGTCGTCGACGCCGCCCGGGGGCGGGGTGCACGGGATGGCCGGGCACAACGCGGCGCGGGCCGTGCTGAGGGACCTGCGCCGGGCCCGGTGACGCCCGGGGTTCCGCGCGAAGCCACCACCCGGTCGCCGCCGGAACGGCGCGGCGCATTTGGCCCGGCGGGCCGCGGGCCGCTAACCTAGGGATGTTGCGTTTCACCACGAGGCGCGGCACGGGGCTTTAGCTCAGTTGGTAGAGCGTTTCGTTCGCAATGAAAAGGTCAGGGGTTCGATTCCCCTAAGCTCCACAGTCGAACTCCGTTGAATTCACGCGAAATTTTGTGAATTCAACGGAGTTTTTCTTTTGCTCTGGATCGACTGCTGAACACGTTTTGAGCACATAGGGTGCACCCGTCGCTGTTGCGAGCAGCATCGAGCGCGTCCGCGACGCTATCGAGGTCGTCCTCAATAGGTCAGCGTAAATATTCAGAGTTACCGAAGCGTCCTTATGCCCGAGCATCCGTTGGATGACCTTTTCGCTCGCACCGGCGCTCACGCCGAGGCTCGCAGCCGTGTGTCGGAGATCGCGCGGGCTCAAACGCGGTAACGACGGGTCCTCGGCCATCGCGAGGATGACGCCCTTGTTGAAGTACCCCTGCCGGAAGTTCGCCTGCCTCATGACGCCACCTTCTGGCGAGGTAAACACCAGATCGTCCAACGCCCTTCCCTCCGTGCAATCCCGCAACACTCCGGCGAGAGATCGCGTAAGGGGCACGATCCTGCGCTCATTGCCCTTCGGCGTCTCCCAGACCATTTCTCCGCGAACGTCAGCGACAGCCCGTTCTACGCGAACGCGGCGCTTATCCGTATGGGGCTCGCGTAAGTAGTCATACGAGTCGTATACAGGCGTGTCGTGCTAGCGCCCTCGGTCCTGCGGCTAGCCGTGACACAGTCAGGGTGCGGTGGCGGAACCCGCACAGTAAGTCAAGGTCATGGAACGCCGGCGCGAGTTTGGTTTTCCCAGCTCCACCAGACGTGAGCCCGCATGCTCTCAACGCACGCAATTTCCGCATTGCAGAGCGCCAACGTAGTCAGGCACCGGTGGCGCGGCGCCAGCCCGGACGCCGCACCTGTTGGAGTTCTACCCGGACCGTCCCGCGCACGGACAGCAGTACGGCCGCCCCGAAACCGGGACGGCCGCCTAGCGGTTCCCGGCGTCCGCCGGGAGGTTTCGGGTTAGAGCCCGGTCTTGCTGACCCCGTACTGCGCCTGCTTCTGGGTGTACCCCTCGAAGAGCAGCTGCTTGATGAGTCCGGAGCGGGAGAACGATGAGAACTCCAGGTAGCTTTCCGCCTTCTTGGCGGCCTGCTCGTTCCAGTCGACCTCCACGCGGTCCACGGCCCACTTCGCGTCCGCGGCGGAGAAGTCCTCGAACTCGAGCTGCTTGATCAGACCCGTCTTGGAGAACGCCGAGAACCCGAGGTAGCTTTCGGCCTTCCCGAGCGCGTTCTGCTGGCTGACCGTACCCCGTTCGGCTTCGGCCTTGGCGGCAGCCTCGGCCTCGGCTTTCTCGGCTGCTTTTGCTTCGGCCGCGGCGGCCTTGGCGTCCGCCTTCTCCTGGGCGGCGGCCGCCTCTTCTTCGGCCTTCGCCTCGGCCTCTGCTTCAGCCTGCTCCGAGGCTTCGGCCTCCGCGGCCGCCTCTTCTTCGGCCTTTGCCGCGGCGGCGTCCTCCGCGGATTCGGTCGGCGCGGCGGATTCGGCCACGGTGGCCACCGTCGGCGCGGCCGTCGTCGCGGCCGTCATGGCGGTGCTCCCGTTGACGGCGTTCACGATGATGCTCAGCAGGATGACGACGCCGGTTACGATGAGCGCCACCTTCTTGTGCTTGTCGTAGCCCTCCAGCGGCAGCCCCCGCTTGTCGCGCATCTTGTTCGCCAGGATGAGGATGAGGTCCACCAGCGCCCAGATGCCCAGGCCGCCGAGCGTGACGAGCTTCAGGATGCCGGTGCCCACCTTCCCGAGGTAGAACCGGTCAACGCCCAGCACGCCCAGGAGGAGCGAGAGGATCCAGGTCACAAGGAACGACTTCTGGTTCTGCGGCGCGTAGCCGTACCCGGCCGGTGCCGGGTTCGCTGCGTAGTTGGGGTGGCTCATGAGAGTCCTTCCGGTGGTGCGGCACCATAGTGCGTCGTGGCGGTGATGATGCCGTCCCCCCGTTGGTCGCGGCCCCTGCCGTGATCCTAGGGGCAGAAGCCGACAGATTGACACCCGTGTCCTCCACTGTTGCGCAAACGTGCTGAAAGAACTCATGTGCAGGCGTCTTGGGCGCTGGCCAGCACTCTCGGTCTACGATCACGGGAAAGAGGGGAAGGCACCATGGAGGCCATTGAACTGCCGGAGACTGCCGGTTCCATTGTCGAGGAGCGCGGCACCCCGGCCATCGGCGTGGGCTTCATGGCCACGCTGGTCCCGACCAAGTGGGACCCGAGGACCCGCTCCTTCAACGGGCTCGTCTGGTGCAAGCCGGCCGGGATCGACGAGACCGGCGTGTGGCCGGTGTCGCCCAAGAAACTGCGCGGCGGGAAGGTCCTGCATGTCGGTCCGGCTCCCAAGCCAACGGGCAAGCGGCCCTTGCGCCGGCTCGGGACCGTCGCCCTTCTGGACGGGATCGTGTACACGTACTGTCCCATGTGGCTCCTCAACGGGACCCCCGAGCACGCGATGTGGCTGTACGCGGCCAAAGGCGTCGCAGCAAACGATGTCGAACGCCACGGGACCGAGCTCGTCCCGGGCATGCCATGACCCGCCAACCAGGGGACGTCATGGAGACCAGCGACGACCTTCCATCGACGGCCGGGTCCATCATCGAGGAGTGGGGCGGCGACCACTCCGGGCGCGCCGCGACCCTCGTCCCCACCTCGTGGGACCCTAGGACCCACACGTTCGGTGGACTCGTCTGGTGCACACCGCAACCCACGTGGGATCTCGAGTCCTATGAGGTGCTCACCGTCCCGACCAACGCGTTGCTCCGCCGCGGGACCATCGCGTTCACGGCGGGACCTCCTCGCCCCTCGGGCACACGCCCCCTGCGACGACCAGGAACGATCGCGCTGCTCGACGGGACCGTCTACACGTACTGTGCCTGGCACCTGGAAAGTGCCCACCCGGAGCATTTCGTGTGGCTGAACCCGGCCGCCGGCATTCTGACCGAGGGCGACATCGAACGCCACGGGGCCGAGCTGGTTGCCGGCATGCCCTGATCAGGAACCTTGTGGTCCAACGGCAGCTGCACGAACACGGTGAACTCCGTGGCGGGCTACCCGGTGGCTTCCACCGGGGCGTCGGTCATGCCCCCCTGGATGTCTTTGGGTCGCTCCGCCCGTGCGGTCACCCAGTCGAGTTCGAGGACGTTGGCGGTTCATCTGTCGCGCGCGCACGACCATGGCTATGACTACCAAGCGGTCCCCCGACGTCCAGGCCGTGGCACCAGCGGCACCGGTCTTCTTTGAGGCTAACCGCGGAGCGGAGTGCCCGAAGGGCACCCATGGAAGTTCCGACCTTCGCGCATCCAGCGACGCCACCATCGGCGCAAGTGCGAGGCAGACCGGTCGGATGTTCCGCTTCCCTTGGTTGGGGTGGTTCACGTGCTCGAACGAGGTTCAGAACGCTTTTCCGTCGTCTACCGGGTGCGCCGTTCTTGGTGCGGTGGAGACGGCAGCGCGGGATCGGTTCGGTGCTTCCCCTCGCCGATCGCGTCGTACTGCCAGAACGCCCCGTCCTAGCCGTACGATTCCGGACGTGCCTCACCACTCCCTGAGGTCGATGAGGTCCCCATCGAGGAGCTCGGAGAGTCCGTCCTCGTGGGATGGGTCGACGTTGAAGATCACCCAGTCCGGGCCCATGAACACTTAGTACTCCAGGCTGCCAGCCTTATGCCTCGAGAGATCTCCGCGGCGGCGACGCCGGCATCGTAGGAGCTGGGGAACGCTCCGACGGTCACGGAGAACACCGTGCCAGGCTTGTCGCACTTCTCGCTGGCCAGGGCGCCCTCGATTTGGGAGGCGGGGTCCTCTCCGCAGGCTCCGCCGACGTCGGTTTCGACGGCGTCCGCGAGTTCGTCCATGGTGGCCTCTGACTCGTCGGCGGGTTCGGGTTCGGGCGCCGGCTGGTGGAGGAACGTCGCGATCAGTTCAGCGCCCCGGGCCTCGGACACACTTCGGACGAAGTCCAAATTCCCGCTGATCATCCAGTTCTCTCCGATGGCCCATTGGATGTCCGGGTCGGTCGTCGTGGTCCGCGCGATGGTCCTGGCGGTCTACTCACTTTCCGCGTCGAACTCCATGACCTTGACGACCAGTCCCTCGCAGCCGACTTCGTAAGGGAACCGCGCGTCGTACTCCCATTCAGCCGTTCACCCGCCGTAACTCTCCATGATGCCCAGCACCGTCTCTCCGGGCGCGGCGGCCGGCCCGGACAAGGAAGGCGACGCAGCCGTCGAGGACAACGAGCACGGGGGAGCTGACGACGTGGCCGCCGGTAGTTGCTGTGCAGCCGGTACCGGGCCCGAACATCCGGCGAGCTTGGCGGCGGCCACGACCGCAACCCAGTACGTGCTTCTCCTGTGTCCCCCTCGGTGCCGCAGCGGTTCGCTGCAAGCACTGAAAATACCGACTGGCACCCACGGATCGGTCCCGATGCCTGGACAGCGCGCTAGGTGTCCGCTCGGGGCCGGCGCGCAGGACAGCGCGCTACGTGTCCGCTCGGGGCCGGCGCGCAGGACAGCGCTATGAGGGGGCATCACGCGATGACCTGGCTGCCGCGTCCACGCATTTTCGGGGCGGTCGGACCGGCAGAAGCTCCTTCCGCTCGCCGACATAGACGTGGTCACCACGGAGGGCACCGTCCACGCGGTGGGAGCAGGCGCGACGTGCACGCGGTCATCCTAGAGTTGGCCGCGTCCATGTGCGCGACGTGTCGTCGGGCATCCCAACGCTCATGGCCACGTGTCGGATCGCTGCGGCATTAGTCTTCTCCCGATGTTCAGCCCGCTGTGGCACAGGGGGCGTCCGTTCCTCCAGAACTATGTCTATGTGGTGACGCAATCGAGAAACACCACCTCCTCTTCCGCTGTGAGAACCCGCGACTTTCTTCTTCGAGTTCTTCCGATCCTTCGTGTAGTTGTCACTGTGATACGGAGGGCGCGCTTTCTCGGACAAGATGCGCTGGTCCGCGAACTTGTTCGGGTTCCGGAGCACGTTCAGGGTAGTGCGGCTGGTGGACGGACCGCCGACGAACTCGTCGACGGTACCCTTCATCGCGGGAGCCGTTTCGATCCGTCCGAGCCGCAAGTCATAGAACAGATCCGTGACCATTCCCGTATCGACCTAGGGGATCGGCTTGGTCCCAAGCGCAGGCGGATCCAGAGTCGCGACTGTCTGGCGCCGTTGTCGAGGGTGCAGCCCTTCTCCGACGGACCCCACTGCTTCAGCCACAGGGCCCACGGTTTCCGCTGTGGGGCGTCAGTGGTGACGCGCCCGAACCCCTAGAGCTCGCTGAGCAGCTCGATCCGCTTCGTTTCGTACTCCGCCACGGTGACCAGTCCGGATCGAGCAGCGGACCCTAATCCGCAGGTCGCGGGTTTTAATCCCGCTCCGGGCACCACACCCCCACCGAAGGGCATCCCAGCGCAGGCGTCCCACCACTGGTGGGACGCCTTGCGTGTTGCCGCACGGGAAGGCCAGCAGGCCGCGGCGCGCGAGGACACGATTCGGTCGCGGCGGCCCCAATACGACGGATCGCGGCGATATGGTTCGTAGGACGAATCAGTCACACCGCTTTGAGAGCCCTGGGGGAACCATGTCATCTCGCTTCAATCCGCCGCCGAACTGGCCCGCACCTCCGGCCGGCTGGACACCACCGGCCGGATGGCAACCGGACCCGTCATGGGGCCCGGCCCCCGAAGGGTGGCCGCTGTGGGTCGAGGACTCCTACGGCGCGCCCGCGGCCTCCGGGTACGGGCACATTCCACCCCAGGGCCAGGGGTACGGGGCGGCCCAGCCGCAGGCGTTCGCCTCCGTGGGGACCCTCGAGCCGCCCAAAAAGAAGAAGGTGTGGCCGGCTGTGGTCGGCGGAATCATCGTGCTCTCGCTCCTGGGGTCCTGCATGGGCGGGAACGACGACGAGCCCGCCGCGTCCACACCGACCGCGACTGCGACGGAGCCGGCGAAGACGACCGAGAAGGCGGCCGCCGCGGCGGTGACCCAACCCGCGGAGACCGTCGAGGCGGAGGAAACCGCGGCCGAAGAGACGACTGCTGCCCCCGTCGAGCCGGCGGCCGCCGAAGCCCCGTCCGTTGGACCGAAGGCGCAGCAGGCGTTCCTTGCCGGGATCGCGAAGTCCGCCGCCGCGTACTCCGACGCGTCGACCGAGCTGAAGCGCACGAAGGTCGTCACCGACCGCGACAAGGCCGCGTGTGCCGCGACCGGCGGGAAGTTCAACGGGTGGGAGGGCGAGATCACCACGATCGGGTCCAACAACGACGGCCACGCCCACATCACCGTGAAGGTCGGGGACGACGTCGAGCTCGCCACCTGGAACAACGCCCTGTCGGACATCGGGGACGACACGCTCATCCAGTCCGGCACGAAGCTGTGGGAGAAGCTCCTGGAGATGGAGGAGGGTGCGACCGTTCTCGTTTCCGGCGAGTTCGTCGACGGCGACAACACCTGCGTGGAGACGAGCAACCTGACCGAGACCTTCAACGCGGCCAGCCCGGACTTCGTGACCCGGTTCACCGACGTCACCGTCAAGTAGGGGCACGCACCGAACCCCGGGGTTCACGGGAGCGCCCCCTCCCTGAGCCACTGGGCGGGGTTCCTTCGCGTCAGGGGCTGGTGATCTCCCGGTTGAGGACCGGCGGACCAACTCCTTCGCGGATGAATGAGTTGTCCATGGCGTCCTTTCGGGATGATTGCGCGATGCCCCGCAATGGGGCGGCCGGCGCGGTGCGCTTTCCACATCCTGCCTTGCGCAAGGACGGCGTATGGGCGCAAGAGAAGGGCCGCGCGTCCGGGAGCGACGAGCTGGCTGGAACGGGCCCGCCCGGTCGCCTAAGACCGATGCTTGTCGACCGGTGGTGGCCACCGGCAGAGCCCCTACGCCGGCCCCGTGACGTTGACCGCAAATCACCACCCTGGAGCTGGCGGACGGATGCGGGCGGCGTTCGGCGGAGGATCCCGCATGCCCCGTCCTGACTTGGAGCGGTGGGCTCGGCCCACCGTCGTGGACCAAGACGCCGGCCCCGGGAAGGGCTCACTTCCCGAACGGCACGGGCGGGTCTTTACTCCACCGCTGGCGGAAGCGGGTTTCGGCCTCGAGGGCCCTGGCCTGCTCGAGTCCGTGGAGGCGCCCGTAGATGAAGGCGTCCTCGCCGTCGGCGTATGCCTCGGTGCCGAGCTCGCGGAGCGTCTCCCGGGTCACGACGCTGTCCTGGTGCTCGCCCAGGAGCTGCTGCACCGCCTGCGCAGCCTGGGCCAGGCGGGCCGCGCGCCGGGGGTGCAGCGGCGTTGCGGCCTCGGCGGCGTAGCGCAGGCGCTTGCCGCGTTTGCGGGCCTCGTGCAGTGACGGGTCCGCGCCGGTGCCCCCGGGCGCTTCCAGTGCGTCGCGGACGGCGCGGCGCAGCCGCCGGGCGTCGCGGTCGACGAGTTCCGGGACCACGGCGCGCGCCTTTCGGTGGGCGCGGGGAGTCAGCGGGGGTTCCGCGAGGAGCGTGTCGAGCCCGTCGAGCAGTCCGAGGTAGCGGTCCCCGTCTAGGGCCCGCAGCACTTCGTCGTGGGCGTCCCGGTAGCGCTTCCCGAGGGTGGCGTCGACCCGGCGGGAGGCCGGGCCGGTGTCGGTGTCCGCGGGCTCGGCGGCGAGCAGGTCCCGGAGCCGGTCGTGCATGACCTCGGTGTCGCGGGCCTGTCCGAGGACACCGGCGAGCCAGCGGAGCTCGGCGCGCAGGTGCTCGGCGGCCCCGGCGTCGAGCAGCGCGCGGTAGGTTCCGAGCGCGGAGCGCGCGCGGCGGGTCGCGACGCGCATCCGGTGCACGGCATCGGGGGCGTCGAGGCGGACCCGCGGGTCCTGGACGGCGAGCTCCCGGACCTGCGTGTGGAGGTAGGCCAGCGGCACGTCCCCGGCCGGTCCCTTGCGCCGGGGCGCCGGGGGGTCGGGGGCGGGGTCGGGGAGGCGGGGCCCCAGGGCACGCGCCAGTTTCGTGGGGTGGGCGGAGCGGCGGGCGCCGTGGGCGGTGAGGAGGTCCCCGGCGGCGTCGAGGAGGTCCCGGGGGCCGCCGGCGAGCTCGGTCTCCCACTCCCGCCAGCGGGTCGGGTCGGCTCCCGGGGGCAGGGTTTGGGCCCGGACCCGGTCGTCGGCGGCCTCGGCCAGGGGTTCGCCGGCGGGGCCGCGGAGGAGGTGGACGGCGCGGCGGGTGTCCAGGCGGGCGACCGGGGCGAGGGGCCGGTCCCGGGTGTGGGCGCGGACCAGGGACAGGAGCGCCGCGGGAACGGCGTCCGGATCCGGGCCGGCGGGCTCGTGGATCTCGAGGCGCTCGTCCGGGCCGCCCGGGAGCTTCAGGTGCCAACCGGCGTCGGACCCCCCGGAGCGCCGGCGCAGGGTGATGCGGCGCGAGGCCAGACGGAGGTCCGGGGTGTCGAAATACACCGCGGACATCTCGTGCACCACGGGCGGGTCCACCCGGGCGACTCCGGGCAGGTCCGCCAGGGACGGGAGGACCGCGTCGTCGCCGACGTCGTACTTCCGCTCGACCTCGACGGAGCGCGTGGTGGGCATGGGCCCATTGTAGGACCGCGGACAAGTCCCGCCGCCGGGGATCCGGTCCCGCGGGCCCGCTGGATTCGTGCGGCGTGGGGTCCCCAAGGATCCGACGCGCAACGCACCCCGGCATCCCGGCGTTGGGGGTCCGGTGGCGTCTACAGCGGGCGGCGCGATTGAACCCTTGCGGCGGGGCCGGGCCTGACGGACGATCAAGGACCCGACCACGGCGGCCCCAGGAGCTCCCATGGGCATTGAAGGCGAGACCGAAACCGAACCAGGCCCCCGGGACGCGCACGCGCTGCAGCGCACCGCGGAACACCTCGCGCGGCGGTTCGAGGGGACGTTCACCGCGGAACTGGTAAAGCAGTGCGTCTTCGAGTCGTACGCCGACCTGGCGCGCACCGCCAAGATCCGAACCTACTTGGCCGCGACGGCAGGCCATGCGGCCGAAAACCGGTTGCGGAACCTCGCCCGTTTCCTGGAGGGCGGGGACGCCGCGGGCGGTCGTCCCGCGCACTGAGCGTCGTCACACTTTCGATGTCGGCGTCCTCCGACGCGCCGGACCCATTCACGATTCCGGTTGCCCCGCGGCCGCTGACAGGTGCGGTCGTGCCCCGCCACCGGGGCGCCGGGATTCCCAGGGACCTGTGCGGGGCGTCCGCGTGACGCCATGAACCGTTGCGTATCCCGGATTCGCCGAGGATAGTGGCTGCTGTGCCGGCGCCCCTCCGCCCCAAAGAGGCGCCGTATGCGCGGAACGCGGCCCCGCACCAGTGCCCGAGCCCATGGGCGCCCTCGACGGATGAGGACCCACTGCGCCAATCGAGAACGGATCACCCTGATGGCCGACCTGTCCACACGCGAACTTGGAGAAATCGATCTGGCCAACCGCTCGAACAGGCGGCCCGTGGTCTTCGTCCACGGGCTCTGGCTGTTGGCCAGCAGTTGGGACCCCTGGCGCGAGTTCTTCGAGCAACAGGGCTACGCTACGCTCGCCCCCGGCTGGCCGGACGACCCCGCCACCGTCGAGGAGGCCCGCCGGAACCCGGAGGTCTTCGCCCGCAAGACGGTGCAGCAGGTGACCGACAGGTACCTTGCGGCCATCAGCCAACTGTCGAAGCGGCCACTCGTCGTCGGCCATTCCTTTGGCGGACTCATAGCGCAAAAGATCGCGGGCGGCGGTGCGGCCGCGGCAACGGTCGCCATCGTTCCGGCCCCCTTCCGTGGCGTGCTGCCCCTGCCCCGTTCCGCGCTGAAGTCGGCCCTTCCCGTGCTCGGCAATCCCGCCAACAGGAATCGCGCCGTAGCGCTGACCTTCGAGCAGTTCAACTACGGCTGGACGGAGCAACTTCCACCGCAGGAAGCCCGCCGGCTCTACGACACCTTCCACGTCGCCACGTCTGGCATTCCCCTTTTCGAGGCGGCCACCGCGAACCTGAACCCGCGTACGGGAGCCAAAGTCGACACGCGGCATCCGCGGCGCGGACCCTTGCTCATCCTTGCCGGCGAGCGGGACAACACCGTCCCCTGGGCCATCTCCAATGCCTCCTACAACCAACAACGGAAGAACACGGCGCCCACCGAGATCACCGAACTGAAGGGGCGCGGCCACTCGCTGATCCTCGACCACGGTTGGCGGGAGGTCGCGGAAACGACCCTGGACTTCTTCCAGCGGCACGAACCCGCAGGCTCGGGTGCCACCGGATGACATGGAAGGCATCCGCCTCCCGCATCCGCCGCGGGGCGCGCATGTCGGCGCTACCGCCGCGTCGCCTACCCGTGGAGGCCCGCAGGACGGTTCTTCGGTTGAGGGCGAGCATGGCCCGGGAGTGTCGCCAGGCGTTCCGGGCCGTGCTGTTCTCAGGTGGACGCGATCCGGCGGACGGGCATCGCTGCGGGCGGTTCGGCGACCAGGTACTCCTCCACGGCCCGTTCCGGCACGCGGAAGGACCGACCGAAGCGTACGGCGGGCAGGCTCCCCGCGTGGACCAGCCGGTAGACGGTCATCTTCGAGACGCGCATGGCCAGGGCGACCTCGGCCACCGTCAGGTAGTGGGCATTCTCGAACTTCTGCAGATCAACCATTTGTCCCCAATCCAAGGTGTTCATCGTCCCCAAGACGATCAGTCAACACGTGCATACCTTCAACCACTGGTGCAACGTTGGGCCCATCCTAGGCACATGTGTCGTCTGGGCACCAGAGCGGTGCCCGAGCCCGTTCAGGGATATCGGCTATTTCCCGATGGTGAAGGGCGGGAGGGGCCGTCGCTGGGGGCGGCGCGGACAAAGCGGCGGAAGCCGACCGATGGCCTTGTTCATGGCCCCGGCGCAGAGGTCCCGCTCGAGGGGTGGGAGCGCGGTGGCATCGGATCACTGGGACCAACCAAACCGGTACGGTAGGCAACGGCCACCGCACTGGCGCGATCGTGCAGTCCCAGCTTCGTCAGAAGTCGGGTCACATGTGTCTTAACAGTCGCCTCACTGACGAATAGGTGGTCGGCGATCGCTTTGTTGCCCAGGGCGTGAGCGAGAAGAACGAGGACTTCTCGTTCACGGTGAGTGAGTCGGTTGATCAGCTCCGGACGAGGAAGCGGTGAGTCCGGCCTACCCTTGAATTCCGCCAGCAACCGTTTGGCGACCGCTGGGTCCAACCAAGCCTCACCCCTAGCGACGGCATGAATCGCCGCGACCAGTTCGTCGGGAGCGGCATCCTTGAGCACAAATCCGGAAGCCCCGGCGCGCAGTGCACCGCGTACCGCTTCATCAACGTGGAATGTGGACAGTACGAGAATCCCCACCGGATGTGAACCTGATCCCTGCTCCTCGATGATGCGTCGAGTCGCCTCGACGCCGTCCATCACCGGCATGCGGACATCCATGACCACGACGTCAGGAGCCGTCTCTCGCACCCGTGTGACGGCGGCGAGTCCGTCGCAAACGACCTCGACGACCTCGATGTCCGCCTCTGCGGCAAGGATCATGGCAATGCCGGTGCGGATCAACTGCTCGTCATCCGCGAGCAACACGCGGATCATGGGATTGCCGCCGGTAAAGTGACGCCCACGCGATACCCGCCGTCGTCCAGTGGGCCCGTCGAGATCTCCCCACCCATCAGCTTGATGCGCTCATGAAGCCCGGCCAGGCCATACCCACTCGTCAGGTCTCGGGTCACATTGCTCACGCTTCCCGCATGGTCGTTGCTGACCTCGACGGTGACGGTTCCATCCGCTACGGCCAGGACCACATCGGCGTGCGCGCCCGGCCCGGCATGCCGGACCACGTTGGTGAGGGCTTCCTGCACCACGCGGTAGACGCACAGTTCGATGCTCGAGGGGAGCCGCCCCTCGATGCCCGACGCCGAAAGATCCACGGAGACACCGGCTGCCGTGGTCTGCGACAGCAGGACATCCAGATCCTTCAGGCCGGCGATCATGTCGGTTTCCAGAGCTTCTTCATCCGTGCTGCCGACGGTTCGAAGTACCTGAAGCAGTCGGCGCAACTCTGCCATCGCCTGCTTTCCGACGCTCTCCACGGACGCCAGCGCCGCGGCAACCAGCTCGGGGTCCCGGCCCAGTTGGCGCCGGGCACCTGACGTTTGCAGCACCATGATGGTGACGGCGTGGGCCACGATGTCGTGGAGTTCGCGGGCGATCCTCAGCCTCTCAGCGGCAACGGCTTCCGCGGTCATCGCTTCGCTGGTCTTGACGAGCTCACGTGTGCGGCGACTCGACTCGGCCGCCCACCGACCCAAGAACCAGGCCGCAAGATCGAAGAGCGTCAACGCGATCCCCACGACGACGAAGGTCACTTGGGAGTCCCGCGCCGCCGTGGGCAGGGAGGCCTGATAGGCCGCGTTGAGCGCGTGGGTCCCGAGTGTTGCGGCCAGACACCAACCACTGAGGCGAGCCGGGCGTAGCGCGGCTGCGGTGAAGAGTGCCACCAGCAAGCTGGCCAAGGGGCGCGACCCAACGGCCAGTGTCAGAACCGCGGCGTAACCGCACAGACCTAGACACACGAGGATTGGCGCTCGCCGGCGGAGGCACAGAACAGGCAACATCGCGAGATTAAGCAACACCACGGTCATGGACGGGGGCCCGAACGTGGACCACCCCCCGCTTTCGACACTCGTGAAAAGCAGTGTGTCAAGAACGACCGCGCCCACGGCGATCTTGAGGTCCCGAGTGGTGACTATGGTCAAGATCATTGTCGCATCGGTTTCTGGAGCGGTTGCAGATGCATGGGAGTTCCTCTGCGCATGGACTGGGCAGTCGTTTCGACCATCTGCCGCGGGTCCGGGAGGTGTCAAAAATTGCTCTGCCGGGCTCCTCAAGCCGGGGAGTGATAGCAACTCAAGACCAAGGATCATCCGGAAAAGACACCTCGTCAAGGCAGCCGCGGCGATCCTGACACACGCGTCGCTTGGCACTCTGCGGTCATGAAGGCATCGTCACGCGGCGGCGTCGGAGCGCCCGGTCCGGTCCGCAGTGGTGACGAAGTCGCTGTCTCCCGCGTGCAGGGCCACTCAGGCCACATCGACGCCGGGCCGTGGGGCGCGTCGCCGCTGGTCCCGCCGCTGGTCCCACGGCGGGGTCTGCGGGGATCAGCCGCCTTGCGGGGCTTGGAGGCGTTCCCAGAGGGCGTGGACGCGCGCTTCGATGTCGGCCAGGATCTCCCGCGCGCCCTCCAGCGTCGCGTCCTGCGGGTCGGCGACGTCCCAGTCCAGGTACTGCTTGCCGGGGTAGATCGGGCAGGTGTCCCCGCAGCCCATGGTGATGACGTAGTCCGCGGCGCGCACCACGTCGTCGGTGAGCGGCTTGGGGAAGGCGTCCGCCAGATCGATGCCGCGCTCACGCAGGACGTCCTCCGCGAGCGGGTGGATCTGCCCCGCGGGCAGGGACCCCGCGGACCGCACCTCCACCTGGCCGCCCGAGACCTTGGATAGCAGGGCGGCCGCCATCTGGGACCGGCCGGCGTTCTGCACGCACACGAACAGCACTTGCGGGTGGTCCTTCGCGATGCTTCCCATCGACTGGGCGAGCGCGCGCAGCCGGTCGTCCGCGAAGCGCCCCGCCAGCGTCGCCAGGTGCGTCTTGATCCTCGCGGTCCGGCCGAGGGTCGCGTAGGACTCGAAGACGTAGCGCTCCACCATCTGCGGGGTGAAGATCCCGCGGTAGCGTTCGGCCAGGTGTTCGGCGGTGCCTTGGAGGACGTGGGTGTCCCTGGTGGATTCGGCGGTGGTCCGGTGCTGTTCCATGGCGGTTCCTCTTCCTATGTGCCGGCGGGCCGGGACGGGTCAGGCGGTTGCCGGCAGCAGCGAGGCGATGAGTGCCTCGACGCGGCCCTTGATGTCGTCGCGGATGGGCCGCACGGAGTCGACGCCCTTCCCGGCGGGGTCCTCGAGCTTCCAGTCCTCGTAGCGCTTGCCGGGGAAGTACGGGCACTCGTCGCCGCAGCCCATGGTGATGACGACGTCGGAGGCCTTGACCGCCTCGGTGGTGAGGACTTTGGGGGTCTCGGCGGACATGTCGATGCCGACCTCGGACATGGCCTCGACGGCGGCGGGGTTGATGGAGTCGGCGGGCTGGGAACCGGCGGACCGGACCTCGATGCGGCCGTCGCCGAGAGTGGTCAGGAACGCGGCGGCCATCTGGGAACGGCCGGCGTTGTGCACGCAGACGAAGAGGACCGAGGGCTTGTCGGTGCCGGTCGCGGTGTCCGCGGGGACGGGGGTGGGGTTTGCCATGGGTCAGGCCTTTCCGGTGGGGAGAGGGGTGGGGGCGAAGTACTTGCGGGACCAGAGCGCGACGTAGACCAGGCCCACCAGGACGGGGACCTCGATCAGCGGCCCCACGACGCCGGCGAGGGCCTGGCCGCTGGTCACGCCGAACGTGGCGATCGCGACGGCGATGGCCAGCTCGAAGTTGTTGCCGGCGGCCGTGAAGGAGAGCGTGGTGGTGCGCTCGTAGCCCATGCCCAGGGCGCGGCCGATCAGCATGGACGCGCCGAACACGACGGCGAAGTACACCAGCAGCGGCAGGGCGATCCGTGCGACGTCGAGCGGCTTGGCGATGATGGTGTCACCCTGGAGGGCGAAGAGGACCACGATGGTGAAGAGCAGCCCATAGAGCGCCCACGGTCCGATCCTGGGCAGGAAGGCTGCCTCGTACCACTCGCGTCCCTTGGCGCGTTCGCCGAGCGTGCGGGTCAGGAACCCCGCGACGAGCGGGATGCCGAGGAACACGAGGACGGAGAGCGTGATCGCCCAGACCGAGAACTCCGCGGACGTGGTGGGCAGGCCCAGCCAGGTCGGCAGGAGCTGGAGGTAGAACCACCCGAGCACGCCGAAGGCGAAGACCTGGAACACGGAGTTGATGGCCACCAGCACGGCGGCGGCCTCGCGGTCCCCGCAGGCCAGGTCGTTCCAGATCAGGACCATGGCGATGCAGCGGGCGAGTCCGACGATGATCAGGCCGGTGCGGTACTCGGGCAGGTCCGGCAGGAACAGCCACGCCAGGGCAAACATAAAAGCGGGCGCAAGGACCCAGTTGATGACCAGGGACGTGACCATGAGCTTGCGGTCGCCGACGACCCGGCGCGTCTCGTTGTAGCGGACCTTGGCCAGCACGGGGTACATCATCACGAGCAGGCCCAGCGCGATCGGCAGCGAGACCCCGGCGACCTTCACGGAGTCGAGCGCCCCGTCCAGGCCCGGGACGAGCCGTCCGAGGCCGAGGCCGAGGGCCATCGCGGCGAGGATCCAGACGGGCAGGTACCGGTCGAGCAGCGAAAGCTTCGCGGTGATGTGCCCGGTGTCCGCGGGAGCGGCGATGGCGGTGTTGGTCACGGTGAATTCTCTCCAGCTCTCGGGGATGTATCGACGACGGTCGATGGTCCAGTTTCCGCAAATGTATCGATGGTTGTCAATGTCAGGGTAGGGCGCCTGAGTGAACGGTTGATGAACCGCCGGCGTCTAGCCCGGCGCGGGGGAGGGGGCCAGCGCGTACCGGCTGGCAGCGGCCACGGTGTCGCGCGCGAAGGGACCCACCCCGATGAGCGTCGCGGATGCGGGTCCGCACCAGTCCCCGTAGCCCAGGAAGAACAGGCCAGGCCGGTCCGCCGATAGCGTGGGCAGGGCCGGATCCGTCGTCGGGACCCCGGCGTCTGCGTCGAGCCCGAGGGAGGCGAGGTGGTCCAGTTGGGGGCCGAAGCCGGTGCACCAGATGATGGCGTCCACCTCCTGGCTCCGCCCGTCGTCCCAGGCCACGCCGGTCGGGGTGGCGCGGGAGAACATGGGCAGGGGTGTCAGGAGGCCCGCGTCCCGGGCCCGCCGGACCGGGGGGACCGCGACGATGTCCCCGAGCGATCCGACCCCGCCGGGACTCTCCTCGCCACGGGCGAGGGCGCGCACGTGCCGGCTGGCGATCTGGAACAGGGCCCGCCCGTCGACGTCGTCCGGCAGGTACCGCGGAGGCTTCCGGGTGACCCACGTGACCTCGGCCACCGGCAACAGGTCCGCGGCGACCTGTGCCCCGGAATTGCCCCCGCCCACGACGACGACCCGCTGGCCGGCGAACGCGACCGGCCCCCGGTAGTCGGCCGTGTGGAGTTGTTCGCCGGCGAAGTCCCCCGAGCCGGGCACCGTGGGAAGCACGGGCCTGGTCCAGGTGCCCGTGGCGTTGATGACCACCCGGCTCGTCCAGGTGTCCGTGCCGGTCGCCACCTCCGTGGAGAACCCTCCGCCGGCACCGTCGCGGACGGCCAGGACGCGGGTCGGGCGGTGCACGGGCAGCCCGTAGCGTGCCTCGTACGCCTGCAGGTACTCGACGACGTGCCCGGCGGAGGGGTTGCCGCCCCCCTCCCAGGCGGGCATCTGGTAGCCGGGAAGGGAGCTGAACGCCGCCGGGGAGAACAGTTCCAGGGACTTCCAGTAGTCCCGCCACGCGCCGCCCGGGCGTGCGCCCGCGTCGAGGATCGCGTAGCTGGGCGCGGGTCCGCCGCGGCCGCTGGCGGCGTCGCGGGCCAGGCGGTGGAGGTAGTACCCCGCGGCGAGCCCCGCCTGCCCGCCGCCGATCACCAGCACGTCGACGTCGCGCGCGTCGGCGTCCCGGTCCCGTGGTTGCGGCTGGACCTGCGCCACGCCTTCTAGCCGTCCCGCTCGGCGGACCGGCCGTGGGCGAACCCGGTCGGGAAGCCGACCAGGACCGGGGCGGATCCGCAGCAGGCGACCGCCTCTTCCTGGGCGGGAGATTCCGTGCCGCCACAACCGGCCTCGGCCGGCACGGCCTCGGCCGGCACGGACGCGGCGCCGCAGCACGCGGCGTCCGCCTGGGGCGCCGCCGCGGGGGGCGGCGCGTCGCAACTGGTGCCGATGTCGCTGGAGCACACGCCCGTCTCGGGCAGGACGAGTTCGACCTGGTCCGCCGCCCGCCGGTCTCCGGCCAGGGCCGCGGCGATGGAGCGGACCTGTTCGTACCCCGTGGCCATCAGGAAGGTGGGGGCGCGCCCGTAGCTCTTCATGCCCACGATGTAGAAGTCCTGCTCGGGGTGGGCGAGGACCGCTTGGCCGTGCGGCTCGACGGTGCCGCAGCTGTGGAATTCGGGGTCGATCAGCGGGCCCAGCGCCTTGGGCGCCTCGACCGCGGGATCGAGGTCCAACCGGAGTTCGCGCAGCATGTCCAGATCGGGGCGGAAGCCGGTGGCCGGGATCAGCAGGTCCACGGACAGGGGCCGGGCGCCGTCCGGCGTCGAACCCCGGACCTCCAGCCGGTCGGAGGCCTCGAGCCCGGTGATCGTGAAGGACGTGAGGACATCCAGCGCGCCCGTCTCCACGAGTGAGCGCAGGCGCGTGCCCAGGGCGCCGCGGGCGGGCAGCCCGTCCAGGTCCCCGCCGCCGTAGACCCGGGAGACCGAGGACCCGCGCACCGCCCAGGTGATCCGGGTGCCGGGGGCCTCCGCGGCGAGTTCGCCCAGGCTCAGCAGGGTGTTGGCCGCCGAGTGCCCGGCACCGACGACGAGCACGTGCTTGCCGGCGAAGCGGGAGCGGTCCCGCCCTGTGACGTCCGGGAGCGGGGCGGTGATGAGCCCCGCGGCGCGGGCCTCGGCCTCGCCGGGCGCGGGCAGCCCGGCCTGGCCCAGCGGGTTGGGGGAGGTCCAGGTGCCGGAGGCGTCGATGACGGCCCGCGCCAGATGGTCCTCGGTGGTCCCGTCCGCCCGCAGCACGCGGACCAGGAAGGGGGTGTCACCGCGGCCCCTGGAGCGCGTCTTGTCCAAGCCGTTGCGGGAGACCGACACCACGCGGGAAGAGGTCCGCAGCGAGGCGGCGATGCCCGGCAGATGGGCGAGTGGTTCCAGGTAGTCGCGCACCAGTTCCGCGCCGGTCGGCAGCGAATCCAGGGCGGGTTCCTGCCATCCGGCCGACTTCAGCAGCCGCCGGGAGGCCCCGTCGATGTTGTAGCGCCACGGTGAGAACAGCCGGACCTGGGCCCAGTCGCCGATCGCGGCGCCGGCGTCCGGGCCGGCCTCGAACACGAGGGGTTCGAGGCCGCGTTCCAGCAGGTGCGCCGCGGCGGCCAAGCCGACCGGACCGGCCCCGATGACGACGACGGGAAGCGTGCCGGATGCAATCTGGCCCATGGGGTACTCCTTCTCGGTGTGCCGGCTCTTCCGGTATCCGCACCGGGCGGCCGTTCTGTATCGACGAACATCGATGCTTCGAGTATGCTTCGAGGTATCGAAGGATGTCAATCTCCTGGACCTGGACCAGGGAGACGGCGGACAACAGGAGGAACCATGCCACTCGCAGACACCGCGGACACCGGACTGATGGTCGCCGAGGACGGGGCCGCCGACGCGCTGTGCTGCGTGCCGGCGCAGGGCGACGGCGCGCTCGACGCCGCCGAGGCGGCTGTCCTGGCCGCACGCTTCAAGGCCCTCTCCGACCCGAACCGCCTGCGCCTCCTGTCCATGGTCTCCTCCAGCGCCGACGCCGAGGCGTGCGTCTGCGACCTGTCGGAACCCTTGGACCTGGGCCAGCCCACCGTCTCGCACCACCTGAAGATCCTCGTCGACGCCGGCATCCTGCACCGCGAGAAGCGCGGCGTCTGGGCCTACTATTCGCTGGTTCCCGGCGCCCTCGAAGGGCTCGCTGCCACCCTGACCCGAAAGGCATGATCCCGATGAGCACATCCGCCAAGCCCGCCGTCCTGTTCGTCTGCCAGAAGAACGGCGGCAAGTCGCAAATGGCCGCCGGACTGATGCGACTGGAGGCCGGTGACGCCATCGACGTCTCCTCGGCCGGCACGAAGCCCGGCGCGGCGATCAACGCCCTCTCCGCCGAGGTACTGCTCGACCTCGGTGTGGACATCCGCAACGAGCGTCCGACGCAACTGACCGCGGAGAGCATGCGCCGGGCAGGACTCGTCGTCGTGCTGGGAACCGAGGCCAAGGTCGACCCGGTCGACGGCGTCCCGATTGAGACCTGGGAGACCGACGAGCCCTCGCAGCGCGGCATCGACGGCCGCGAACGCATGGAACTGGTCCGCGACGACATCCACGCCCGCGTGCGCGAACTCAAGGACCGCCTCCTGGCCGACCACGCGCCCGCCTGAATCCGCCCGAACCACCGACACGCAAGGGAATCCCACAGCATGGACACCACCACCGACGCGATCCGCGACGTCATCATCATCGGATCCGGTCCGGCCGGCTACACCGCGGCCGTGTACACCGCGCGGGCGAACCTGTCCCCGCTGGTCGTCGCCGGGTCCGTGACGGCCGGCGGGGAGCTGATGAACACCACGGACGTGGAGAACTTCCCCGGGTTCCGCGACGGGATCATGGGCCCGGACCTGATGGAGAACATGCAGGCCCAGGCCGAGCGCTTCGGCGCCGAGGTCCTGTTCGAGGACGTCGCGTCCGTGGACCTGGCCGGGGACGTGAAGACCGTGGTCCTGGCCAACGGCGACGTGCACCGGGCCCGCGCGGTGATCGTGTCCACCGGGTCCGCGTACCGCGAGTTGGGCGTGCCCGACGAGAAGCGGCTCTCCGGGCACGGGGTGTCGTGGTGCGCGACGTGCGACGGGTTCTTCTTCCGGGACCAGGAGATCGCGGTCGTCGGCGGCGGGGACTCCGCGATGGAGGAGGCGCTGTTCCTGACGAAGTTCGCCTCCAAGGTCACCGTCGTGCACCGCCGGGAGAGCCTGCGCGCGTCGAAGATCATGGCCGACCGGGCGCTGGGCCACCCGAAGATCGAATTCGTGTGGAACACGGCGGTCGAGGGGTTCGAGGGCGACGCGAAGGTCACGGGCCTGAAGCTCCGGAACCTCCTGGACGGGACCGCGTCGACGCTGCCGGTGACCGGGGTGTTCGTCGCGATCGGCAACGACCCGCGCACCGAACTCGTCAAGGGCCAGCTGGACCTGGCCGCGGAGGGCACCATCGCGGTCCAGGGGCGGACGTCCAAAACCAACCTCCCCGGGGTCTTCGCGGCCGGGGACGTGATCGACCCGACGTACCGGCAGGCCGTGACCGCGGCCGGGTCCGGGTGCGTGGCCGCCCTCGACGTCGAACACTACCTCTCCGACCTGCCCGCGACCCGGACCGAGACCGTCGCCGCCGCACGGTAGGGACCGGCCCGCATGGAGCCCACGGCCGCGGCCGCCCCACCCGCCACGGGGCGGGTCGGCCGGCCGCGGCCGCTCGTCGTCGGAGCCCTGGGCATCGGCCAGATCCTCGCGTGGGGATCGACGTTCTACCTCCTCACCGTCCTCTCCGCCCCGATCACCGCGGACACCGGATGGCCGACCACGCTTGTCGTCGGCGGCGTCTCCGCCGCGCTGCTCTGCGCCGCCGCCGTCTCCCCGGCCGTCGGAACGCTGATCTCCCGCGGGCGCGGCCGCGCCGTCCTGATCGCCAGCGCCGCCGTCCTCGCGGCCGGTCTCGCCGCGCTTTCGGCGGCCACCACCCCCGGCCTGTACCTGGCCGCCTGGACGGTCCTCGGCATCGGCATGGGGGCGGGCCTCTACAGCCCGGCGTTCTCCTTCCTCGGCCAGCTGTACGGCGGGTCCGCCCGCTCGGCCATCACCGCACTCACGCTCTACGGGGGATTCGCGAGCACCCTCTGCTGGCCGCTCTCGGCATGGCTCGTCGAGCACATCGGCTGGCGCGGAACCTGTCTGGCCTACGCGGCCGCCCACGTCGCCGTCGCACTGCCGCTCTACGCGGCGGCACTGCCCCGGCACGCCCCGCCCCAGGCACCGACCCCCAAGACTCCTTGGGCGTCCGCGGGTTCCGGACCTGGCCCCGGGATGCCGACCGTGGTGCTCGTCGCCGCGGTGGCCACGATCTCGACCACGGTTTCAACCGCGATGTCCGTCCACATGCTCACGTTGTTCCAGGCGTTCGGACTCACCGCGACCGCTGCCGTGCTGCTGGCCGCCGCGATTGGACCCTCCCAGGTCGCGGCCCGCGTCGTGGAACTCCTGGCCGGCGGCAGGCACCACCCGCTCTGGACGCTGTTCGCCGCCGTTTCGGCGATCGCCGTGGCCACGACGGCGATGGGCGCGACCGCGACCGTGTCGCTGGTGCTCGTGGTCTGCTACGGCGCGGGCATAGGGCTCGCCTCCATCGGCAACGGCACCGCACCCCTGGCCGTCTTCGGACGGGAACACTACGCCCGCGTCATGGGCCGCATCGCCGTCCCGGCCTTGCTCGCCCAGGCCGCCGCACCGCTGTGGGGATCGGTACTCATCGACCACCTCGGAGAACGCCGCATGCTCCTCGTCCTGGGGGGTATGGCCGGTGCGGCGATCCTGATGGTCCTCACCCTCCTCCACACCGAGCGTGCGCGACGCCGGTACCGAAGCGGCCCATCCACGACGCGGAGGCGCGACGTCCCGTGACTTCCCGCGGCAACGGCTTCCCCCTACCAGCGCCTGGCCCCGCCGCCCCCGTCGGCGGGGCGGCCCCCGCTAGGGGGCCACGTAGAGGTGCTGCTCGTACGTCGGCGTGCGCTGGGACTTCATCGAACCCGCGGTGACGGCACCGACGAACCGGTAGTGCCACGGCTCGTAGCTGTAGCCCGTGACCGCCTCCGCGCCGCGCGGGTAGCGCAGGATGAAGCCGTGCCGCGCGGCGTTCGCGGCCAGCCACTTGCCCTCGCGGGTGGATCCGAAGCACGCGAGCAGCCGGCATTGCCCGTTGGCCGCCCCGAAGTCGACGGCGAGCCCCGTCTGGTGCTCGCTCGTACCGGGCCGGGCGGAGATGCGGGACGCGTAGGCCGTCCCGTAGAGCCGCTGGTAGTGGGCGAAAAGCGAGGCTTGGGTGGCGTAGGACCGGTAGCCGGAGAGCGTGCGCAGCCGGACGCCGTCGCGGGCGGCGGCCTTCACCATCGCCGCGTGCGCCTTCGCCGCGGCCGGAGTGAGGCGGACCCCCGCGACGGCGACGGTCTTGGGTGCGTACTTGGCGGGCACGAGCGGGTACTTCTTGTTGACCAGCACAAAGGAGCTGCGGGGGTTCCGTGGCAGCGGGGCCGGTCGCGAGGACGCCATCCCGTCGGAGCGGATCCACGCGTGGCGGGCGCCGGACCGGATGTGCGACCAGACGGGTCCGGCCTGGACGAGCTGGACTTGGGCGCCGCGGGCGAGGCGGTGCACGACGACGCCGTTGCCGACTCCCGGGCGGCTTCGGGCGGTCGCGGGTGCGAGGACGTAGCGGTAGACCGGTTTCACGACGGGAGGCGGCTTCGGGGTGGACGTCGGCGGTGGCTTCGTGGGCGGGGCGGACGTCGGTGGCGGAGTGGGCGCCGCGCTGGTCGGCGGTGCCGACGTCGGCTGCGGGGCCGGTGGCGGGGCCGCGCTCGGCACCGCGGGAACCACGGGCTCGGCGGAGGGCGCGGCCGTGGGTTCGGGGGCTGGATCGGCCGGCGGCCCCGGCGTCGGGTCCGGTGCCGCGCTCTGCGTCGCCGCCGCCCCCGGAGGCGGGTCCACGGAACCGGCCACTGCGGCCGGCGCCGCCAGCTGGGCGGCCAGCGCGGCGACCGCCACGGCGGCCCACAGGAGGCGTCCCGGGGTGGGCCGCGCCCAGCGCCGGTCGCTCTCCGCTCCGGACGGCGGCCCCGGGACGGGGACCGCCGCCCGCGGGATTCCACGGTTGATCCTCTTCACGGCCGCCCCTTTTCGCCAGACACTACGTCCAACCTAGTCAGGGGGCGCTCGAGTGGGAAGAGCCGGGGATGTCGATGGGATAACGTCTTGCCGCCGCAGCGTCCGCGAAGCGTCAGGTGGCGGTGTCCCCGGATCCCGCCGCGGGCTCGGGGGCCCACGCCGCCCGCTCGTCCTCGTGGGCCCGCACCCCGGACGGATGGCCGGGATGGTCCGCCACCCAGGCGGCCTTCGCGTCCAGCAACTCGGCCGTCGCCGCCCACGTGTCGATGCCCGAGGGAGGGTTGACGCCCGCGGCGCGGGCCACCCGGCGGCGGTGCGCGGGGCTGAAGGCGATCAGGTCGTCCCCGTCGATGCCGCGGTCCCACAGCCAGCGCGCCAGCGCCTTCGCCTTCGCCGCCCGATTGGCCTCGGCCCGGTCGGAGTGCCGGAATACCTCGGGGCTCTCGTTCATGGGCTCCATTCTGCCCCGGTTCGCGGGGCCGCGGGCAGGCCGCGGGGCCAGCCCTCGATGTCCGGGAACGCTCCCCGGCTTCGGCAGGCTCCGGGGCGTCCAGAGCCTGCGCAAGCCGGGGAGCGTCGCGGGGAGAAGGTGAGCTACGGGCGCAGCGAGCGCTCGTTCATCTCCCGCAGCAGGTCGCGCATCTCCGTGAGCAGGGCCGTGTCCACGGGAACGGGCGTCTCCTCCGGATCCCCGGCCCCGACCCGGTGCTTGATCAGCTGGTGCGCCTTGTTCATGGGCAGCACGAAGATGAAGTAGACGACGCCGGCGGTGATGAGGAACGTCACCGCCGCGGTCACGACCGCGCCCAGGTCCACGAACGTGTTGTCGTTGCCGGGCAGCACGTGGAAGCCGAGGCCGATGCCGTCCACCCCTCCCGTGGCCGCGACGACGGGCATAACGATGTTCTTCGTCACGGCGGTGACCAGGGCGGTGAACGCCCCGCCGATGACGACGGCGATCGCGAGCTCGATCACGTTGCCGCGGAGGATGAAGTCCTTGAAGCCTTTGAACACGGTGAACAGACCCTTCGGTAGGGATCGGGGGGAGGTCATCAGGGGATTATTTCACGCGTGGGCCGCGGGGCTCCGACCGTCCGCCGCGTGCTCCCGCCGAGGACGTCGGCGTAGATCCGCTCGTGCGCCGCGGCCAGCTCCAGGCGCTGGGCGCGCCGTTCGTCCGCGGTGGGCGCCGGCCAGGGCCGGTCGGCGTACAGTCGGGCGACGGCGTCGCGCAGCGATGCCGGGTCCAGCCCTTTTTCGTCGTGCCGGAACTCCACCACGCTCGGGTGCTGGTCGCGGTAGTACCCGCAGCTCGGCGCGACGACGGACGTCCCGACGTCGCGGCACGCCTCCAGCCAGCCCGAGTGCGTGCCGAACCGGTAGGGCAGCACGGACACGTCCAGGGACGCGAGGTACGCGAAGAACCGGTGCTCGTCGAAGTAGTCGTGGGCGTCCAGGGTCCAGCGCCCCGCGCCCGCGCCGTCCCGCAGCCGGGCGGCCAGGTCCGGCCGGTGGTCCTTGGTGCCGGGCTCGACGACGTCGCGGTGGACGTTCACGATCAGCCGCGCGTGCGGGAGCGGGGCGAGCGCGTCCGCGAGGGCGTCCACGATGTCCGGGTCCATGTTCGCGCGGATGCTCTTGAGGTGGACGCCGACCCGGAAGGGGCGGTCCGCGCTCGGCGGCGGGACCCGCCCGGTGGCCGGGTCCCGCCGCCCGGCCTGGAGCTTCTCCAGGGTGGGGAAGTCCACGACGTGCGGGTGCGGCAGGACGACGGCGTCGACGCCCCAGCGCGCGCGGATGGCGTCGGCCGCGCCGTGCGTGAGCGTGATGACCCGGTCCGCGGACGGGATGAGGATGTCAAGGTGCGCGTCGTGGGCGCCGGGATCCGGATGGTGCGGGTTGCGCAGGTCGTGGGCCGTGTAGACGAGCGGCTTCCCGCGACGCCGCAGCTCGTCGACGAGCTCCCGCAGGTCCGCCGCGGAGATCGCGTCGAAACCGAAGTGGATGTGCATGAGGTCGAACTCGTCGTGGTGCTCCGCGACCCACCCCGCCGACAGCATGACCGGGGGCCACCACACCGACTGGGTGAATTTCCCGCCGCCCGCCGGGTCCGGATCCGGGAGCCGCAGCACGGCGCCGGAGCCGGGCCGGGGCGGTTCGAGGTGACGGATGTAGACCTGGCTGTAGGGGATGGACGCCACCCGGATCGGGGTATCGGCGGCTGCCTGCTGCACGTGTGACCTCTCTGCTGGCCGATAGGCTGGACCCGTCAGACTTTAGGCCATGCCGGGAGGGATCGGGGATGCACGCGCAGCCGTCCGCGCCGCCGCACACCGCGGATTGCTCGCTGCTCGTCATCGTCAGCGGCCGCCGGGAGCACCTGCGGCGCCTGGTCGAGGGGGTCAACCGCGCGGATCCGCGCCCGGCGGAGATCGTGGTGGTCCACATGGGGGAGCCGACGGCGCCGCCCGTCCCGTCCGCGGTGCCGCTGCGCCAGCTCCACCTGGACGACCCCGGCGGGGGTACCCTGCCGCTGGCCGCGGCCCGCAACCTGGCCGCCGGGGCCGCCTCATGCGGCACGCTGGTGTTCCTGGACGTCGACTGCATCCCGTCCCGCGACTTCTTCGCGGTCCTGCCGGCCGCCGCGGCCGCCGTCGGCGGCATCGCCATGGCGACCCCCCGGTACCTGGGGGCGCCGCTTCCCGCCGGCGCCGCGGTCGACGACGCCGTCCTGCTGGACCGCTCCGTCCCGCACGCCAGCCGCGCCGGGCTGGTCCCGGACGGCCCCGTCCGGGCCTCCGGGCGCTACGAGATGTTCTGGACGCTGGGTTTCGCCGTCGACGCGCGGACGTTCGGGCGGATCGGCGGGTTCGACGAGTCGTTCACGGGCTACGGGGCGGAGGACACGGATTTCGCGTTCTCCGCGCGGGAGCTCGGAGTTCCGCTGGCGTACTCGGGCGCCACGATGTTCCACCAGCACCACGGATCGCACCGTCCGCCGCTGAACCACTTCGCGGACATCGTCGCCAATGCCCGCGTGTTCCGCGAGAAGTGGGGCGGCTGGCCCATGGAGGGGTGGCTGGCGGCCTTCGCCGAGCGCGGCCTCGTGGACTGGACCCCGGACGCGCGGGACATCGCGGTCCTGCGCGGGCCGACGCCGGACGAGGTCGCGGCCGCGGCGCACGGCGGACCCTACTGAGGTCCGGGACAGCCCCCCACGACGCGGCCGACCATCCGCTCGAAGCCGGCGCGGAACTCCGCGCGGTCCACGAGCAGGGCCTGGGCAAGGCCGTCGGGAACCCCGGCCGCCGCGGCGCCGAGCGTTGAGCCCCAATCGGGCACGGCGTCCCAGTCCCGCGCCACGACGACCCCGTCCAGGCCGCGGAGGCGCTCCGCGAACGCGGCCTGCTCGCCGAACGGCCGGTCCTCCGGGATGACGACGGCGGGGCGCCGGGCGAACGCGGCCGCCGCGATCGCGTTGTGGCCGGCCGAGGTCACGACGACGTCCGCGGACCCCATGAGGCGCGCCGGGTCCGGCACCACGCCGAGCAGCCGCAGGTTGGGCGGCGCCGCGACGCCGACCGGGGACTCCACGTTCCCGGCCACCATCCAGTCCCAGCCGGGCGTGGCGGCGGCGGCCCGCGCGATCCCGCCGAGTCCCAGGGAGCCGCCGAGGCTGGTCTGCACGACGACGAGACGGCGTCCGCCGGCTCTCCCGGCCGGACCGCGCAACGGTGCGGGGGCCAGCATTCCCAGGTAGGTGCTTCGCGCGCCGTGCGCCGAGAGGTGCTCCGGATCCTCGAGGTCCGACGGGTAGTACGCGACGAGCCGGCTGGCGGCGTCGTACGCCAGGCGGTGGGCGTCGTCCACGCGCCGGCCCGGCATGCGCCGGAAGATCACCGGGTAGCCGGCGAGGCGGGCGAACACGGCGACCTCCACCGAGACGTCGACCAGCACGGCTTCCGCGCCGAACGCGTCCCAGGCCGCGGCCAGCCGCGCGAAACGTTTCCGGATGAGCGGGCCGGTCGGCAGGTAGTGGAACCCGCGGACCGGCTCCTGCGGCAGGGGCTCGCCGCCGGCCCCGACGTCCGGCTCCAGCGCGACGTAGCCTGCGGGGCCGGGCAGGAGCGCGGGGTCGCGCTCGCCGGTGCTGGTCACCAGCAGGTCCACGACGTCCAAGGAGGCGATGTTCTGGGCGTGGCGCAGGTGGCCGGTCCCGTGATGGTGCGCGTAGTAGGCGAGCCGGGGCCGCCGCCCCGGCGTCCCGGCCGCGCTCAATGCCCCGCCGCGGGTTCACCGGCGGCGTCGGGAGCCTGTTCGCCGCCCCGCTCCGCCGTCTCGCGCGGGACCGCGCCGTCCGTCGGCCCCGCGCCGTCCCCAAGACCCGCGCCGCCCGCCAGACCCGCGCCGCCAGCCAGGCCCGCGCCGCCCCGGCCGACGGCCTGGCCGGAGAGTGCCGCGCGGCGCCGCGACACGTCCCACAGCCGCTCCTCGTAGCGGTCGACCATGGCTTCGATGGAGAAGTGCCGCGCGGCCTGCAGCACTCCCACGGTGGGCAGTTCGCGCGCGGCGAGCATCGCATCGGCGAGCGCGCCGGCGTCGAGGCCCGCGGCGACGACGCCGGCGTCGGGCCCCACGATCTCGGGCATGGCGCCCGAGGGCAGCGCGGCCACGGGTGTCCCGCACGCCAGCGCCTCCACCACGTTCAGGCCGAAGGGCTCCTCCCACAGCGGTGAGCTGACGAAGACGCCGGCGCGGGACAGCAGGGTCCGCAGGCCGCGGTGCTCGAGGTGTCCCGCGTAGCGGATGGAGTCGTCGAGCTCGGGCTGCACCATGACCCGGAAGTACTCCTCGTCGAAGATCGGCCCGGCCAGTGTGAGGTCCATGCCGGCCCGGCGCGCGGCGGCTATGGCCAGGTGCGTGCCCTTCTCCGGGGTGATGCGGCCGGACCACATCGCCTGGTCCGGCCGGCGCCGCGCGTCCGGCCCCCACTGCTCCAGCGGGATGCCGTTGTGAATCGCCGTGACGTGAGGAAGGTACCGGCGCCAGAGCCGGGCGTTGGACTCGGACACGCTCGCGAATGCGTGGAGTGGATCCGGGATCCACCCCGGGCTCTCGAAGAGCCCGACGACGCGCGGCAGCGGCGGCGTGTGGAAGACGTTGAGCGTGGGCATGCCCGCCAGCCCGCGGTACGGGACGGGGCTCAGGGAGTTGTTCAGGACGACGTCGAATCCGTCGGAGCGGGCGCGGCGGACCGCCTTGAGCATCGCGCCGTCCAGGGCGGCGTGCTGGTGGTCGCGGCGGGCGTCGTCCGGGTAGCCGCTCACGCGGAACCGCTTGCTGAGGACCGGCACGACGTGGGCGCGGGAGGACGTGCCGCCCTTGGCGAAGAGCGTCACGTCGTGGCCGCGGCGGGCCAGTTCCTCGGCGAGGTGGGCCGTGTGGGCCTCGAGGCCGCCGGCGTAGGGGCTGGCGATGGGGTGGTGCAGGTGGGCCAGGAGGGCGATCTTCAGGTGGTCGTGCCTCCGGACGGGCAGGGCGTTGCGGGTCATTTCGCCATCATCTCAGGATTCGGCTTATATCGTAAGTCTGATGCTTCCGCCGGAGATCCCGGGACGCGGCGCGGATCCCGGGTCAGGCGGGAGGGCGGAGGTCGTCGAGCCGGTGCTGGCGCATGGCCCGCTGGATGAAGCCCACCTTGCTCGGGGTCATGGTCTCCGCGACGTGGGCGCGGAGCAGCTTCAGCTCGCGCCGGCAGGTGCGGGCGTGGCCGCCCTTCGCGACGTGCCGCGCGCCGTGCGCCAGCAGGGCGTCCTCGGCGTAGGCGATGAACGCCTGCGGGCGGGCCGCGCGGATCATCTCGAAGGCTTCGACGGCCCCGTGGCCGCGGTCCAGCAGGATCGCGAAGCCCATCGACGGCCCCCGGTTCACGCCCATGTGGCAGTGGGCCAGCACCTTGCCGCCGGATCGCCGCGCGGTGCGCGCGAAGCGGACTCCGGCGTCGAACAGGCGCGGGTCCACGGTGTGCCCGGCGCGGTCGTCGGTGCCCAGCCACTTGTACTCGACGCCGGACCCCGACCAGCGCGCGGCGTCGTTGGCCTCGCTGCGCATGTCCACGATGTGCGTGACGCCCGAGGCGAGGATGTTCGCGAACTGCGCGGCCGCCTTGGCCGGATCGTAGGAGAGGTCGCCGCCGACGGCGAGGTCGGCGGCGACCCAGCTCAGGTTGGCCCGGACGGTCATTCCCCGGCGTCCCGGCGCTGGTCGGCGCTGAAGGCGGAGGCCGCGCGGAGTTCGTCCATGGAGGCCCCGGCGCGCCGGGTGTCGCGCGCCGACGTCGTCATGGCGCTGACGGACGCCATGGCGCTGACCACCGTGTCGCGGGTGAACGTCAGCGAACGGTCGGCGGAGACGCCGAGGGCCGCCCCGATCTCCACGGCGTCCTGGTCGCAGCCCATGTAGGCGACCAGCCAGTTGTCCGCCTTCTCCTGCGCCTCCACCATGCGGCGGATCGCGGGCCGCGTGAACTCCCGCGAGGCGTTCTCGTGCCCGTCGGACATGATGTTGAAGTGCACCGTCCCCGGCCGCCGGTCCTCGGGCAGGGCTGCAATGCGTTCCCGGGTGGCGGTGATGGTGCGTCCCATGGCGTCGAGCAGCGCCGTGCTGCCGCGCGGGCGCAGTTGAAGCGGGCGGACCTCGGCGAGGGGGCGGTCCAGGTACACGTCCTCGTACCTGTCGTCGAACTGGTGGAGCGAGACGGTGGCGCTGCCCCCGACCTTCCGCTGGTCCTCGATGTAGGCGCTGAAGGCGCCCTCGACATCGTCCTTGATGGACTGCATGGAGCCGGAACGGTCGAGCAGGAAGACGAGCAGGGTGGAGTCGGTGTTGGTCATGGGACGTTTCCCTTCAGGAGGTGGGGCGACGGCGCTTGAACGCCATCCGGGGTTCCGGGGCCGGGCGGCCGAGCTCCGAGTCGTAGCGGGCCCGCTCCACCGAGGTGCTGCTGACCTTGCCGTCCGGGTCCGTGTAGGCGCCGAGGGAGTCCGTCCGGGCCAACCGCGGCGGCACGGCGTTCGGGGACAGGCCCGCCCGCAGCGCCACCGAGCGCAGGGACGCGCCCTGCAGCGCGGCCTCGGCCATGGCGTCGTTCAACGCCTCGTCGAGGAGCCCGCGCGCCTCGCCGAGGCACGCGACGGCTTCCATCGCGTCCTCCGGCAGGTTCTCCAGCAGCCGCAGGGCCCGCTCGACCCCGGTCCGGTTCGTCGTGTTCATGTTCCCAGTATGCGCATAAACTGCACATATGTAAATACTGCGCATGATGGTTTCTCGGGCCCGGGCGCACGCGCCGCGCGCGCGCCGACCGCGCGGTGACCCGCAGCGCGGCCGGCGGGGGCGACCCTTGACCGCCCCGCCCCCGGGCCATAGCTTGGCCGCAGGGGCGCCGCCCGTCGGCGGCGCCGCAGCGAGGGAGGCGCCATGTCCGCGGAATCGGACCACACCGTCGTCGTGGGGGCGGGGCTTGCCGCCGCCCACACCGTCCAAGCGCTCCGCGAGGGAGGCTACGCCGGCTCCATCACCCTCATCGGCGACGAGCCGGTGCCCCCGTACGAGCGCCCGCCGCTCTCGAAGGAGTACCTGCAGGGCCGCAAGAAGCTCGCGGAGGTCTTCGTCCACGACGCCGGCTGGTACGCGGAACGGGGGATCGACGCGCGCTGGGGCACCCGGGCGGAGGGAATCGACCGGGACGCGCGGACGGTCCGGCTGGCGACCGGGGAAGGGGTCCCCTACACCCGCCTGGTGCTGGCCACCGGCGCGGTGCCCCGGACGCTCGACGTCCCCGGCGCGTCCCTGCCGGGCGTGCACACCCTGCGGCGGATCGGCGACGCCGACGTCCTGCGCGCGGCCTTCGACACCGGCGGGCGCCTGGCGATCGTCGGCGCTGGATGGATCGGCCTCGAGGTCGCGTCGTCCGCGCGGCAGGCCGGCCTCGAGGTGACGGTCGTGGCGCCGAACGCCGTCCCGCTGGAGGCGGCGCTGGGGCCCGACATCGGCCGCTACTTCGCCGAACTGCACCGCCGCAACGGCACGGACCTGCGGATGAACACCTCCGTCACCGGAATCCTGGAGGCCAACGGGCGCGCGGCCGGCCTTGCCACGGACGCCGGCGAGGTCTGGGCCGACCTCGTCCTGGTCGCCGTGGGCGCCGCGCCGGACACCGCGCTCGCCGCGGCGGCCGGGCTGGAGGTCGACAACGGCGTCGTCGTGGATGCGCGCCTGCGCACCCGGGACCCGTCCGTCCTGGCCGCGGGCGACGTCGCCAACGCCGAGCACGCGAGCCTGGGCCGCCTACGCGTGGAGCACTGGGACAACGCCATCCGCCAGGGCAAACTGGCCGCCGCGACCATCCTCGCGGACTCCGTCCCGGGCTCCGCCGCGGAGGCGGGCGGCGGTGCCCTCTACGACTGGCTGCCCTATTTCTTCACGGACCAGTACGACGTCGGCATGGAGTACGTCGGGCGGGCCGGCGGCGGCGCCGACGTCGTGGTGCGGGGAGACCCGGACTCCGGGGAATTCATCGCGTTCTGGACGGAGGGGGGCCGCGTGACGGCCGCGATGAACGTCAACATCTGGGACGTCGGAGACGTCCTGCGGGGGATCGTCGGGCGGGAGGTTCCCCGGGAACGCCTGGCGGATGCGGGCATCGAGCTCGAGGACCTCTGAGGGGCGCGCCCCCGCGCGCCGCCCCGGGCGAGCCGGACGGGCATGGCGAACGGCATAGTGGCGGTCGTCTCGGGAAGAGGGTGGGCCCGGGAAGCGTTCCGTAGACTGGAAGCTTCCGCGCCAGTGTTGCCGCACTCTTCAGTCCGCGCATCCGTGCACCCCCAAAGGCAGGCCCCCGCATGACTCCCACCGCCCGCAGCACCCAGCTCCGCGGACGCCCGCTCCTGCTGGCCGTCGTCGCCCTCGCCCTGGGCGGCTTCGGCATCGGCACCACCGAGTTCAGCATCATGGGCCTGCTTCAGGAGGGCGCGGCCGACCTCGGCGTGACCAACCCCGACATGGGGCTGCTGATCTCCGCCTATGCCCTCGGCGTGGTCGTCGGCGCGCCCGCGATCACGGCGATCGGCGCGCGCGCGCCGCGCAAGACCATGGTCCTGTGGCTGATGGCGTTCTTCACCGTGGCCAACATGACGTCGATGCTGGCCCCGAACTACGAGTGGATGCTGTTCACCCGCTTCCTCTCCGGGCTGCCGCACGGAGCCTACTTCGGCATCGCCGCGATCCTCGCGGGGTCCCTGGTGCCCGCGTCCATGCGCGGGCGGGCCATCGCCTGGGTCATGCTCGGGCTTTCCGTCGCCAACGTGCTCGGCGTCCCGTTCGTCACCTGGCTGGGGCAACAGCTGGGCTGGCGCTGGATGTTCGCCGCCGTCGGACTCGTCGGGGCGGTGACCTGGGTGAGCATCAAGGCGTTCGTCCCGTTCAGCCCGGCCCACGCGGAGGCCAGCATCCGGCGGGAGCTGACGGCCCTGCGCAGCGGCCAGGTCTGGCTGGCCATGCTCACCGGCGTCATCGGCTTCGGCGGCTTCTTCGCGGTCTACTCCTACATCAGCCCCACGCTCACCGACGTGACGGGGCTCCCGATCCAGTCCGTCCCGCTGGTGCTCGGCCTCTACGGCGTCGGCATGGTCATCGGCAACATCGCCGGCGGACGACTGGCCGACTGGTCGGTGCGCGGGAGCATCTACATCGCCACCAGCGCCATGGTGGTCTTCATGACCGCGTTCGGACTGCTCTCCCCGTACCCGGTGCCCGCCCTGATCCTGGTCTTCATCCTCGGGGGGACCGGATCCATCCTGGTGCCGGGCCTCCAGGCGCTGCTCATGGACTCCGCGCCGAAGGCCCAGTCCCTGGCCGCGTCGCTGAACCACTCGGCGCTGAATGTCGCCAACGCGCTCGGCGCCGCGCTGGGCGCCGTCGTCATCGGCCTCGGGCTCGGCTACCGGGCGCCGGCCTTCCTCGGCGCCGGACTGGCCCTTTTGGGGCTGCTGCTGGCGCTGGCGTCCGGGTGGGGTGCCCGGCGCCGTGCGGCGGCCGCCGCGGTGGCCGCTGCGCAGGCCACGCCCGAGCAGGCCACGTCCGCACCGTCCGGGGCCGGGGCGTCCGTCCCCTCGTAGCGAAGACTAGGGGTCGGCGGACGACGGGTCCGGTGCCGCCGGTCCCGCCGCGGCGGGACCGGCGCCGGCGCGGCCTCCGGCGGACGTGCCGCCCCCGCCGGGCGCCGTCCCCGCGGTCCGGGCGCCCGGCCCGGGCGCCGGCGGGGTCCGCATGGCCGGCGGCACCTCGCGCTCGGGATTGCTGGAGATCAGGGCGTTGACCCAGCGGGCCCGCGGGTCGGCGTCGATCAGGACGGCCTTCAGCAGGAGCGTCGCGGGCAGCGCGAGCAGCGCGCCGAGCCAGCCGAGCACCCAGTACCAGAACAAGAGCGACAGGAAGGAGACGGTCGGGGTGACCCCGACCGACTGGCCCGTGAACTTGGGCTGCACGATGGACTGCACCGAGAAGTTGAGCACGCTGTAGGCGGCCACGACCGCGAGTGCCGGGCCCGGGCCGCCGTCCAGCAGGGCCAGCAGGGCAGGTGGCGCGAGCCCGATCACGAAGCCGATGTTGGGGATGTAGTTGGTCAGGAAGGCCAGGACGCCCCAGACCCAGATCAGCGGGACGCCGATGATGGCCAGGATGACGACGTCGAGCAGGGCCACGATGAGCCCAAACACGGTGGTGACGATCCAGTAGCGGCGCACGCCGTGGCTGAAGGACGACATCGCCGCCGCGGCGCCGGGGTAGCCGCGCCCGAGCATCGCCATGCGGCGCTGGATGGAGGTCGAGTCCATGCTCAGGAAGAACACGGCCATAACGACGGTGACCAGAACGGCGAGGACGCTGGAGACGTTGGCGACCAGCGGGGTCAGCAGCCCCAGGACACTGGAGGCCTCGATGCCGCGGAACTGGTCCATCAGCATGGCCTCGCTCACGCCGAGTCCGGCGAGCCATCCGGCCGCGTCGATCCAGAGCTGTCTGAGCTCCGCGTTGTAGCCGGGGAGCTCGCGCACCAGCTCGCCGGCCGCCCATCCCGTCGCGGTGAAGAAGAAGCCGAGAACCGCCAGCACCAGCAGCAGGGTCAGGACCGCGGCGGCGTAGCGGTGGATGCGGACCGAGAGCCAGCGTTGCAGGGGGAAGGCCGCGATCATGAGGTTCAGGCCGAGGAAGACCGGCGCGACGACGTCGCGCAGCTCGTGGACGAAGGTGAGGAAGACGGCCACCCCCGCCAGGCCGACGGCGATCAGCACCAGCCGCGGCGCCGCGGCCCGTGGCGCGCCGGCCGGCTCCGGGCCGTTCGGCGCGTGCCCTTTCGACATCCCTGCAGTCATGGTTGCCCTCCGCGGCCATTCTATGGCCGGGGTCCGCGGCAGAGGGTCGCCCTTTCGGATGACGGCATGCCCGCCCCCGCCCGGACGATTGGCGCGGTGACGCCGCGATGCTGTAGATTGTTAACTCGGCTCGGGCGCCGGTTTCCGCCGGTCCGATCCACCCCGCGGGGGTATGGCGCAGTTGGTAGCGCGTCTGCATGGCATGCAGAAGGTCAGGGGTTCGAATCCCCTTACCTCCACCGTGGAAAGCACTCCGGCCCTCAGGGCCGGGGTGCTTTTTTCATGCCCGGATTCCCCGCTTCGCCGGCGGTGGCCCCCGTATGCTCGGGGTGGCAGAGGCGGCGTTGGAGGGTCGGGTGGCGTGGTGGTCAGGGGACAAATGGCGGACGTGGCGGGGACGACGGTGCTCGTCACCGGCGCGGCACAGGGGATGGGGCGGCTCTACGCCGGGCGCGCAGTCGCCGAGGGAGCCGCCCGCCTGATCCTGTGGGACGTCGACGCCGTGGGACTCGAGGCGGCGCGCGCGGCACTGCAGTCCGCGGCCGACCGCCGGCGGGGTGCGGCCGGGGCGACCGTCGTGGAGGCGCAGGCCGTGGACCTCGCGGACGGGGCGGCGCTCGCGGCCGCCGCGGCCCGGGTCGCTGAGCGCGGCGTGCCCGACGTGCTCATCAACAACGCCGGGATCGTCCGCGGGGCGTATTTCTGGGAGCACACGCGCGCGGACATCGATGCGACGATGGCCGTCAACGCGCTGGCCCCGATGCGCACGACGCTGGCGTTCCTGCCCGCGATGATCGCCGCCGGCCGCCCGGCGAGGATCGTCACCATCGCGTCCGCTGCCGGGCTCGTCTCCAACCCCCGCATGAGCGTCTACGCCGCGTCCAAGGCCGCGGCCCTGGGCTGGAGCGACTCGCTGCGGCTCGAGCTGGAACAGGCGGGGCACCGGCACGTGAAGGTGACGACGGTCTGCCCCACCTACGTGTCGACCGGCATGTTCGCCGGCGCCCGGGGCATGCTGATGACCCCGCTGATGACGCCGGAGCACGTCGTCGAGGTGGTCTGGGCGTCCATGCTCGAGGGTCGGCCGCTGCTGCTCATGCCCTGGACCGTGAAGCTCGCACAGCTCGCCCGGGGAGCGCTACCCCGGCCCGCGTGGGACTTCCTCGCGGGCCGGGTCTTCGGCATCTACTCCAGCATGGGCGGCTTCACCGGTCGTCCAGGGGCCCGGTAGGGGCCCCCGGCAGCCCGGAGACCCAGTCCGCCACCGGCACGACCTCGGACACCTGCGGGTCGCGGCCGGCCGCGGAGAAGACCGTGATGTTGCGCAGCTGCTCCGCGCTGAAGAGGCGGCTCACGCGGCCGCGCAACCGGGCGTCGCCAACCACCAGGACCGCGGTGGGCCGGACGCCGGCGATGATCCTGGCCAGCGCGGCGCCGTGGATCCTGCCGAACATCACGGGGGAGAGCAGGACCAGCGCCCCCGAGTAGACGACCTCGTGGGGCGAGGCTTCCGAGACTGCCACCAGCTGAGGCGCGTGGCCCGTGACGTGCAACCGGTCCGCGAGCAGCTGGGCGTACTCCCGGGTGGCACGGTGGTGGCGGTGGTAGACGATGCTGACGACGGTCATGGCGGGTCCCTCTGCTGGGGAGAGGCGCCGTCCGGGCGCGCCGCCGGGCCGCCCCTCCCCTTAAGGGTAGCCCCGGGCGGGCCGTCTGGAACCGCCGATTTTCACACGGCTATCCGGTGATGTCGGACAGGGCCGCGCCGAGCCGGGGGTGCCGGAACGCGAACCCGGCGTCCCCCAGGACCGCGGACGTGGCGTGCCGGCCGGTCAGTCCGAGCGCAGGGTCGGTGCCCAGCGCCAGGGCCCCGAGCCGCACCAGCGGCGCCGGGGCCGGGACGGACCACCGGCGCAGCCGCCGCGGCGCCAGCCGTTCGCGGAGCATGGACATCAGCTCGGCGTTGCGGACCGGTTCGGGCGCCGCGGCGACAACGACTCCCGACGGCAACTCCACCGAGGGTTCGAGACCCAGCCCAGCGCGCACCACGCCGAGCCAGTCCTCCAGGTGGATCCAGCTGAACCACTGGCGCCCGTCGCCCACCGGGCCGCCCAGGCCCGCACGGGCGAGCAGGGACAACCGGTCGAATGCGGGGCACTCCCGCTCCAGCACGATCGCGGTCCTCAGGATCGTCTGGTGGTGGGTGTTCGCCCCCGCTGCGGCCTTTTCCCACGGCACGGCAACACCCGTCATCTGGGGCAGCGCGGCGCCGCCGGACGGTAGCGCCGAGTGTTCGTCGAGCCGGTCCTCCCCGGCGTCGCCGTAGACCGCCGTCGTGCTGGCCTGAACCCAGCGCGACACGGGCCGCGGCAGGGCGGCGCAGGCCTCGACCAGGGCGCGGGTGGATCGGACGCGCGAGTCGCGCAGCGCCGCGACGTGGCCAGGCGAGGGCCGGCAGTCCACACTCCGGCCCGCGAGGTTGACGACGGCGACAGGTCCGGCGTGTTCCAGCTCCCGCGTCCAGGCGCCCGGGCCGGCGCCGTCCCAGGCAACCTGCCGGAAGGGGGAGCCGGGATCGTGGGAGCGGGTCAGCACCACGACGTCGTGGTTCCTGCACGCGAGGTCCGCGGCCAGGCGCCGACCGAGGAAGCCGGAACCGCCCGCGATGACGATCTTCGGTTCCCGGGTCGCGGATCCCCCGGCCAGCCGGTGGAGCCGCGCGCAGTTCTCGGCGAAGCCCGCGGCCAGCGGACCGGCCGACGACGGCCCGAACAGCGGGGTCCCGGGGCCGTCGACGGACACGGTCTGCACCAGGCGGGTGCCCCCGTGCTCGGGACGGAGCTCCCACCGCACCAGCAGTCCGCCGCCGGGCTGCGGCTGGCGCCAGGAGAACTCCCTGCCCGCCACGCGCCGCACCACCACGGCGGGCGGGGCCGTCCGGGCGTGGATGGCCCCGATGAGGGCCGGTCGCGGTTCGAAATCCAGCGCGGTCCCCGGCGCCGGGTCCGCGGTGCGGGGAACCAGCGCGGCGACGGCCCGGTTCCAGAGCGGGAGCGCCGACGGGTCCGCGATGACCGGCCAGAGGACCTCGGGCGCCAG
Organism: Arthrobacter halodurans; assembly: GCF_041877255.1. Taxonomy (NCBI): domain Bacteria; kingdom Bacillati; phylum Actinomycetota; class Actinomycetes; order Micrococcales; family Micrococcaceae; genus Arthrobacter; species Arthrobacter halodurans. The sequence continues at coordinate 387,558 of NZ_JBHDLJ010000002.1, forward strand.
GTCGAAGTGATGGGACTGCGTGCGGTTCCAGGAGGCCATGGCGCCAGCCTAGCCAGCGCGCGACGGGTGGTGGCGGAGGGGCGGGCGCGCCCCCAACGACTCGCCGGACAATCAAGCGGCGTCAGGTCGCCGCCCGCCCCCACTGCCCGCCGAGTCCGGCCGACGCCCGTGCCGCGACGCCGCGCCCCTCCGCGAATGCAGACCCCCCGGTCTGGTGGACCCAGTCTCTGCCGCGGACCACGCGCAGTCAATGTCTTGACAGAAAATTCTTGTCAATATCGGATCCGGACCCGCTCCCGGCACGAAACCGGCGGCCATCCCGGGGAATGGCCGCCGGCGGCGGCAGCTCGGAGGAGTCCGCCCCGCCGGGTGGCTAGGCGGCCCGTTTGCTGGTGATGAATCCCCAGATGGCGAGGACCACCAGGGAGCCGATAATGGCCCAGATCCACGACACCAGATCGAAGAAGCCGGCGGTGCCGCTGCCGAAGAGGCTGCCGATCCAGCCGCCCAGGACGGCGCCGACGACGCCGAGGAGCAGGGTTGCCAGCCAGCCGCCGCCCTGCCGACCGGGCAGGATCATTTTGGCGATGGCGCCCGCGATGAGGCCGAGAAGCAGAAAAGCCAGGAAATTCATGCGGTTTTCCTCCCTTGGGTCCATTCCCCCTTGGAACGGACGTTGGCGCCCCGGCAGCGGAGGCCACCGGTGTGACAGGCACCATGATACGCATTTGTCGTTCCTTGTGAACCGGGGAAACGCAAATCGGTTCCCCGATTGTGACGCCGTTGTTTCGGCGGGTTCACGCACCCTGCGGCGAACGCCCTAGCCGGGAGTACCGACGAATGCCGCGAGCTCCCGCAGCTGGTCCGCGCGGCACCGCGGGTTGAGGTACATCATGTGCCCGGCCTCGTGGAAGTGGTGCGTGAACCGCTCGCTCGCCCCCGGCGGGAGGTCCATGTGGGCCCAGACGTACTCGGCCGCCGCGTGCGGCGTGGCTCCATCGTGGTACCCGTAGTCCACGTGGACGCGCAGTTCCGGGAGATCCACGAGGAGCCGCTCCAGGTCCTTGGACACGTCCACCGGCGCCCCCTCGAACGTGCGGTAGCTCCACGGGTGGACGCGTCCCGTCAGCACCTCGTACGGCAGGTCGCTCTCGTAGCCGAGCTCCGCGCGGACGTAGTGGTTGATGGCGGCCGAGTAGGGACCGGCGATGGCGCGCAGGCTCGGGTCGTCCCACGTGTGGGACTCCTGCAGGCGCGGCGGCTGCCCGGAGAAGCGCCCGTCGATCCGACCCACCATCCTTCCCTCGCCGCGGAGCAGCTCGGTGGCGAACTCCATGTATTCCCAGCGCAGATTGGTCCGCCGGATGAACGCCTCGGGAAGCGTGGTGAGCTCGGCGAGGCGGCGCACCACGGCGTCGTGGGCGTGCCGGGGGAGCCGGCTCCCCCGGTGCAGCGCCAGGACGTAGTCGCCGGCGGCGTACTCCTCGGCTTCGCGCAGGACGTCGTCCAGGGGCCGGACGCCGTGGCGCCCGTGGTAGTGGGCGATCGCGGCGTACGTCGGCAGGTGGAGCGCGTACGGGGTGTCGTTACCGGGCTGGAAGTCGAGGGTTGACAGGTTCAGGACGGTGCTGATGAGCCCGAGTCCGTTGACGGCCAGGCCGTAGGCCTCGTAGAGGCGGCGGGCCACCGCCACCGCGCGCAGCGTGCCGTAGCTCTCCCCGACCAGGAACTTGGGCGAGAGCCAGCGGTGGTTCCGGGTGACCCAGAGACGGATCACCTCGGCGACCAGGTCCCGGTCCTCGACGAAGGCGTGGAACTCGTCGGACTTCCCGCCGTGCACGACGCGGGAGAAGCCGGTGTTGACCGGGTCGATCATCACGAGGTCCGCGTGTTCGAGGATGCTCTCCGGATTGTCGAGGAGGCCGTACGGCGCGGGGGTCATGGCGCCCACGTCGCCGGAGTCCACGAGGCGGGGACCGAGCAGTCCCATGTGCAGCCAGACGCTGGCCGAGCCGGGTCCGCCGTTGAAGGCGAACACGACGGGCCGGCGGTTCGCCGCGGGCGGCCCCTGCCGCGCCCCGTGGGGCGGCAGGGGCTGCGCCGCGGGCGAGGCGTCCGGTTCGTTGGCGCCGGGCGCGGCGTCCGGGCCGGTGGCCTGGGGCGGGGGGCCGTCCGCCGTGTAGGCGACGAGGAAGATCTCCGCCTTGGGGTGGAACCCGTCGGCCTTCCCGTCCGCGGTCTCCTCGCGGCGCAGCACCAGGCGTCCGGTCGTCGTCGTGTAGGCGAGGCCGGTGGGGGAGGTGTGGCGCCGGACCACGAAGTCGTCCGCCGCCTCCGCGGGAGGCTCGGCGGCGGGCGCGGAGCTGGGTGTGGGACTGGGTGTCGTGGGTGTCTCATCGGCCATGGGTAGAGCGTACCGGGGCCGGTGGGACCGGAGTGACGGGACCGCGCGACGCCGCCGGACCCGGTCGCACCGGGTTTCCAGAGGACCCGGTCGCGCCGGGTTGCCAGAGGGCGCCGTGTTGCCAGGGGGCGCCGGGTTGCCGCGGGACTCGGGCCTCCGGGGGAATCAGGCCGCCCGGGCCAGGCCCGCCATGGCGCGGCGCAGGAGGAACACGTCGTAGACGTTCCCGTGGAGCATGGCGCGGCAGCCGGTGGAGTCGTCGCGAACCCACACGACGCCGTGGTCCGGCGCGGTCGCCTCGACGCGCCCCCGGTAGTGGACGTCGCCGTGGCGCAGGGCCTCGACGGTGTCGCCGGGGCCGAGCGTGCGCAGATCCCTGATGTGGAGTTCCTGGTGGGAGATGGAGATGCTCATCGTGTGCTCCTCGGCGGTGGTGCGGGTTGTCGATGACCCCACTCTGCCGCCGCGGTGTTTCGGAGCTGTTACCGGGCGGTTAGGCGCGCGTGATGTTTGGGCGCCACGCGGACGGAACGAACGCGGCCGGAAAGCGCGGGAGGCACCCTGCGGGGCCGGGTGCCCTGCAGGATGCCTCCTTCGCGCGGAGGCCCGGCACGCGGTGACTCCGCGGTCCGGGCGACGGGCCTAGCCGGCGACAGGCTCGGTGCGCGCGGCCTTCGGGGAGACCTGATGCTCCATGAGCGAGAACTCCTCCTCGATGACGGCGTTCGGCTTGTAGGTCATCTTGGAGACGACCACCGTCACGACGAGGTTGAGGATGAAGCCGGGGACGATCTCGTACATCGCGTCGGCGAGGGCGGGGATGTTGCCCCAGACGAACACGGTCGTGGCGCCGACGAGCATGCCCGCGAGCGCACCGGTCGCGGTCAGTTTGCGCCAGTAGAGGCTGAGCAGGACCAGCGGCCCGAACGCCGCGCCGAAGCCGGCCCAGGCGAACGCCACGAGATCCAGGATGGTGGAGTTCTGGTCCAGGGCGAGCAGCGCCGCGACCACGGCCACGACGAGCACGCCGGTGCGGCCGAGCATGACCTGCTTTTTCGGCGTGGCCTCGCGGCCGACGATGTTGTACAGGTCCTCGACGAGGGCCGACGAGCAGACCACCAGCTGCGAGGAGATGGTGGACATGATCGCGGCCAGCACGGCGGCCAGCACCAGGCCGGCGACGAACGGGTGGAAGAAGATCTGCGACATCAGCAGGAACACGGTCTCGGGGTCGGTGAGCTCCTTGGCCGGGTCGCCGGCGAAGTAGCCGATGCCGATCAGGGCGGTGGCGATGGCGCCACTGGCGGTCAGGATCATCCAGCCGATGCCGATGCGGCGACCGGCCTTCGCGTCCTGCGGGGTGCGCAGGGCCATGAACCGGACGACGATGTGCGGTTGTCCGAAGTAGCCCAGGCCCCACGCGGCCGTGGAGAAGATCCCGAGCGCCCAGATGAGGTTGTTGCCCTCGCCGAAGCCGGCGAAGAGGTTCAGCGCGTCCGGGTTGACCTCGCGGATGCCCTCGGCGGCGGCGCTGATGCCGCCCGTCTGGATGAGCGCGACAATCGGCACGGCGATGAGCGCGGCCAGCATCAGGAGGCCCTGGGCGACGTCGGTCAGCGTCGCCCCCAGGAAACCGCCGAACAGGGTGTAGGTCAGGGTGACGATGGTGACCGTGGCCAGGCCGGCCAGGTAGGGCCAACCGAAGGAGCCCTCGAAGAACTTGCCCGCCGCGACCATGCCCGAGGAGACGTAGAACGTGAAGAAGACCAGCACGATCACGCTGGACGCGATGCGCAGCACGTGCGTCTTGTCCTTGAGGCGCTTCTCGAAGAAGCTCGGGACGGTGATGGCGTTCTGGGAGACCTGCGTGTAGGAGCGCAGGCGGGGCGCCACGAACTTCCAGTTCAGCCACGCGCCGATGGTGAGGCCGATCGCGATCCAGGCCTCGATCAGGCCGGAAACGTAGATGGCGCCGGGGAGCCCCATGAGGAGCCACCCGGACATGTCGGAGGCGCCGGCGGAGAGCGCGGCCACCCCGGGCTTGAGCCCGCGGCCGGCGAGCATGTAGTCGTCGAGGTCGCTGGTGCGCTTGAAGGCGAAGTAGCCGATCGCCAGCATGGCGACCATATAAACGCCGATGGCGAGCAGCTGGTAGGTCTGGTCAGTCATGGTCGTCCTTGTGGATCGGTGCGGCGCGTCGGCGGGGGAAACCGACGCCGCGCCGGCATTTTGGGTACCCACAAATATCGCGCAGAGGTGGTGGGTTTCCCCAGTATGACAGCCGGCCGTCCGGCGTTGTGAGCGGGGTCACGCCGCCGTTACCGTTCCGTGACCATGTTCGGGGAGCTTCGGGCGAGGGTTTCGGCCTGCGCGCGGAGGGCCGACCGCACGGCCGCGATCGCGGGGTGCCGGGCGCTGGAGGTGCGCATGGCGGTGAACACGGTCCGCTGGGGCAGGCCCGGCAGCGCAACCCGCCGGACCGCCGCGCGTCGGTCTGCCCACACGAGGTCCGGGAGCAGCGCCACGGCGTTCCCGGACTCGACGAGCCGGACGTGCGCCTGGAGGTCGGCCGTCTCGAAGCGCACGTCCGGCTCGAAGCCGGCGGACCGGCAGGCCTGCTCGGCCCAATGGCGGGAGGCCGCGCCGTGCGGCTCCATGACCCACGGGAGGTGCGCGGCCTGGGAGAGCGCGTCGACCCGCCGGAACTCGGACGGGGTCCCCGCGCCGCCGGTGTCGGACCAGGTGTCGGACCGGCCGTCGGCGCCGCCGGCCCACCGGGCGGCCCCCGACTCCGGTCCGCCGCCCGGTCCGCCGTCGGGCAGGGCGAGCCGCACGGTGTCGTGGAGCAGCGGCTCGCGCTCGAGCTCCCGGTAGTGGGGCGCGGAATGGCCCGGATACTCCTCGGCGACCACGAGGTCGAAGTTGCGCGCCCAGGTCTCGTGCAGGGCCGTTTCCGGTTCGTGCTGCACCATCTCCACCCGGACCTCGGGGTGCGACTCGCGGAGGGCGCGCAGCATGTTCGGCATCAGCGCGAGCGCCGCGGTCTGGAACACGGCGACGCGCACGGTTCCGCCGACTCCGGGCTGGGTCGCGGCCAGCGCGGCCTCGGCCCGCTCCAGGGACTCCAGCAGTTCGGCGGTGTGCGCCACGAGCACCTGCGCCTGCGGCGTGAGCTGCAGCCTGCGGCCGCTCTTGCGCAGGAGTTCGACGCCGGCCTCCCGCTCGAGCTGCGACAGCTGCTGGGACACGGACGAGGGGCTGTAGTTCAGGACCGCGGCGACCTCGGCGACGGTTCCGCGGATACTCAGCTCGCGGAGCAGCCGGAGCCGTCGGACGTCGAGCATGGTGTGCCTCCCGGGGTGGCGCGAACATTCGGTGACACCGAACATTATCCTTCGGGAAACGTCGCTTTTGCTTAACCAACCCCGGGCAGATACTGAATCCTGAGACCCCGTGTGCCAACGCCGCGGGCCGAGGCGCCGCGGCGCCGCGGGAACCACCCATCCGCCGGACCCCCACCCGGAACCCCAGCAGGCCGACCGGCCGCCACCACCAAGGAGCACCGACGACGTGAGCATCCCCACCACCGACGCGGGACTGAACCAGACCCGCCCGCAGGACCTCGCCGACGAGGCCGTCGCCCTGGTCCGCCGCTGGCTGACCGAGGCCGCCGCGTACCCGGTCGACGCCTCGGCCGAGCAGCTCGCCGGCGTGCTGAAGGACCCGAACGGCCTGGACTTCACGGTCGGCTTCGTCGACGGCGTCGTTCGCCCGGAGGACCTCGCCGTCGCGGCGCGCAACCTCAAGGCCCTCGCGCCCAAGGTCCCCTCCTTCCTGCCCTGGTACATGAAGTCCGCCGTCGCCCTCGGCGGCGCGGTGGCGCCCGTGGCGCCCGCCGTCGTCATTCCCATCGCGCGCCGCGTGCTGCGCGAGATGGTGGGGCACCTCATCGTGGACGCGACCGACGCCAAGCTCGGCAAGTCGATCGCGGGCCTCCGGAAGGAGGGCATCCGCCTCAACGTCAACCTGCTCGGCGAGGCCATCCTCGGCGAGGGCGAGGCCGGCCGCCGGCTGGAGGGCACGCGCCGGCTCCTCGCCCGCGACGACGTCGACTACGTCTCCATCAAGGTCTCCTCGACGGTGTCCCCGCACAACCACTGGGCGTTCGACGAGGCCGTGGAGCACGTCGTCGAGACCCTCGCGCCGCTGTACCGGCTGGCCGCCTCGTCGACCCCCGGGAAATTCATCAACCTGGACATGGAGGAGTACAAGGACCTCGACCTGACGATCGCGGTCTTCACCCGCCTGCTCGACCTGCCGGAGTTCAAGGAGCTGGAGGCCGGAATCGTGCTGCAGGCGTACCTGCCGGACGCGCTGTCCGCCATGATCCGCCTGCAGGACTGGTCGGCCGCCCGCGTCCGCGCCGGCGGCGCGCCCACCAAGGTCCGCCTGGTCAAGGGCGCCAACCTGCCCATGGAGACCATGGACGCCGACGTCCACGGCTGGCCGCTGGCCACGTGGCACAGCAAGCAGGCCACGGACACCTCCTACAAGGCGGTCCTGGACTACGCCCTGCACCCGGACCGGATCGGGAACGTCCGCCTGGGCGTCGCCGGGCACAACCTCTTCGACATCGCCCTCGCCTGGCTGCTCGGCAAGGCCCGGGGCGTGGAGCGGGGCATCGAGTTCGAGATGCTCCTCGGCATGGCGACCGGGCAGGCCGAGGCCGTGCGCCGCGACGTGGGCTCCCTCCTGCTCTACACCCCCGTGGTCCACCCGGCCGAGTTCGACGTCGCGATCGCGTACCTGATCCGCCGCCTCGAGGAGGGGGCGAGCCAGGACAACTTCATGTCCGCCGTGTTCGAGCTCGACGCCAACGAGGCGCTGTTCGAGCGGGAGAAGAACCGCTTCCTCGACTCGCTGGCCGGACTCACGGACGAGGTCCCGGGCCCCAACCGCATCCAGGACCGCTCCGCGTTCGACGCCGTGGCGGCGCTGGAGACCGTCAACGCCCGGGCCGCGCGCTCCGAGGACGGCGGGGGTCCGTCCGGCGTCGGCGGGCCCGTCGAGAGCTTCGAGAACACCCCGGACACCGACCCCGACCTCCCGGCCAACCGGGCCTGGGGCCGGGAAATCCTCGCCCGCGTGCCCGGCTCCGAGGCCGGCACGGCGACGGCCGACGGCGGCACGTTGTCCACCGGGGACGCGTTGGAGGCCGTGGTGGCCTCCGCCGTCGCCGCGGGGGAGGCCTGGGGCCGCCTCTCCGGCGCCGAGCGCGCCGCCGTGTTGCACCGCGCAGGGGTCCGCCTCGAGGCGCGCCGGGCGCGGTTGCTCGAGGTCATGGCCAGCGAGTGCGGGAAGACCCTGGACCAGGGCGACCCGGAGGTTTCCGAGGCCATCGACTTCGCCCACTACTACGCGGAGCTGGCCAAGGGGCTGGACGCCGTCGACGGCGCCGAGTTCGTCCCGTCGAGGCTCACCGTCGTCACCCCGCCGTGGAACTTCCCGGTCGCCATCCCGGCCGGCTCCACCCTCTCCGCGCTCGCCGCGGGCTCCGCCGTCGTCATCAAGCCGGCCCGGCAGGCCCGGCGCAGCGGGGCCGTCATGGTCGAGGCGCTGTGGGAGGCGCTCGACGAGGCCGGGATCGGGCGCGACGTGCTGCAGTACGTCCAGCTCTCCGAGCGCGACCTCGGCACCGCGCTGGTCTCGCACCCCGCCGTCGACCGCCTGATCCTCACCGGCGGGTACGAGACGGCCGAGCTGTTCCGCTCGTTCCGCAAGGACCTGCCGATGCTGGCGGAGACCTCCGGGAAGAACGCGCTCATCGTCACCCCGTCCGCGGACCTGGACCTCGCGGCGAAGGACGTCGCGGCCTCCGCGTTCGGGCACGCCGGACAGAAGTGCTCGGCGGCCTCGCTGGTGATCCTCGTCGGCTCCGTCGCGACGTCCCGGAGGTTCCACCACCAGCTCGTCGACGCGGTGCGCTCGCTGCGGGTCGGCTACCCGACGGACGCGCGCACGCAGATGGGCCCCGTCATCGAGCCCGCGGCGGGCAAGCTGCTGCGCGGCCTGACCGAGCTCGGCGAGGGCGAGCGGTGGATCCTGCAGCCGCGGCCCCTGGACGACTCCGGGCAGCTGTGGAGCCCGGGCGTGCGCGCCGGCGTCGAGCGCGGCTCCGAGTTCCACCTCACCGAGTACTTCGGCCCCGTGCTGGGCGTCATGACGGCGCGGACCCTCGAGGAGGCCGTCGCGCTGGTCAACGACGTCGACTTCGGCCTGACGTCCGGCCTGCACTCGCTGGACCCCACGGAGCTGGACTACTGGCTGCGGAACATCGAGGCCGGCAACCTCTACGTCAACCGCGGCATCACGGGCGCGATCGTCCGCCGCCAGCCGTTCGGCGGCTGGAAGAAGTCGGCCGTCGGGACCGGCACCAAGGCCGGCGGGCCCAACTACCTTGTGGGGCTGGGCTCGTGGAAGGACGCCCCGGTGCGCCGCTCCGCCGCCGGCGCCGACGACCCGACCGGGCCGGCGTCCGCCCTGCTCGACGCCGTGCGCTCCTCGGACGCGCTGTCCGCCGCCGACACCGAGTGGCTGGCCGCGGCGCTGTCCACGGACGCCGCCGATTGGCGCGCCGAGTTCGGCACGGCCCGGGACGTCTCCGGGCTGCAGGCCGAGCGGAACGTCTTCCGCTACCGCGCCGTGCCCGTGACCGTGCGCTTCGAGGCCGCGACGTCGGGCCACGGTGTCGCGGAGCTCGTCCGCGTCGTCGCGGCCGGCGTCCGGGCCTGGGCCGACGCGTCCGCCGAGGACGGCACGCGGCCGGGCTCGCGCCTGACGGTGAGCACCGCCGTCGCGCTCCCGGGCCCCGTGGAGCGGGCGCTCCGCGCCGCCGGCGTCGTGCTGGCCGTCGAGGACTCCGCGGCCTGGGCCGCGCGCGCCGCGCGGCTGGCCGCGAAGACGGGTCCCGATTCGGCCTCGAGGATCCGCCTGATCGGCGGCCGCGTCCTGGACACGGCAGAGGCCACGGGCGGCAAGCCGGACGTCGCGATCTACGCGGGCGATGTGGTCTCCGCCGGCCGGGTGGAGCTGCTGACGTTCCTGCACGAGCAGGCGGTGTCCATCACGGCGCACCGCTTCGGCACGCCGAACCACCTCAGCGACGGGCTGATCTAGCCACCTGAAACCACGACGCTCCCCGGGATGCGCAGCGTATGGACCCGCCATACGCCGCACTTCCCGGGGAGCGTCCGTGGTTAAGCGCCCTCGGCGGGACTACTCGGCGTCGTGGTCCGTCTCCAGGATCTGGACGAGAACCTCGAGGGCGCCGTCGGCGCCGTCACCCTCGGCGCGCAGCACGACGACGGTTCCGTACTCCGCGCCCAGCCCCATGAGGGAGAGGATGCTGGAGGCGTCGAGGGCGTCCTCGGCCGGCTCGCCCTGCAGGGCAATGGTGACCTCGACCGGCTGGTCGGCGGCGGCCTCGGCGAAGATGGCGGCCGGGCGGGCGTGCAGGCCGACGCGGCTGGCGATGGTTGCGGTGCGTTCTGCCATGGGATTCTCCTTGGTTGCGGGGGTGCGGTTGCGGGGATGGGGTTGCGGGGTTGCGGTTGCGGTGTGGGGTGTGGTCGCGGGGTTCGGGGTGGACGTTCGGTCTGGTGGGCCGGTGGCCCGGGTGGTGCCGGATCGGGCGGTGGCCCGGGCCGGCGCCGCCCGGCTAGAGCCCCAACTGTTCCAGAATCGGCAGGCTCGCGCGCACCGCCTCCCGCGCGTCGACCGCGCTCTCGGCATCCAGCGCCAGGGCGGCGAGCTCGCGGGCCCGCTCCAACGTGACGGTCGAGAGCACCGCGGCCACCTGCTCGAGGGCCCGCGCGGTCATCGACAGGCTGGTCGCCCCCAGACCGACGAGCACGACGGCGAGGGCCGGGTCGGCGGCCGCCTCGCCGCACACGCCCACGGGCTTGGGCGACCCCTCGGTCCCGGCGCGGGCGGCGCCGTCGGCCGTGGCCTTCACGAGCGCCAGCACCGCGGGCTGCCACGGGTCGTTCAGCGCGGCCAACGGGCCCAGCTGCCGGTCCGCGGCCATCGTGTACTGGGTGAGGTCGTTGGTGCCGATCGAGGCGAAGTCGACGTGCCGCAGCACGGCGCCGGCCGTGAGCGCGGCGGAGGGGACCTCCACCATCACGCCCGGGACGCGCAGGCCGGCCTCGGCGCACAGGGCGGCGAAGTCGGCGGCCTCGGAGGCGGTGGACACCATCGGCGCCATCACCCAGACCTCGGCCCCGGACTCGGCCTCGGCCTGCGCGACCGCGGCCAGCTGGCGGGCCAGGACGCCCGGCACGGTGGTGTCGGTCCGGTAGCCGCGCACGCCCAGGGCCGGGTTCGGCTCGGCCGTGTCGGTGAGGAACGGCAGCGGCTTGTCCGCCCCGGCGTCGAGCGTGCGCAGGACCACCTTGCGGCCCGGGAACGCGTCGAAGACCCCGCGGTATGCGGCGACCTGCTCGTCGTGGCCGGGCTCGGCATCGCGGCCCAGGAAGCAGAACTCGGTCCGCAGCAGGCCCACCCCCTCCGCGCCCGCCGCGGCGGCCGCGCGGGCGTCCGCGCCGCCGCCGACGTTCGCCAGCAGCGGCACGCGGTGCCCGTCGGCGGTCGCGCACGTCCCGTTGAAGACGGGCAGCGGAGCGCGGTCGGCGTAGGCCTGCGCGGCGGCCCGCTCGGCGGGTCCGGGGTCCGGGACGACGACGCCCGCGGCGCCGTCGACGAAGACCTCGGCCCCGGAGGCCAGATCCGCGGCTTCGGCCGCCGCGACGACGGCGGGCAGGCCGAGCGCGCGGGCGATGATCGCCGTGTGCGACTGCGGCCCGCCGCCCGAGGTGACCAGCGCGATCACCCGCGCCGGGTCGAGCGTGGCCGTGTCGGCGGGCGCCAGGTCCTCGGCGCACAGCACGAACGGCCGGTCCGAGTGCGGGATCCCCGGGGCGGGGACCCCGCGGAGCTCGGCAACGATCCGGGCGCGCACGTCGAGCACGTCGGTGGCCCGCTCGGCCATGTAGCCGCCGAGCGAGGCCAGCTGCGCGGCGACCTTCTCGGCCGCCTCCCAGACGGCCGCCTCGGCGTTCAGGCCGGTTCCCAGCAGCTTCACCGCGGTCTTGAGCAGCATCGGGTCCGCGGCCATGAGTGCCGTGGCCTGCAGGACGTCGGCGGCGTCGCCGGTCGCCGCCGACGCGCGGGCCTTGAGGTCCGCCGAGACGGACTTTCCGGCCGCGCGCAGGCGCTCGGCCTCCGTTTCGGGTGTCGCGCCCGCGGGCAGCGGCGCCGACGCGACGGGCGGCGCGATGGCCGGCGGCATCGTCAGGACGGGACCGACGACGCGGCCGGGGCTGACGCCCACTCCGTGGATGGTACTCATGATGGAACCTCGAATCCTTCTCGTGGTGGCTGCGGTCTAGGCCATGACGTCGGCGCGGGCGGTGTCGGCGTGCGCCTCGGCCCGGGCGCCGCGCACGGCGTAGCGCTTGAGGGCGATGACCGCGAGCGCCGAGATCACCGTGCCGACGACGATGGAGATGATGAACATCGCCACGTTGCCGATCGCGAAGAAGACGAAGATCCCGCCGTGTGGTGCCTGCGAGGTCACGCCCGTCGACATCACCAGGGCGCCGGTGACGCTGGCGCCGAGCATGCTCGCGGGGATGACGCGCAGCGGGTCGGCCGCGGCGAACGGGATGGCGCCCTCGGAGATGAATGCCGCGCCGAGCAGCCAGGCGGCCTTGCCGTTCTCGCGCTCGGCGAGGGAGAAGCGCTTGTGGTCCAGCAGGGTGGCCAGCGCCATGGCCAGCGGCGGGACCATGCCGGCCGCCATGACGGCGGCCATGATCTGCAGCGGGGCCTGGTTGGCGACGGTCGCGGCGCCGAGGCCGGCGACGGCGAAGGAGTAGGCCACCTTGTTGACCGGGCCGCCGAGGTCGAACGCCATCATCAGGCCGAGGATGAGCCCGAGGAGCAGTGCGGCCGCGCCGGTCATGCTGCCGAGCCAGCTGTTCAGGCCGGCGCTGGCGTAGGCGATCGGGCCGCCGAGGAACAGGAACATGGCGCCGGAGGCGATGATCGAGCCGAGCAGCGGGATGATGACGACGGGCATCAGGCCGCGCAGCCAGCGCGGGACCTTCCAGGAGCCGATCCAGCGGGCCACGACGCCGGCGAGCAGTCCGCCGACGATGCCGCCGAGGAACCCGGCGCCCATGAACCCGGCCACGGCGCCGGCGGTGAATCCGGGCGCCAGACCCGGGCGGTCGGCGAAGGCGAACGCGATGTAGCCGGCGAGCACCGGGATCAGGAAGCTCATCGACAGGGCGCCGATCTTGAACAGGACGGCGCCGAGGTAGATGCCCAGCCCGCCCTCGGGCAGGTTGGCGAAGCTGTTCTCCAGCACCACGTCGTCGGCAATGTCCGTGATGTCGTAGCCGCCGAGCAGGAAGCCCAGGGCGATCAGCAGGCCGCCGCCGGCGACGAACGGGATCATGTAGCTGACGCCGGTGAGCAGCGCGCGCTTGAGCAGCGCGCCGACGCTCTCGCGGCCCCCGGAGGCGCCGAATTCTGAATCCTCGCCGGAGCCGTAGCCGACCACCCGGCGGGCGTTGGGGTCCTTCGCGGCGGCGAGCGCCTCCGCGACCATGACGTCGGGCTCGTCGATGCCGCGCTTGACGGGCGACTGGATGACCGGCTTCCCGACGAAGCGCTCCTTGCCGCGGACGTCGACGTCGACGGCGAAGATGACGGCTCCGGCCGCCGCGATCACCGCGGGGTCCAACGGCGTCGCGCCGGAGGAGCCCTGGGTTTCCACCTGCAGGTCGACGCCGGCCTCCTCGGCCGCCGCGACGAGCGAGTCGGCGGCCATGTAGGTGTGGGCGATGCCGGTGGGGCAGGCGGTGACCGCGACCAGGGTCGGCCGGGTGGAGGCGCCGGCGGACGGCGCCGGTGTTCCGGCGGCCGGGGTCCCGGAGTCGGCCGGTGTCCCGGGGGCGGCGAAGCCCGGCCCGCCGGGCGAGGCGGCGGCCGAACCGGCGGCACCCGCCGCGGCGGGCGCCGAGGGGGCGCCGGCGGCGCTCTCCGGGGCGGCGGCCGGGGCGGGGCTCACGGCCTGCTCGACGAGCGCGACGATTTCCGCCTCGGTGGCGGCCGCGCGCAACGCCGCGGTGAAGTCCTTCTTCACCAGGGAGCGCGCCAGCTTCGAGAGGAGCTTCAGGTGCTCCTGGTCCGCGCCCTCGGGGGCGGCGATGAAGAACACCAGGTCGGCGGGGCCGTCCTTGGCGCCGAAGTCGACGGCGGGGCGGAGCCGGGCCATGCCCAGGGTGGGCTCGAGCACGGCGGTCGAGCGGCAGTGCGGGATGGCGATGCCGCCCGGCACACCGGTCGCGGTCTTGCGCTCGCGGGCCACGGCGTCGTTGTAGAGGCCCTCGAAGCCGGACGCGCGGCCGGCGGCGACCACGGTCTCGGTGAGGCGGGCGATGACGTCGGTGCTGGTGGAACCGAGGTCGGTGTCGAGCAGGACGAGCTCTTCGGTGATCAGTCGGGACATGGCTTTTTCCTTAGGGTGGGACATCAGAGTTCGACGACGGTGACGGAGGCGGGTGCCGTCTGTTCGACGGTGGGGATGGTGGATCCGGGCAGGGACACGGCGGCGGAGCCGTGTGCCACCGCCTGGCGGAGGCAGTCCGGGGCCGAGGCCCCGCGGCTGTGGGCCAGCAGGTAGCCGGCCAGCGACGAGTCGCCGGCACCGACGGTGCTCCGGGCGGCGACGGGCGGGTGCGTGGCGAGCCAGGCGCCGTCCGCGGTGACCAGCACGGCGCCCCGGGCGCCGAGCGTGGCCAGGACGGCCCCTGTTCCGGAGTCGACCAGCGAGCGGGCGGCGGTGGCGGCGAAGCGCGGATCGGCCTCGAACTCCGCCTCGCTGCCGAGCGACGTCAGCTCGGCGAGCTCCTCGGCGTTGGGCTTGATCAGGTCCGGGGCGCTGTCGCGCCCGGCCGCAAAGAGGGCCCGCAGGGGATCGCCGGAGGTGTCGACCGCGATCCGCGGCGCCGCGTCGCCCAGTTCGCGGCGCAGCTGGACGGTGAGCGCGGCGTAGAAGCCCGCGTCGACGCCGGGCGGCAGCGAGCCGGCCAGGACGGCCCACGCGGCCCCGGAGGACGCGGCGACCGTCGCGGCGGCGAGCAGCCGCTGGTGCTCCGCGGTGAGCACGGGCCCGGGCTCGTTGACCTTGGTGGTGGTGCCGTCCGGCTCCGCGAGCGTGATGTTGCTGCGCAGCGGCTGGCCCACGGGCAGCGCGCGGTGGGGGAGCCCGGCCTCGAGGAGCCCCAGCACGACGGGGTCCGTGGCGTCTCCGGGGAGGACGGCCAGGGTGGGCACCCCGGCCGCGACGAGGCCGCGGGAGACGTTGACGCCCTTGCCGGCCGCCTGGGCGGAGGCGGACGACGCGCGCTGCACGCCGCCGCGGACGAGGGCCGAGACGAGTTCGACGGTGCGGTCCATGCTGGGGTTCGCGGTCAGGGTGACGATCATGCCAGGACCACCTCGACGTCGGCCGCCTCCAGCGCGGCGGCCAGGCCGGCCTCCGGCTGGCGGTCGGTGACGAGCGTGTCGACCTCGTCGAGGCCGGCGAAGCGGACGAGGGCCTCCTGGTCGAGCTTGGTGGAGTCCGCCAGCACCACGACGCGCCGCGCGCACCGGACGATGGTCGACTTCACGGCCGCCTCGAGCGGGTCGGGCGTGCTCAGGCCGAAGGACGCGTCGACGCCGTTGGCGCCCACGAACGCGATGTCCGGGCGCAGCGCCTCCAGCTGGACGACGGTGCGGTTGCCGATCGCGGCGCTGGTGAGGCCGCGGACGCGGCCGCCGATGACCTCGAGCTGGAACGCGGCCGCGGAGGAGATGCGGTAGGCGATGGGGACGGCGTGCGTGATGACGAGCAGCTCGGCGGCGCGCTCCCGCGGCAGCTGGTCGGCCATGAGCCCCGCCAGCAATTCGGTGGTGGTGCCCGCATCGAGGACAACCGAGGCCTCGCCGACCGGGAGCAGCCCCAGCGCCTTCGCGGCGATCCGCTCCTTCTCGGCGTGCCTGCGGCTGGTGCGGGCGGAGAGGCTCTCCTCGGAGGTGCTGGCCTTGCCGGCGGCGACCGCGCCGCCGTGCACGCGGCGCAGGACGCCGACCTGCTCCAGTTGCGCCAGGTCGCGGCGGACGGTTTCCCGGGTGATCTCGAACCTCCCGGACAGCTCGGCCACGGTGACGCGGCCCTTGCTGGTGACCAGGCCCCCGATCAGGCGGTGGCGTTCTTCGGCAAACATTGCGGAATCCTCCCGGTCGGATCCGCTCGTGATGCGGATCACATGCTTTCTGCGTTTACCTGACCTTAGTCTCCCCGAAACAAAGATGTCAACAGAAAGCAACATAAACACAGAAAATCGGGGGGTGGGGCTGCGGCGGTCCCCGGTGCGTGGCGACGCGCCACGTCTCCCGGCGGAGCGGCGGTCCCCGGCGCGTGGCGGCCCGCCACGCCTTCCGGCGGAGCGGCGGACGCGGCGCGGGAGGCGGCGTGTTGCGCGGGTTCGGGAACTGGGATTGGCTGGGGGGATGGCTTCCCCCATCGAGGACTACGCCCTTTTGTCGGATCTGCGCACGGGCGCGCTCGTCTCCCGGACCGGCAGCGTCGACTGGCTCTGCCTGCCCCGCTTCGACTCCCCGTCCGCCTTCGCCGCCCTACTGGGCGACGCCCGCGACGGCCGCTGGCTGCTGGCGCCGCACGGTGCCGTGGACGACTGTGCCGAGGGGTTCGCCGCCGCGGGGGCGGACGTCCCGGAGGTCGTCGGCCGCTCCTACGTCGAGGGGACGTTCGTGTTGCACACGCTGTGGCGCGCGTCCGGCGGCGAGGTGCTCGTGACCGACTTCATGCCCGTGGGGGACCAACGCGCGTCGCTCGTGCGCCGGGTCGAGTGCTTGGCGGGCGAGGTGCGGATGCGCCAGGAGCTCGTCATCCGCTTCGGCTACGGCGACGTCGTGCCGTGGGTCCGCCGCCACACCGACGAGGCCGGAGTGGAGTCCATTGTGGCCGTCGCCGGGCCGGACGCGATCGTGCTGCACGGGGACCGGCTGCCGCACGCCGAGGGCCGCCGGCATACCGGGGTGTTCACCGTCTCCGCCGGCGACGTCGTCGACCTCGAGCTCTGCTGGTACCCGTCGCACCGCGAGGTCCCGCCGCGCGCGGCGACCGGCGCGCGGCTGCACCACACGTCGTCGTACTGGCGGGACTGGGCCAAGGCGCTGCCGGCGCAGGAGGCGTACCACTCGATCGTGCAGCGCTCGCTGCTGGTCCTGCGCGCGCTCACGCACGACGCGACCGGGGGGATCGTCGCGGCGCCGACCACCTCGCTCCCCGAGCACTTCGGCGGCGAGCGCAACTGGGACTACCGCTTCTGCTGGCTGCGCGACGCCGCGCTGACGCTGGAGGCGATGATGACCCACGGCTACGGCCGGGAGGCGCTGCAGTGGCGCGACTGGCTCCTCCGCGCCGTCGCGGGGGATCCCGAGGACCTGCAGATCATGTACGGGCTGGCGGGGGAGCGCCAGCTGCCGGAACGCGAGCTGGGCCACCTGGCCGGGTACGCGGACTCGCGGCCGGTGCGGATCGGCAACGGCGCGGTCGCCCAGTACCAGGGCGACGTCGTCGGCGAGGTCCTCGTCGCGCTCGAGAAGCTCCGGAACCTGGGCGGGGTGGAGGACCACTTCTCCTGGCCGCTGCAGAAGGCGCTCCTGGCGTACGTGGAGCGCCACCTGGACCGGAAGGACCACGGCATCTGGGAGATGCGCGGCGAGCCGCGGCACTTCACCCACTCGCGGGCCATGATGTGGGCGGCCTTCGACCGGGGCGTCTGCGCGGTGCGCGACCACGGGCTCGACGGCGACGCCGGCCGCTGGGAGGAGCTCCGGGACCGGCTCCGCGACGAGCTTCTGGAGGAGGGGTTCGACGAGGAGCTCGGCTCGTTCACCCAGTCCTATGGGTCCCGGGAGGTGGACGCGTCGCTGCTGGTCCTGGCGCAGGTTGGCTTCGTCGCGCACGACGACCCGCGGATGCTCGGGACCGTGGCGCGCCTCGAGCGCGACCTCATGGACGACGCGGGTCTGCTGCGCCGCTACCGGACCGCGGCCGCCGCCGACGGGTTGCCGCCGGGGGAGCACCCCTTCCTCGCCTGCTCCTTCTGGCTCGTGGAGCAGTACGCGCGCTCGGGGCGGATCGACGACGCGCGCGCCCTCATGGACCGGCTGGTCGGTTTCGCGAACGGACTGGGCCTGATGTCCGAGGAGTACGACACCGTCGGCGGGCGGATGGCCGGGAACTTCCCGCAGGCGTTCTCCCACCTGGCGCTCATCAGGGCCGCCGACGCGATCAACGGCCACGCCCAGCCGCCGCTGTAGCCCGTCGATGCGGCCCGCCGAGGCTGCCGATCTGCGGCGCGCCCGCGGCGGACCGGCGGCTACGGTCCGGCGTCCGCCGCGGGCTCCGGTTGCGCCGCCGGCGCGTCCAGCGGATGTGCGATCTCGTCCCGCGCCATGCGCGCGGCCAGCCACGCGACGACGCCGACCACGGGCGAGACGACGCCGGCCACCACGAAGACGATCCAGAGCGGCACGGCCTCGCCGATCGGTCCCGCGAGCGCCATCGACAGCGGCATGAGGGACAGCGACACGAAGAAGTCCAGGCTGGAGACCCGGCCGAGCATGTGCGGCGGCACGCGGCGCTGCAGCAGCGTGCCCCAGATGACCTGCCCGATCCCGCCCGTGACGCCGACGACGAACAGGAGCGTCGCGAGCTGCCAGAAGCCGTCGACGAAGCCGACGGCGGCGAGCGGCAGGGCGCCGAAGCCCCAGACCATGATCATCCACGTGAGGTACCGCCGCGGCAGCGGCAGCGAGGCCGTCCCCAGGGATCCGACGGCGCCGCCCACGCCGAAGGCGGCCAGCAGGAAGCCGAACGTCTCGGCGTCGCCGCCGAGCTGGTCCTCGACGACGAACGGGAGCAGCACCTCCAGGGGGCCGATGAAGCTGAGCACCGCGATCACGGCGAAGAGCAGCGTCCACAGCAGCCACGGGGTGCGCACCGTGTAGGAGACGCCCTCGCGGAGATCGGCGACGACGCTCGGCCGCTGCCGGCCGGGCGGCAGGTGCGCGTCGTAGCGGCGGTCGTGTGCCAGCGTGGTGAGGACGAGGAGGGCCGCGAGGTGGCAGGCCGCGATGCCCGCGATCGCGTGGGCCGGCGACAGTGCGGCGACGACCATGCCGGCCGCCGCGGGCCCGGCGGCCTGCTGCAGGACGGGGCGCAGCGTGCCCTCCATCCCGTTGGCGGCGAGCAGGTCCTCCGCCGGGAGCATGCGCGGCAACAGCGCGGAGTAGGCCGGGAAGAAGAACGCGGCCCCGGCGCCGACCAGGAACCCGGCGACGGCGAGGTGCCACAGGGCGACGGCGCCCGTGAGCGCCAGCACCGCCACGGTGGACATCACCGTCAGGCTGGCCGCCTCGACGGAGACGATGATCCGGCGGCAGGAGACGCGGTCGGCCGCGATGCCGCCGACCAGGACGAACGCGAGCAACCCCACGCTGGTGGCCGTCGCGACGACGGACAGCTCGACCGGTCCGCCGCCGAGCCGCCTGACCTGGTAGACCATGGCGACCGCCCACATGCCGTGGCCGAAGACGCTGACGACGAGGGCCGCCATCAGCGTGCGGTAGTCGCGGTGGGCGAAGGGCCGCAGGGCGCGCGGAGCCATGGGAAGTCCCTTTCGGATCGGTGCCGCGGGCGCGCCGGCCGGGCGCGTCCACCCCAGTATCGCCTGAGTGATTGAATGATGTCAATCACTGAGGGACGGCGAAGCCCGGCGCAGTCCCGGTCCGCGCAAGTTACCTGTGGGTAGTATCGGGGCATGCACATGCTCTTCCGCTTCCTCGCCCTGCTGGCCACGGCCAGGCGCCGCCCCGCGCTCTCGCTCTTCGAGCCCGGTTCGCTGCCTATGCGCGCGCTGTTGACGGACATCGACGTCGCCGGGCACATCAACAACGGCGTGTACTTCTCGCTGTTCGACCTCGGGCGCTTCGACCTGATGATCCGCGCCGGGGCCTGGGACGTCATGAGGCGCAACGGCTGGAGCCCCGTGGTGCAGGCCGAGACCATCACGTTCCGCAAGTCCGTGGTCTTCAACCAGCGCTTCACCCAGGAGACGCGGGTGGCCGGCTTCGACGAGAGGTGCATCTACTTCGAGCAGCGCATCGTGGCCGACGGCGAGGTCTACGCCAGCGCGCACATCGCCACCCGGCTGTTGTCCAAGCACGGCCCGGTGCCCAATGCGGAGATCCTCGCGGCGCTCGGTGAGCAGCCCCCGGCGGACCTGGTGCTCCCGGAGTGGGTGGCCGAGTGGCGGGCGCGGACCGCGCTGCCGGGGTCGCGCAAGCCGGCCCCGCACCACTGGGGCCGCGGCGCCCGGGACGGTGCCCTCCGCGGGGAGTAGGCTCGCCCCCATGGTGCGCTTCCTCATCCTGGCCCTCTTGGCGTCCCTCGGTTTCGCCACCGTTGTGGCCGCGGCCTTCGGCTCGGCGGGCTGGTGGGTGCTCGCGGCCGCCGTGCTGCTGGTGCTCGGGCTCGGCGTCCACGACGTGCTCCAGACCCGGCACGCGATCCTGCGCAATTTCCCGGTTCTCGGGCACCTGCGCTACCTGCTGGAGTCGATCCGGCCGGAGATCCAGCAGTACTTCATCGAGCGGAACTACGACGGGCGCCCGTTCGACCGCGACACCCGGTCCCTGGTCTACGCCCGCGCCAAGGGGGCGGACAGCCACAAAGCGTTCGGCACCGAGCGCGACGTCAACGAGCTGGGCTACGAGTACCTGCTGCACTCCACGGTCCCGGTGGCGCCGCCGTCGTCGCCGCACCGCGTGCGCATCGGCGGCCCGGACTGCGCGCGGCCCTACGACGCGTCCCTGCTGAACATCTCGTCGATGAGCTTCGGCTCGCTGTCCAAGAACGCCGTGCTGGCCATGAACAAGGGGGCAGCGCTCGGCGGATTCCTCCAGGAGACCGGCGAGGGCGGGCTGACGCGGCACCACCTCGAGCACGGGGCGGACCTGTTCTGGGAGATCGGCTCCGGGTACTTCGGGTGCCGGGACGACGCCGGCCGCTTCGACCCCGAATCCTTCGCGGCCAAGGCCGCGCACCCCAACGTCAAGGGCATCACCATCAAGCTCAGCCAGGGCGCCAAGCCCGGCCTCGGCGGTGTCCTGCCCGCGGCCAAGGTCACCGAGGAGATCGCCGAGGCCCGCGGCGTCCCGCAGGGCGTGGACTGCGTCTCGCCCGCGTCGCACTCGGCCTTCCGCACGCCGCGCGAGCTCATGGTGTTCGTGCGGACGCTGCGCGAGCTCTCCGGCGGCAAGCCGATCGGCTACAAGTTCTGCGTCGGCTCGCGGACCGACGTCCTCGCGATGTGCAAGGCCATGATGGAAACGGGCGTCACCCCGGACTACATCATCGTCGACGGCTCCGAGGGCGGCACCGGCGCGGCCCCGCTGGAGTACGAGGACCACGTGGGGACGCCCCTGACCGAGGGGCTCATGCTGGTGCACAACGCGCTCGTCGGCTGCGGGCTGCGCGAGAGGATCAAGCTCGGCGCCGCCGGCAAGGTCGCGACCGGAAGCGACATCGTGAAGCGGCTGATCCAGGGCGCGGACTTCACGATGAGCGCGCGCGCCATGATGATGGCCACCGGCTGCATCCAGGCCCAGAAGTGCCACACCAACGAGTGTCCCGTCGGCGTCGCCACGCAGGACGCGCGCCTCATGCGCGCCCTCGACGTGGAGGACAAGGGGAACCGCGTGCACAACTACCACAAGCTGACCGTCCGGGAGGCCGAGCAGATCATGGCGTCCCTCGGCGTCGCCGATCCCGGCCGGCTCAATCAGCGCATGCTCCGGCGGCGCGTCGACCACCTGACCACGCGGAGCTACGCCTCGCTCTACCACTGGCTGCGGCCGGGGGAGCTGTTGATGGACCCGCCGCGCGGCTGGCGGCTGGACTGGGAGGAATCGGACGCCGACCATTTCGGCGAGCATGCCGACACCCCGTGGCTGGAGCCGACGGCGTCGGAGGCCGCGGCGTTGGAGCGCCAGCGCTCGGTGTTCGCCGAGGCGTCCGGGAAGGGGTGGCGCAGGCCGGACGGCGCGCGGCGCCGCGGACGTTCCGTCGTCGTGATCCTGGCCGAGCCCCGCCGCACCGAGCCGGGGGCCGGCCCGGGGGGTCCGGCGACGCCGCGGATCGCGGGGGACGCGGTGCGCCCGGAGGGCCGCCCCTAGCGGCGGCGCCACTCAGCGCCGCGTCACTTGCCGAGGAGCCGGGCGAACCAGCCCCCGCCGTTCCCGGTCGTGGCGGTGCGGTCGCAGGTGCAGCGCTCGGACTTCGGGATGTGGCGCATGACGTCCTGGACGTGGTTGCCGCATCCGGCCCACGTGGTCTTCCCGCAGCTGCGGCACTTGACGGCTCGGCACATGGTGTTCTCCTGGGGTCGGCGGGTTGGCGCCCACCCATCGTCCCACATACCTCCCGGGGTATCAAACTACCCCCCGGGGTATCCAATCGGGAGCCGATCCGCTAGCCTTGAGGGCAGGTCCGCACCGGGCGGGCGGGAGCCGCGAAGCCCGGAACGGAACCGGCAGCCCACGACCTGGAGAACCCCCATGCAGCTCGACACCCAAGAAGTCACCCCCATCATCAACCGGCTCAAGCGCGCCCAGGGCCAGCTCGCCGCCGTCACCCGGATGCTCGAAGGGGGGAGCGACTGCAAGGACATCGTCACGCAGCTCGCCGCCGTCTCCAAGGCCCTGGACCGCGCCGGCTTCGCGATCATCGCGACCGGGCTGGAGCAGTGCCTCCTCAGCGAGGATTCGACCATGAACAAGAAGGACATGGAGAAGCTCTTCCTGTCCCTCGCCTGACCCGTTCACCCGCCGGCACTGCGCCGGCGGCACGCCGCACCACGAACCCGAGGAGCACCATGGCCTACACGCACACCGTCGTCGTACCGCTGGACTGGGACGGGGCCCTCGTGCGCACGCGCGAGGCCCTGGCCGCGCAGGGGTTCGGCATCCTGTCGGAGATCGACGTCCGCCAGACCTTCGAGTCGAAGCTGGGCGCCGAAGCCGCGGAGGCGCTCGGCGAATACATCATCCTGGGCGCCTGCAACCCGGGCCTGGCCAGCCGCGCGCTGTCCGCCGAGCCGGAGATGGGCGCCCTGTTGCCATGCAACGTCGTCGTGCGCCGCGCGCCCGGCGCGGAGGCGACCACCGTGGAGACCATCGATCCGCAGACGATGGTCCAGCTCAGCGACAGCGCCGAGGTCCGGCTCGTCGCCGAGGATGCCGAGACCCGCCTGCGCGCGGCGCTGGCCGACCTGATCGCGCGGTAGCCGGCCCCCGCCGCCGCGCGGTGGGGGCGCCGGCCCCGGCGCTCGCGCCGGTCGCGGCGGGGGACGCCCGGCCCCGCGTCAGGCCTCCGGGCGCGCCTCGTACTCGGCGAGCACCTGCTTGCCGATCTTGAAGGCCACGTTCGCCGCGGGAACCGAGCAGTAGATCGCCGACTGCAGGAAGACCTCCTGGATCTCCTCCGCCGTCATGCCGTTGCGCAGGGCCGCGTGCACGTGCATCTCCAGTTCCTCCCAGTAGCCGCCGGCGATCATGGCGGTGAGCGTGATCGCGGAGCGCGTCGTGCGGGACAGGCCCGGGCGGGTCCAGACGGTGCCCCACGCGTAGCGGGTGATCATCTCCTGGAACTCGCCGGTGAACGCGTCGGCGGCGGCCGTCGCGCGGTCCACGTGCTCGTCGCCGAGCACCTCGCGCCGCACCGCCATCCCGGCGTCGTAGGGATCGCCGGGCAGGCGGGATGTGTCGGGCATGTCGCTCCTTGTGGTGGGGTGGCGGGGGAGGGGCCGGGCGTCAGGCGCCGTCGGTCCCGGTGAAGAACTCCAGCAGCAGCCGGGCGGTTGCCTCCGGATCCTCGGCGGGGGCCAGGTGCGCGGCGGACGGCACGACGGCGGAGCGCCCCCGGGCGACGCCGGCCGCCACGGCCTCGGCGTCGGCCGGCGGGCAGACGGCGTCGTGCGCGCCGGCGATGGCGAGCACGGGATCGGTGATCCGGCCCAGCTCGCCGCGCAGGTCGAAGCCCGCCAGCGCGCGGCAGGCGTGGGCGTAGGAGAAGCGGTCCGCGTCCTGCAGCGTGTGCAGCAGCTCGGTGGTGACGACGGGGTTCTTCTCGATGAAGCCCGGGGCGAACCAGCGTTCCGCGGACCCGGCGACCATGGTCGGCGTCCCGGCCTTCGCGACCAGCTCCGCACGATCCGTCCAGCCCTCCGGCGTGCCGATCTTCGCCGCGGAGCAGATGATCGCCAGTCCGGAGAACAGCCCCGGGTAGTCGAGCCCCAGCTGGAGTCCCGCGGCCCCGCCGACGGACACGCCGGCGTAGAAGGCCGGGAGCGCGGGGTCCACGCGGCCCTCGGATTCGAGCCCGCGCACGAGCGAAACGACGGCGGAGGCCAGCTCCGCCATGGAGAACTCCGCGGACGACGGGACGCCGGCGCCGTGCCCGGGGAGGTCCCAGGCGACCAGGCGGAAGTCGTCGCCGAGATACGGGACGATCGGACCCCACAGGGCCGCGGCGCCGGTGCCCAGCGAGGGGCCCAGCACCAGGGTGGGCTTGCCCGCGGCGTCGTCGGCCGAAACGTTGAGGGCGGTGGCGGTCAGCTGGGGTTCGGTCATGGTTCCTTCCGGGAGGCGGCCCACTCGCTGTGGTCCGCCGCGATGCGGTCGATGAAGGCGCGGGACTGGCCGAGATAGCCGGACGGATCCAACAGGGCGGCGAGTTGGTCGTCGGAGAGCAGGGCGGGGTCGATCGCGCGGCGCAACAGCCCGCGCAGGGGAACGCCGTCGTTCAGGGACTGGAGCACCAGGCGCCGGACCTCGGCCGCCCCGTCGCCGGCCGCCCCGTCGCCGGCCGCCCCGTCGCCGGCGGAGCCGGCGGGCCCGGTGCCTCCGGCGGGCGGGGTTCCTCCCGCGGTTGCGGTCCCGCTGGGGGCTCCGGGGCCCAGCAGGGGCGCGGCGCGCGCCACGATCCGCTCGCTGACGAGCAGGTCGCCGGAGATCCCGACGTTGCGCCCCATGGCGGCGGTGTCCACCTCCAGCCCCGTGGCGAGTTCCGCCAGCTTCTCCGCGGCGCCGGCCGCGAGGCGCAGCAGCTCGCGCAGGGCGGCCCACTCGGAGTGCCACGCGCCGTCGGGGCGCTCGTCCACGGCCGTGCCCGCGGCGAGGAACAGCTGGGCGGCCTGCTGCGGGGCGGCGAGGGCGGCCGAGCGGATGAGGACGGACAGGACGGGATTGCGCTTCTGCGGCATGGCGGAGGAGCCGCCGCGCCCCTCGCCGCCCGGCTCGGCGACCTCCCCGATCTCGGGGCGGGCGAGGATGAGCACGTCGGCGGCGACCTTGCCCGCCGCGGCGGTCACGTCCGCGAGGGCGGCGCCCCACGCCGTGACGGGGAGCCGGTTCGTGTGCCAGGGCGCGACGGGATCGGTGAGCCCGAGCCGGTCGGCCAGCGCGGCGGTCAGCGAGGGCACGGCGTCGGCGGTTCCGCTGCCGGGCCCGCTGCCGGTCCCGCCGTCGGCGCCGTCCGCGGCGAGCCGGTCGGTGAGCGAGGCCAGCGTCCCGACGGCGCCGCCCCACTGCAGCGGCGCGGAGTCGAGGGCCGCGTCGAGCCGCCGGCCTGCCGCCACGACGCCCGCGAGCCAGTTGGCGGCACGCAGGCCGAACGAGGTCGGCAGCGCGTGCTGCGTGAGCGACCTGGCGACGCAGACGGTGTCCGCGTGCGCCGTCGCCAGGCCGGCGAGGGCATCGGCCGCCCGGGCCAGATCGGCGCGCAGCAGCTCGCCGGCGCGCACGCACACCAGCATCAGCGCGGTGTCCACGATGTCCTGGCTGGTCGCGCCGCGGTGGACGGTCGCCGCGGCCGTCTCGGAGATCCCCTGCCCGCGCAGCTCCCGGCGCAGGTCGCCCAGCAGCGGGATCAGCGGGTTGCCGCCGTCGCGCCCACGTGCCGCGACGGACGCGGTGTCGTACAGCGCCGCGTCGGCCGCCGCGTCCAGGGCGTCCGCGTCGGCGGGGTCGCAGAGGCCGGCGTCGGCCAGCACGGCCACCCAGGCCGCCTCGACGTCGAGCATGGCCTGCAGGACGGCCTCGTCGGACGTCGCGGCGGCGGCCGGCGTGCCGGCCCAGGCCGGGGACAGCAGGCCGTGGTCCGCGGTGCTCATGGTGCTCCCTCGTCAAGAATCGTCGGCGCGGATCCCGCGCGGGTCGGCGCCCGGCGGTGCCGCGACAGGTCAGCGGCCGCGTGGCGCCGCGGCGCGCGGTGCGGCCCCGGCCCCGACGTGTCCGCCGGGGCCGAAGCCGCGGTGTCTCAGCCGCCGCGCGGGTATTCCAGGAAGACCGTCTCCCCGGCGCCCTGGAGGCGGACATCGAAATGCAGGTCCCCGTTGGCCTCGCGCGTTGCCACCAGCGTACTGCGGCGCTCCGCCGGCAGGGAGGACAGCAGCGCGTCGGCCTCCAGCGCCGCGGCGTCCTCGGGCAGGTAGACGCGCGTGAAGAGCCGGTTCAGCAGTCCGCGCGCGAAGACCGTCATCAGGATGAACGGCGCCTTGCCCTCGTCGGTCGGTCCCGGGTTGACCGTGGTGAACGTGTAGTGGCCCTCGTTGTCCACGGCGGCGCGGCCGAAGCCCGTGAACGTGTGCCCGTCGCGGACGAGCGAGCCCGTTTCCCGGGGGACCCTCCCGTGCTCGTCGGCCTGCCAGATCTCCAGGAGAGCGTCCGGGATGGTCTCGCCCTCGCCGTCGTAGACGGTGCCGTGCAGTCGGATCGAGCCGGGATGGGCCCGGTCCACCAGCTTCTGCCCGTCCCGGAAGGGGAGCGCGTAGCCGTAGAACGGGCCGATCGTCTGGCCGGGGGTCGGGACCAGCTTGAGTGCGGGTGCCTGTGCCATTTAGTGCTCCTCCTCCTCGTTCTCCATCCACGTGCGGTTGCTGCCCGTCAGGACGATGTCCCAGCGGTAGCCCGTGTTCCACTCGTGGCTCGTGACGTTGTGGTCGTAGGTGGCCACGAGCCGATCGCGGGCCCGCTGGTCCGTGATCGACTGGTAGATCGGGTCCAGCGGGAACAGCGGGTCGCCCGGGAAGTACATCTGGGTGATCATGCGCTGCGTGAAGTCCGTGCCGAACAGCGAGAAGTGGATGTGGGCCGGCCGCCAGGCGTTGTGGTGGTTCTTCCACGGGTACGGGGCGGGCTTGATGGTCGTGAACTCGTAGGAGCCGTCGGCGCCGGTGATGGCCCGTCCGACGCCGGTGAAGTTGGGGTCGATCGGCGCGGGGTGCTGGTCGCGCTTGTGGATGTAGCGGCCGGCGGCGTTCGCCTGCCAGATCTCCACCAGCTGGCCGGCGACGGGGCGGCCGTCTCCGTCCAGGACGCGGCCGCTCACGACGATCCGCTCGCCGATGGGCTCGCCGTTGTGCTGGATGGTCAGGTCCGACTCCAGGGCGTGCACGTCGCGGTGCCCGAAGGCCGGGCTCCACAGCTCGATCGTCTCGGGGTCGGCGTGGTGCAGGCTCTTCGTCGGGTGGCGCAGCAGCGAGCTGCGGTAGGGCGCGAAGTCGATGCGCGGCTGGGTCTCCTCGGCGCCGCCGGAGCCCTTGGCGGCCTCGTAGGCGTCGTGGATGTGCCGCATCTCGTCGTTGATCCGGTCCTGCGAGTCCGCGGCGGAGTCGGGGTTCGTGTCGATCGTGTGGCTGTCGTCGAACTCTTCCTCAAACATGGATGCGGCTCCTTTCGTGGTGGTGGGTGGCGGGGGGCTGGGGGTCTGCGCACCCGGGCTAGCCATGCGGCCAGCCCGTGTAGGACTCCGCCAGGTACTGCTGGCCGTAGCGCGAGCCGGTGACGGTGTCGAGTTCGCCGAGGGCCCGCTTGAGCATGAACGGTTCGGCGTCCGGCGGGGTGTGCAGCATGGTCGTCATCCAGTAGGAGAAGTTCTGCGCCTTCCACACGCGTCGGAGCGCGGTGTCGGAGTAGCCCTCGAGCAGTCCCGCATTCCCGGTCGAGTAGAACGAGTCGATCGCCTCGAAGAGCACCCTGACGTCGGCGAAGGCCAGGTTCAGGCCCTTGGCGCCGGTCGGCGGGACGGTGTGCCCGGCGTCGCCTACCAGGAACAGGCGCCCGTGGCTGAGCGGTTCGCGGACGAAGGACCTGAAGGGCAGCACGGTCTTCTCGAAGATCGGCCCGGTCTTGAGGGTGAACCCGTCCGGTCCGTCGACCCGCCGCTGGAGTTCGGACCAGATGCGGTCCTCGCTCCACGCGTCCACGTCCTCGCCGGGATCGCACTGGAAGTACAGCCGCTGCACGGTTTCGCTGCGCTGGCTGACCAGGGCGAAGCCGTGCGGCGAGTTCGCGTAGATGAGCTCCGGCGAGCTTTTCGGCGCCTCGGCGAGGATGCCGAACCAGGCGAACGGGTACTTGACGGTGAAGTCCCGGCGGTTGGACTCGGGGATCTGCCGGCGGCAGAAGCTGCGCGAGCCGTCGGCGCCGACCAGGAGGTCGCAGTGCACCTCGAACTCGCCGCCGTCGGCCGCCGTGAAGCGGAACTTCGGCGTCTCGGTCTCCAGATCCAGGACCGCGGTGACCTCGGATCCGAACCGCACGTCCCCGCCGTCGCGCTCCCGGGCCGCGGCCAGGTCCACGAAGACCTCGTTCTGCGCGTAGAGGGTGACCGTGGCGTCGACGAGTTCGCGGAAGTCCAGCGGGTGGGACTCGCCGTTGAAGCGCAGGTCGATGCCGGCGTGCTCGTCGCCCAGGGTCAGCACGCGGCCGTCCACCCCGGTGTCCGTGAGGAGGGCGACCGCTCCGGACTCCAGGATGCCGGCGCGGTGCGTGGTGCTGATGGTGTCCGCGTCGCGGGACTCGACGACGATGTTCTCGATGCCGGCGCGCGCGAGGAGGTGGCTGAGCATCAGCCCGGCGGGTCCGCCGCCGACGATGCCGACGCGGGTCCTCAGGACCGTGCGTTCATTGGCCATGGGCTGGGCTCCTCGGGGTGGGTCGGACGGGCAGGCGGATCCGTGGACCGGCCGCGGAATGCCCCCAGTGTGTCCCGGTGCACATTGTCGGCGCCAACGCTCGTCCCATTCAATGGGAAAAGCGCCGGTCAGTCCTCGGGACCGAACGCGGCCCGGGCCAGGAGCGCCCGGAGGGTGGCGCGTTCCGCGGCCCCGAGGGCCCGCAGCGAGTCGTCCTCAGCGGCGGATGCCGCGGCCCTGGCCCGCGCGCAGAGCTCGCGGCCGCGGGGAGTGCCGACGACCAGCTTGGACCGGCGGTCGGAGGGGTCGGTCTCACGGTGGACGAGCCCCCCGCCCTCGAGTCCGTCCACGAGCGCGACGATCTGGCTGGGATCGAGCCAGAGGAACTCCGCAAGCTCGCGCTGCGTGGGGGCCGGGTCCCCGCAGGCCAGTGACAGCACGGAGTAGGAGCGGACCTTGAGCCCCAGCGGGGCCAGGCGCGTGTTCGCGGCCGCCGAGCCCTGCGAGCGGAGCCGCGCCACGAGGAAGCTCAGGTCCTGCGCCAGGTCGGAGACGAGCAGCCGGTTGGCGCCCGGCGTTGCGGCGGTGGAGTCGTTGCGGGCCAAGGGCCCTCCCGTCGGATCGGCTTGGAAACCGTGAGAAAAATAATCGTTGACTTTCTCAAGAATATTGGTTGTCATGGATCGAAGGCAAGACTCACGTTCTTCCAGCATTCGACCACCGCGGACGGCAGGCGCCGGTCCGGGCAAAGGAGCCCAGCATGTCACTGGCAGGAAAAACAGCGATCGTCACCGGCAGCGGGCGCGGGCTCGGCCTCGCCTACGCCCGCGAACTCGCCCGGCGCGGCGCGGCCGTCGTGGTCAACGACGTCGACGGGGCCGTCGCCGCGGAGGCGGTCGACGCCATCGCCGCCGAGGGCGGCCGCGCGGTCGCCGTCGTCGCCCCCGTCGGTTCCTCCGCGGTGGCTCGGCAGCTCGTCGCCGCGGCGGTCGAGTCCTTCGGCGGG
Source organism: Arthrobacter halodurans (assembly GCF_041877255.1). Lineage (NCBI taxonomy): Bacteria > Bacillati > Actinomycetota > Actinomycetes > Micrococcales > Micrococcaceae > Arthrobacter > Arthrobacter halodurans. The sequence goes on from NZ_JBHDLJ010000002.1 coordinate 417,151, forward strand.
CTGGACATCCTCGTCACCAACGCGGGCGTGCTCCGGGACAAGTCGCTCCTGAAGATGACGGACGAGGACTTCGACACGGTCATCGACGTGCACCTGCGCGGCACGTTCACCTGCGTCCGCGAGGCCTACGCGCACTTCAAGGCGCACGGCGTCGCCGGCCGCGTCATCGCCATCGGCTCGCCCACGGGCCAGCGCGGCAACTTCGGGCAGACCAACTACGCGGCGGCGAAGGCCGGCATCGTGGGCATGGTGCGCACCTGGGCCCTCGAGATGAAGCGCGCCGGGGTCACCGCCAACGCGGTGATCCCGGTCGCCGCCACGGCGATGACCAAGACGGTGCCGTACTTCCAGAAGGCCGTCGAGGCCGAGGAGCGCGGGGAGCCGATGCCGGACTTCTTCCGCCGCGAACTCGGCTTCGGCACCTCGGAGGACGTGGCCGGCCTCGTCGCCTACCTCGCCTCGGACGCCGCGGCGGACGTCACGGGACAGGCCATCGGCGTCGGCGGCGACCGGTTGCAGCTCTGGTCCCACCCCGAGGCCGTCGCGACCGAGTTCCACGACGGCGGCTGGGACTACGAGACCCTGGCGTCAGACTTCGGAAGGCTCTTCGGCGGCAGGCTGCAGGGCGTCGGCGAGAGCTTTCCGGAACTCCCCGCCGATCTGCGGCCGGAGGACCGGTAGCCGTGGCCGCCCCCGTCCGCTACGAGTGCGCGGTCGACGCGTCGTCGCTGGCCGCCCTGGACATGCACGTCCACCTGGAGGTCGACGGGCACGGCCACAAGGCCATGCCGCAGGACCTCTTCGACGCCTCGGCCGCCTACTTCCGGTCCGGCGAGCGCACTCCCTCGGTGGACCGCATCGCGGAGGTCTACCGCGGGCTGGACATGGCCGCGGTCATCTTCACCGTCGACGCGCGCACCGCGCTGGGCCACGTGCCGAACTCGGTGGAGGACCTCGTCGCGGGCGCCGCGCGCAACAACGACGTGCTCATCCCCTTCGGCTCCGTCGACCCCCGCACCGGCGCGGACGCGGTCGCGCTGGCGCGGCGGCAGGCCGGCGAACTGGGCGTCCGGGGCTTCAAGTTCCACCCCTCGCTCCAGGGCTTCGACCCCAGCGACCCGTCCTTCTACCCGCTGTGGGACGCGCTGCAGGAGCTCGGGCTCCCCGCGCTGTTCCACACCGGCCAGAACGGGATGGGCGCGGGCCTGCCCGGGGGGCGCGGCATCAAGCTGCGCTTCTCGAACCCCCTCCTGCTCGACGACGTGGCGGCGGACTTCCCCGGCCTGACCGTCATTATGGCGCATCCCTCCGTCCCGTGGCAGGACGAGGCCAACTCCATCGCCACGCACAAGGCCAACGTCCACATCGACCTCTCCGGCTGGAGCCCCAAGTACTTCCCGGAGTCGCTGGTGCGGCTGAGCAACAACGTGCTCTCCTCCAAGGTCCTGTTCGGCACGGACTACCCGCTGATCACCCCGGGCAAGTGGCTGGACGCGTTCGCCGACCTGCCGCTGAAGGACGAGGTCCGGCCGGGGATCCTCCGGGACAACGCCGTGCGTCTGCTGGGGCTGGCGTGAGCGGCTTCTACCCGAGCGACCGGTACGGCTACGCGGAACTGCTCACCGACGCGGAACGCGCCGCGCTGCTGCGCCTGCGCGCCGTGCTGGACGGGCAGGTCCGGCCGCTGCTCGCGGACCACTGGGAGCGCGGGGAGTTCCCGGACGCCATCGTGGCCCCGCTGGTCGGACTGAACCTCATGGAACCCGCCGAGGTGGCCGCGGCCGGCGAGACCCCCGGCGGGCTGTACGCGGGGTTCCGCAACTTCGAGCTCGCCCGCGCCGACGCCTCCGTGGCCACCTGGTACAACGCGCAGTCCGGGCTGTTCCGCACCACCGTGGGCCTCGGCGGCGACGCGGCGCAGGTGGCGGAACTGGAGCCGCGGATCCGGTCGTTCGGACTCAAGGGCGTCTTCGCGCTGACCGAACCGGGCCACGGCTCGGACATCGCCGGCGGGCTGGAGACCCGCGCGCGGTTCGAGCCGGCCGGCGCGGATGCCCGGGCGGGGTCCGGCGCCCGGACCGGCGCGGGCTCGGCGGGCCGGGGTTCGTGGGCCATCGACGGCGCCAAGCGCTGGATCGGCGGCGCGGCGGGGGCCGACGTGCTGGCGGTCTTCGCCCGCGACGAGGCCGACGGCCTGGTCAAGTGCTTCCTGGTACCCACGGACGCGGCCGGGCTGACGATCACGAAGATGCGCGGCAAGACGAGCCTGCGGATCATGCAGAACGCGGACATCGTCCTGGACGGCGTGCGCGTGGACGCGTCGGCGCGGCTGGCGAACATCAACGGCTGGCCCGACGTCGCGGCGTGCCTGCGCAACATGCGCTCCGACGTCGCGTGGATCGCCACGGGCGCGGCGGCGGGCGCCTACGAGGCGGCCGTGCGGTATGTCGGTGCGCGCGAGCAGTTCGGGCGTCCGGTCGGCGGCTTCCAGCTGGTCCAGGAGAAGCTCGCGACCATGCTCGGGAACGTCACCGCCAGCCTCGGCATGGCGGTCCGGCTGACCCAGCAGCAGGACGCGGGGGTCTACCGGGACGAGAACTCGGCGCTGGCCAAGATGTTCACCGCCCGGGCCCTGCGGGAGACCGCGGCCCTGGCCCGGGAGGTCGTCGGCGGCAACGGGATCCTGCTGGAGAACGACGTCGCGCGCTTCCACGCGGACGCGGAGGCCATCTACTCCTACGAGGGGACGCACGAGATCAACGCCCTGGTCGTCGGCCGGGCCGTCACCGGGATCGGCGCCTTCCGCTAGCGCCCCCGGACGCGTCGCCCGTCCCGCCCGCCCGGCTCCGGTGCGCCCCAGCCGCGGCGCCCCAGCCGCGGCGCCCCGCCGCCCCCGGGCCATCCGCGCCGGTCCATCCGCACCGGGCCAACCGCCCCCCATCCGACACCGACCCATCGACTTCACCCACCAGACCCACTCAAGGAGCACGCCCCATGGCACAGACGGTCATCAGCTACCAGGACCTCGCGGACGCGGCCGGAACCGACCTCGGCTACAGCGAATACCGCACCATCACGCAGGAGCAGGTCAACACGTTCGCCGACGCGACCGACGACCACCAGTGGATCCATACGGACCCCGAGAGGGCCAAGGCGGGACCGTTCGGCGGGCCCATCGCCCACGGCTACCTGACGCTGTCGCTCCAGATCGCGTTCTGGACCGAGCTTTTCGACGTGACGGGCGTGGCCACCAAGGTCAACTACGGGCTGGAGAAGGTGCGCTTCCCGGCGCCCGTGCCCGTGGGATCGCGGGTCCGGATGAAGGCCGCCATCGCCGAGGTCGAAGAGGTCAAGGGCGGCTACCAGATCGCGGTGGACCAGGTCGTCGAGGTGGAGGGCGCCGCAAAGCCGTCCGTCGTCTCGCGCGGGATCTACCGCTTCTACGCCTAGAACGGGCACCGGGCACGGACACCGGGGAGTCGTGCCCGCGAGGAAGCCGCCGCGCGCGCCGTCCGACGCCGTGCCGGTTATGCGGGAACCGCCACACAGGAACGCAGAAGAGGAAAGGGAAGGGACACCGATGCGCAACCAAGGGCTGGGGAACTGGATCCACCGCCGGCGGGTGAAGTCCGCCGGGACGGTGGCCGTGGTCAGCGGGGACGCCGAGCTGACCTACGCCAACATGGCCGGGCGCGTCGACAGACTGGCCAACGCGCTCGCCGACCGCGGCGTCCGTCCGGGGGACCGCGTGGCCTACCTGGGCAACAACCATCCGGCCTTCCTGGAGACGCTGTTCGCCGTCGGGCTCCTGGGCGCGGTGTTCGTCCCGCTGAACACGCGGCTGGCGCCGCGGGAAATCGCCTACGCGCTCGAGGACTCCGGCAGCACCGTCCTCGTCGGGGCGCGGAGCCTCGAGCCGCTGGCCGAGGCCGGGAGCCGCGGCACCGCCGTCGGACTCCGGCTGGTGGTCGACGACGTCGCGGACGCCGGCGCGCCGCCGGCCGGCACCGTGGCGTACGCGGACGCCGTGGCCGCCGCCGCGGAGAGACGGCGCGACGTGGAGGTCTCCCTGGAGGACCCGGCGATCATCCTCTACACGTCCGGCACGACCGGACGCCCCAAGGGGGCCGTCCTCACGCACGGCAACATGACCTGGAACTCGATCAACGTGCTCGTCGACTACGACGTCGTCGGCGGCGAGGTGGCTCTGCTCATCGCGCCGATGTTCCACGTCGCGTCGCTGGGCATGGGCGCCCTGCCGACGCTGCTCAAGGGCGGGACGCTGGTGCTGCAGGACAGGTTCGAGCCGGGCCAGGCGCTGAAGGCCATCGAGCGGCACGGCGTGAACTCGCTCTCCGGCGTGCCGACCACGTTCCAGATGCTGGCCGAGCACCCGGCGTGGGCGACGACGGACCTGACCTCCCTGCGCAAGCTCACCTGCGGCGGGTCCGCCGTGCCGGCGCGCGTCATGGACGCGTACGAGGACCGCGGCCTGTCCTTCTCCGGCGGCTACGGCATGACGGAGACCGCGCCCGGCGCGACCTCGCTGCAGCCCCAGCGCTCCCGCGAGAAGGCGGGGTCGGCGGGACTGCCCCACTTCTTCACCGACGTGCGCATCGTGGACGCGATGGGCGAGGAGCGGCCGCCCGGGACCGTGGGGGAAATCCAGATCTCCGGCCCGAACGTGATCCGCGAGTACTGGCGGCGTCCGGAGGCGACGGCCGAGGCCTACGCCGAGGGCGGCTGGTTCCGGTCGGGCGACATCGGCTACGTCGACGACGAGGGCTTCCTCTACATCTCGGACCGGCTGAAGGACATGATCATCTCGGGCGGGGAGAACATCTACCCGGCCGAGGTGGAGCAGGCGATCATGGAGCTGCCGGCGGTGTCCGCCGTCGCGGTGATCGGCATCCCCGACGACAAGTGGGGGGAGGTGCCGCGGGCCGTCGTGGCGCGCGCCGAGGGCGGGCGGCTGTCCGAGCGCGAGATCACGGAGCACCTGTCCACCCGCCTGGCCCGGTACAAGATCCCCAAGACCGTGGTGTTCGTCGAGGACCTCCCGCGCACCGCGTCGGGGAAGATCCGCAAGGCCGACCTGCGCCGGGACTTCGGCGGATAGGCCAATGTTTGCCATTCGTTATCCCAGGGTGTTTTCAATCACACCGAGCGCGGCTAAGTTGATAAGAGCGTTATCCGCACAATAGTTCGCATCGCGAACACCACGATCCACCGTTCACCGGTACGACAAGGAAGTCACCCATGAAACATCTCCTGAAGACGGCGGCGGCGGCCGCCGCCGTCCTGGGCCTCGCCGCCTGCGGCTCGGGCTCGCCGAGCGCCGGAACGGACGCCTCCGGGAGCCCGGCGGCCGGGGGGGAGGGCCTGACCCCGGTCACCGTCGGGGTGATCCCCATCGTCGACACCGCCCCCATCTGGCTGGGCGAGGCCGAGGGCCTCTTCGCCGAGGAGGGCCTCGACCTCGACATCCAGACCGCGACGGGCGGCTCGGCGATCGTCCCGGGCGTCCAGTCGGGCAGCTACGACTTCGCGTTCTCCAACCTGATCTCCATCATGGTCGCCAACGACAAGGGCCTGGACATGTCCGTGGTGGCCAACGGGGCCACGACGACGGGCGACGCCGAGCACGACTTCGGCGGCGTCGTCGTCAACGCCGATTCGGACATCCGGACGCCGAAGGACCTGGCGGGCAAGAAGGTCTCCGTCAACAACCTGTCCAACATCGGCGACACGACCATCAAGGACGTCATCGAGGCCGACGGCGGGGACGCGGCCTCGGTGCAGTTCGTCGAGGTGCCCTTCCCGGACGCGCCGGCGGCCCTGGAGAACGGGGTGGTCGACGCCGCGTGGATCGTCGACCCCTTCCTGACCCAGGCGGTCGACAGCGGGGCGCGCCTGGTCTCGTCCAACTTCGTCGACTTCCACCCCGAGCTCGACATCGCCGGCTACTTCACCAGCCAGGCCAAGATCGACGCCGAGCCCGAACTGGTGGAGAGGTTCACGCGGGCCATGAACGCGTCCCTCGAGTTCGCCCAGGAGAACCCGGAGAAGGTCCGCGACATCGTCGGCACGTACACGAAGATCGACGACGAAACCCGCGCGGAGATCGTCCTGCCGCGGTACCGGGCCGAGTTCGACCAGGAGGCGGCGCAGAAGCTCGCCGACTCGGCGAAGAAGTACGGCACGCTGTCCAACGACGCCGACCTCGAGAAGCTGTTGCCCTGATGTCCGCCCCGAACGTAGTTGAAAGCGGTCCCGGGACCCGCGCCGGCACCCCGGCGCCGGTGCGCGGCAAGTCCCGCGGGGGGCTCCCCAAGCCGGTGATGGGCCTGATCGGCGTGATCGGCTTCCTCGCCATCTGGGAGCTGATCCCCGCGCTCGGCATCATCCAGGCGCGCTACCTGCCGCCGGCCTCCGAGGTGCTCATGGCGCTCGTCACCGACTTCGGCTTGACCGCCTTCTGGGAGGCCGTCGGCGAGACCATGCTGGCCTGGTTCATCGGCCTGACCGCCTCGGTGGCGATCGCGACCGTGGTGGGGCTGCTGATCGGCATGTCGCCGTTCCTGCGCCGCTTCACGAACTCCACGATCGAGTTCCTGCGCCCCATCCCGTCCGTCGCGCTCATTCCCCTCGCCGTCCTGCTCTTCGGCGTGAAGATCGAGTCGACCCTGATGCTCGTGATGTACGCCTGCTTCTGGCAGGTGCTGATCCAGGTGCTCTACGGGGTCGCCGACGTCGACAACGTGGCCATGCAGACGGCCAAGTCGTACGGCTTCTCGACATGGCAGCGGATCCGCGACGTCGTCTTCCCCACCGTCCTGCCGTACCTCATGACGGGCCTGCGGCTGGCGGCGTCCGTCGCGCTGATCCTCGCGATTACCGCGGAACTGGTCATCGGCTCGCCGGGACTGGGCCGGGAGATCGCGCTCGCCCAGTCCGGCGGGGCGATCTCGGGCATGTACGCGCTCATCCTGGCCACCGGCCTGCTCGGTGTGCTCATCAACGTGACGATGCGGTTCGTGGAGAAGCGCGTGCTCGCGTGGCACCCCTCGATCCGCGGGGAGGCGACGGTATGAAAACGCTGAAGTCCTTGGGCTACCTGGTGGCCCTTCCGGCCATCCTGATCGGCCTGTGGTGGGTGGGGACGCTGGGCGAGACGAACTTCTTCGTCCCGACGCCGGCCCTGCTGGTGGAGAAGTTCGGCGAGACCTGGTTCGACGGCGAGCGGATCGCCTCCGACGTGATCCCGAGCATCGGCCGGCTCGTCGTCGGGGTCGGCATCGCGATCGTGCTGGGCATCGTCGTCGGGCTGCTCGTCGGCCTGAACCGGACGCTGCGCGCCCTGACCGAGCCGGTGTTCGAGTTCTTCCGCGCGCTCCCGCCGCCGGTGCTCGTGCCCGTCCTGATGCTGCTGGTCGGCATCAACGACGGCATGAAAGTCGCCGTCATCATCTCCGGCTGCGTGTGGCCGGTGCTGCTGAACACGATCGAGGGCGTGCGCTCCATCGACCCCGTGCAGAACGAGACCAGCCGCTCCTACGGCATCTCCGGCTTCAGCCGGATCCGCTACCAGGTGCTGCCCGCGGCGACGCCGTCGATCATGGCCGGGATCCGGCAGTGCCTGTCGATCGGCCTGATCCTGATGGTGATCTCCGAGATGTTCGCCTCGTCCTCCGGGCTCGGCTTCACGATCGTGCAGTTCCAGCGCTCGTTCGCCATCCCCGAGATGTGGTCCGGCATCGCGGTGCTCGGCCTCATCGGCGTCGCGATGTCCTTCATCTTCCAATGGTGCGAGAGGCGCGTCCTGCGCTGGTACCACGGCCTTAAAGAGGTAGAAAATGCAGCCTGAGACCCACAACCCCGTTTCCGGGACGCCGTCCGCCCCCGAGCCCGTGCGGGCCGGCGCGGCGCCGGGACCCGGCGCCACGGCGACCGCCGGCGTTCCGGGCGACCACATCTCCCAGCCCGCCGGGGCGGCGCGCGACGCCGGTGCGGCGCCGGCCGGGCGCACGCTCCCGGAGGGCGAGGCGCTGCTGTCCGTGCGCAACGTCAAGAAGGTCTACAAGACCGACGGCGGCGAGATCGAGGCCGTGCGCAACCTGACGTTCGACCTCGGGCACGGGGAGCTGGTCTGCCTGGTCGGACCGTCCGGGTCCGGCAAGACCACGCTCCTGAAGGTGATCGCCGGGCTCATGGGCGCGACCGAGGGCGAGGTGCGGCTGGACGGCCAGAAGGTCACCGGCCCGCCGAAGAAGATGGCGGTCGTGTTCCAGGAGTACGGGCGCTCGCTGTTCCCGTGGCTGCGCGTCGCGGACAACGTCGAGCTTCCGCTGAAGAACGCCGGGGTCCCGAAGGCCGAACGGAAGCGCCGCGTCGAGGAGGCCCTGGAGGCCGTGGGGCTGTCCCACGTGCCCAAGTCCTACCCCTGGCAGCTCTCCGGCGGCATGCAGCAGCGCGTGGCGATCGCCCGGGCGGTGGCCTACCAGCCGGAGGTCCTGCTGATGGACGAGCCGTTCGCGGCGGTGGACGCGCAGACCAGGGCGGACCTCGAGGACCTCATCCGCTCCGTGTGGAAGAAGCTGGGCGTGACCGTGCTGTTCGTCACGCACGACATCGACGAGTCCGTGTACCTCGGGGAACGGGTCATCATCCTGTCCTCGTCGCCGACGGTCGTCCAGGAGGACATCGTGATCGACCTCCCGGCCGAGCGCGACCAGCTCGAGACCCGCTCCAACCCGCGCTTCACCGAGCTGCGCCACCACGTGTACGAGCAGATCCAGCTGGCGAAGAAGGGCCACCGGCCGGACGCGGAGAAGCTCTCCTAGCCTGCCGCGGCGTCTCGCCGATCCCGTCGGGGCCGGGCACCGTACGGTGCCCGGCCCCGCGTTGTCCCGCGACCCTTGCAAAGTCACTATGTCCATAGATAGTGTGAGCTGCATCGCACGCCTCAGTGCGCAGCGCGCGGGACGTCCCGGATCCGGGGGTCCCGCCAGCGCCGCGAGGCGGCCCCAGATGCCCGAGAAGCCCGAACAGCCCTAACAGCCACCGAGAGCCATCCGAAAGCGAGGCGGCGCGAGCCATGTCCCCCACCCCACCCGCGGACATCGTCCTGAAACTGAGCTGCACCGACCGGATCGGCATCGTCCACGCGGTCTCCGGCTTCCTCGCCGACCACGGCTGCAACATCACCTCCAGCCAGCAGTTCGACGACCCGGAGTCGGGGCGCTTCTTCATGCGCGTGCAGGCGCGCAACGGCGGTGCCGCGGAGCTGGCCGCGCTGCGCGCGGGGTTTGAGTCGATCGCCGGCTCCTTCGGCATGGACTGGACGATGGTCGACGCCGCGGTGCCGATGCGCGTCATGGTGCTGGTCTCCAAGTTCGACCACTGCCTCAATGACATGCTCTACCGCATCCGCTCCGGCGCGCTCCGGATCGACATCGCGGTGATCGTCTCCAACCACCCCGACCTGGAGCCGATCGCGCGCGCGGCCGGCATCCCCTTCGAGCACGTGCCCGTGACCCCGGAGACGAAGCCCGCGGCCGAGCGCCGCCTGCTGGAGCTCGTGGACGAGCACGGGGCCGAGCTGGTGGTCCTGGCGCGCTACATGCAGGTCCTAAGCGACGGGCTCTGCCGGAGCCTGGCCGGCCGGGCGATCAACATCCACCACTCGTTCCTGCCCGGGTTCAAGGGCGCCAAGCCCTACCACCAGGCGTTCGAGCGCGGGGTCAAGCTGGTGGGCGCGACCGCCCACTACGTGACCGGCGACCTCGACGAGGGACCCATCATCGAGCAGGAGGTGTTTCGGGTGGACCACACCTACGACGCCCGGGCGCTGACCCTCGCCGGCCGGGACGCCGAGCGGGCGGCGCTGTTCCGCGCCGTGAAGTGGCACAGCGAGAACAAGGTGCTGCTCAACGGGCACCGCACGGTGGTGTTTCCCTAACCGGATCCGTCGCCCGCTCCGGACCCGGTGCCCGGGCGCGGCTGCGCCAGCCCCCGGGCGATGCCGCGCGCGGCGGTGCGCAGGGCCATGACGGCGGCGGGCAGTTGCTCGGACCCCCGGGGCATCACGACGGCGAGGACGGCGATCGCCTGGCCGCGCGCGTCGAGGATGGGCACGGAGGCGCCCGTCGTCTCCGCGTCGATGAAACCGTCGAACGTGGCGAAGCCGTTGAGCCGGATGTGCGCGAGCTCGCGGCGGATGTCCGGGTGCCGGGCCGCGACCTCCTCCGCGTGCCGGGCCAGGTAGTCCTCCCGCACGGGGGCCGGCGCGAAGGCCAGGAGCGCCATGCCCATCGACGTGAGGTGCACGGGCATCCGACCCGCGACCTGCGCCTGGTTGACCACCGATCCGGGGCGGGACAGGCGCTCCACGATCAGCACGTCGTCGTCGTGCAGGACCGCGAGCTGGGTGTTCTGCCGGACGACCTGGTTGACGTCCTCCATGAACGGCATCGCCACGAGCCGCAGGTCGCGCGTGCTGGAGGAGCGGTTGGAGATCTCCCACAGCCGCAGCCCCAGCCGGACCGATCCGTCGTCGTCCCTGGCGAGGAAGCCGTGGCGGACCAGCTCGTCCACCAGCCGGTACGCCGTCGCGCGCGGCACGCCGGCCCGCCGCGCCAGCGCGCTGACGGTCAGCGCGGGCTGCTCCGGGCCGAACGCGTCGAGGATGCGGACCAGGCGGTCCAGCATGGAGTCGCCGGAGGGGGAATTGGCCACGGCGCGCGTCAGGGGCCCGGCATGACGCCGGCGATGGACGCGAGGTCCAGCTCCGCGGGATCCGAGGGCACCCAGCGCGGCGAGCGGTCCTTGTCGATGACCTGCGCCCGGATGCCCTCGGGGAGGTCGGGGTGGTCCATGAGGAACGCGGCGACGCGGTGCTCGCGCGCCAGCGCCTCCGGGAGGGTCCCCTCGGCGCGGGCGGCCCGGATGGCCCGGAGCGCCGTCTCGGTGGCCAGCGGCGAATTCGCCCGGATGGCGGCGGCCGCCGCCGCGGCGCCGGGGTACGGCGTCGCATCCAGGGCGGCGAGGATCTCGGCGACCGTCCCGGCCGCATAGGCGGCGTCGATCCATGGGCGTTCCGACGCCACGGTGGACGTCCCGCGCGGCGCGGGCGTGCCGTGCAGGACCTCCAGCGCCGCGGCGACCTCCGGCGCGGCCAGGCCCGCCAGGTCCGGCAGGGTCGCCAGGACGTCGTCGAGCGCGTCCTCGGCGACGCAGAGGTCGGCGAACCCGGCCTCGATGGCGTCGCCCGCGCCCATGCTGCCCGCAGTCAGCCCGTAGTGCTCGCCCAGCCTCCCCGGCGCCTGGCCCAGCAGGTGGGTGCCGCCGACGTCGGGGGAGTAGCCGATCCGCGTCTCCGGCATGCCCACCGTGGACCGCGGGGTCACGATGCGCACGGACGCGTGCCCGGCGAGGCCGACCCCTCCGCCCATGCAGAGGCCGTCCATAAGCGCGACGACCGGCTTCGGGTAGGTCGCGACCGCGCTGTCCACGGCGAACTCCTCCGCCAGGAAGTCCAGGAAGTCCTGGTGGCGGTCCCCGCGGATCGATTCGTAGAAGGCCTTGATGTCCCCGCCGGCGCAGAAGCCCCGCGTGCCGGCGCCGCGGAGCACCACGATCCCCACGGAGGCGTCGTCCCGCCAGGCCTCCAGGGCGGCCCCGATGTCTGCGACCATCTCGCGCGTGAGGGCGTTGATCTTCTCCGGCCGGTTCAGGGTGATGATGCCCAGGCCGTCGCCGACCTCGGCGAGGATGTGTTCTCCCATGGTGTCGCGCCCCTTCCGTTCCGTGCGGTGACGATTCCGCCATCGACGCTACAGGCGGCGGATGGCCCGCGCCACATTGCCCGCCGTCCGCGGGGCGGACCGTGGGTCCGGGGCCCCGCGTCCCTCGGCAGCCCGCGCCATGCGGCCCGTGGCGCGCCGACGGTCCCGCGGGCAGGGACCCGATGTGGCGCGGGCTGGCCGCCGGGCTGCACGGGGTGGCCCGGCGCGGGCCGATGTGGCGCGGGCTGCCGCCGGGCTGCAACGGGGTGGGCCGGGGACCCTTGTGGTGCCCCCGGCCCACTGCTAAAGTTCAAATTACGCACACACGTTCATTCAGTGAACATTCGTTGACAATGCAGGAGTTCGGATGCAGCAGGCCTTCGTGTACGACGCGGTACGCACGCCCTTCGGCAAGATCGGGGGCGCCCTGGCGGGCCACCGGCCGGACGACCTGGCGGCGCACGTCGTCCGCGCGCTGGTGGACCGGGCGCCCGGCCTGGACCCGGAGTCGATCGACGAGGTGGTCTTCGGCAACGCGAACGGCGCCGGGGAAGAGAACCGCAACGTGGCGCGCATGGCCACGCTCCTGGCCGGCCTGCCCACGTCTCTGCCCGGCACCACCGTCAACCGCCTCTGCGGTTCCTCGCTGGACGCCGCGATGATGGCCTCGCGGCAGATCGAGGTGGGCGAGGCGGACCTGATGCTTATCGGCGGCGTCGAGTCCATGAGCCGGGCGCCTTGGGTGTTGCCGAAGACGGACCGCCCGTTCCCGATGAGCAACCTGGAGCTCGCGAACACCACGCTCGGCTGGCGCTTGGTCAACCCGGAGATGCCGCCCGAATGGACCGTGTCCCTCGGCGAGGCCACCGAGCAGCTGCGCGAGAAGCACGGCATCACCCGCGAGGACCAGGACGTCTTCTCGGCCCGCTCCCACCGGCTCGCGGCGCGGGCGTGGGAGGAGGGTAAGTACGGCGACCTGGTGGTTCCGGTGCCGCCGAACTCCCCCAAAGGCGCGGAGTTCGCGCGCGACGAGACGGTGCGCCCCGACTCCACGGCCGAGACGCTCGGCGGGCTGCGCACCGTCTTCCGGTCCGGCGAGAACGCCACGGTCACCGCCGGCAACGCATCGCCGATGAACGACGGGGCCTCCGCGGCCTGGCTCGGCTCGGAGCGGGCCGCCGGGCTGCTGGGCGCGGAGCCGCTGGCGCGCATCGCCGGCCGGGGAGCCGCCGCCAACGAGCCGCAGTACTTCGGCGAGGCGCCCGTCGAGGCCGCGAACCTCGCGCTGCGGCGCGCCGGCATCGGCTGGTCCGACGTCGCCGCGGTCGAGCTCAACGAGGCGTTTGCCGCGCAGTCCCTCGCCTGTGTCCGGCAGTGGGGGATCGACGGCGACATCGTCAACGCCTGGGGCGGGGCCATCGCGATCGGCCACCCCCTCGGGGCCTCCGGCCTCCGGGTGCTCGGCACGCTGGCGCGGCGTCTCCGGGAGTCCGGGGACCGCTACGGCGTCGCCAGCCTGTGCATCGGCGTGGGTCAGGGCCTCGCCGTCGTGCTCGAGAACACCGACGCCACCCGCTGACGCGGGACACCGACCACCAGAGGAAGTAGGGGCAACCCATGGCACCACGCATCGCCACCTCCGCCGCGGACGCCGTCGCCGGCATCCGGGACGGGGCGACCGTGCTGATCGGCGGCTTCGGCAACGCCGGGCAGCCAATGGAACTCATCGACGCGCTGTTGGATTGCGGCGCGGCCGGGCTGACCATCGTGAACAACAACGCCGGCCAGGCCGACGCCGGCCTGGCCCTGCTCATCAAGGAACGCCGCGTCGCGAAGATCGTGTGCTCGTTCCCGCGCCAGTCCGACTCCTGGCATTTCGACGCGGCCTACAAGGCCGGTGAGATCGAGCTGGAGCTCGTCCCGCAGGGCAACCTGGCCGAGCGCATCCGGGCCGCCGGGGCCGGCATCGGCGGGTTCTTCACGCCGACCGGCTACGGAACCATGCTCGCGGAGGGCAAGGAGACCCGGGTGATCGACGGCCGGGGCTACGTCCTCGAGGCGCCGCTCCACGCCGACTTCGCCCTGGTCAAGGCGCTCCGCGCCGATGAGAAGGGAAACCTCGTCTACCGGAAGACGGCGCGCAACTTCGGGCCGGTCATGGCGGCCGCCGCGACGCACGCGATCGTGCAGGTCTCGGAGATCGTCCCGGCCGGCGGCATCGACCCGGAGGCCGTGGTGACCCCGGGCATTTACGTCGACACCCTCGTCACCATCACGGGAGAGAACCCATGAGCGAAGACCTTTCCACCGACGCCGCGCTCGGCCGCGACGACATGGCCCGGCTGGTTGCCGCCGACATCGCCCCCGGGGCGTTCGTCAACCTCGGCATCGGGCAGCCGACGAACGTCTCCAATTTCCTCACCGCCGAGCAGGACGTCACGCTCCACACGGAGAACGGCATGCTGGGCATGGGCCCGGAGGCGACCGGCGACCTGATCGACGCCGACCTCATCAACGCCGGCAAGATCCCCGTGACCGAGCTGCCGGGAGCGTCGTACTTCCACCACGCCGATTCCTTCGCGATGATGCGCGGGGGCCACCTGGACGTGTGCGTGCTCGGGGCCTTCCAGGTGTCGCGGGGCGGCGACCTGGCGAACTGGCACACCGGGGCGCCCGGGGCGATCCCGGCCGTCGGGGGCGCCATGGACCTGGCCATCGGCGCGAAGGCGACATGGGTCATGATGGGCCTGTTCGCCAAGGACGGCTCCTCGAAGCTCGTCGAGGCCCTCACCTATCCCGCCACCGGGCTGGGCTGCGTCTCGCGGATCTACACGGAGTCCGCGGTTTTCCTCCTCGGCGACGGCACGGTCCGGGTCCGCTCCACGCACGGCATCACGTTCGACGAACTCGCCGAGCGCCTGCCCGTCCCGCTCGAGCGGGCCTGACCGGCCCGGCCGGGACCGGACGCCGCCCGTAGGATGGTGCCTGGCCCCGCCGTCGAGGCGGCCGCGCCGCATTCCCGAAAGGACCCCATGGAGAACGACGCCGGAGCCGCCGACACCCGGACGGGACCCGCCGCGCGGGCCGAGGACGCCGGCCCGCACGCCGAGGCCGCGGGGGGCCAGTTCGTCCAGTCGCTGGCCCGCGGCCTCGAGGTCATCCGGGCCTTCGACGCGGAACACCCGTCGATGACGCTGACCGACGTCGCCAAGCTCACAGGCCTCTCGCGGGCGACGGCTCGCCGCTTCCTGCTGACGCTCACCGAGCTGGGCTACGTGCGCACCGACGGCAAGTACTTCGAGCTCACCGCGCAGGTCCTCCAGCTCGGCTACGCGTACCTGTCCAGCCACACGCTGCCCCAGCTGATCGCACCGGTGCTCGAGGAGCTCTCGGCCGAGCTCAACGAGTCCGCCTCGGCGTCCGTGCTCGACGGCGCCGACGTCGTCTACGTCGCGCGGGTCCACACCCGCCGCATCATGCGCGTCGGCATTTCCGTCGGCACGCGCTTCCCGGCGTACGCGACGTCGATGGGCCGCGTGCTGCTGGCACACCTTCCTGCCGAGGGGCTGGAGCGGGCGCTGCGGGCCCGGCCCCTCCAGGCGCTGACGCCCAACACCATCACGGACCCAGATGCGCTGCGGGCCGAGCTCGCCGCCGTCCGCGAGCGCGGCTGGTGCCTCGTGGACCAGGAGCTCGAGGTGGGCCTGCGCTCCCTCGCGGTCCCGGTGTTCGCGCCCGACGGCACGGTGGCGGCGGCGCTGAACGTCTCCATGAGCACGCTCCCGGGCACCGCGCACAGCGATCCCGACCCGACGACGGCGGCCCTGGAGGTCCTGCCCGCCCTGCAGTCGGCCGCGCGGCGGATCGAGAGCGCCCTGCGCGCGCGCCGCTAGCTGCGCGGCCGCTAGCCGCGCGCCGCTAGCTGCGCGGCCGCTAGCCGCGCGCCGCCAGCCGCGCCGCCGGGGGAGCGGGTCCCGCCGCGGCGTCCGCGCCGCCGGCCCGTCAGCGGCGCGGGCTGATGCTGAGTTCGGCGAGGACGGCGGCGAGCCGGTCCATGACCACGTCCACCTGCGAGCTGCGGCGGTCGTTGGGCTGGAGCGCGAAGATGCTGCGCGCCAGCCGGATCTCGGGAACGTCGACCAGGACGACGCCGTCGGGCCGGCTCTGCAGCGCCAGGTCGGGGACCAGCGCGGCGCCCAATCCGGCGGCCGCAAGGTGGAGGGAGGCGTTGAAGTCGTCGCAGTAGGCGACGACGCGCGGGTGCAGGTTGCAGGACGCGAACAGCCGGGAGATGACCGTGGCGTCCGAGGTCCCCGGGTGGTGCATGATCCAGGGCATGTGGGCCAGCTGCTCGGCGCTGACCTCCGACCCGTCGGCGATCCGCCAGGAACGGGGGAGCACGACGCGGAAGTTGTCGTCGCCGATCCACTGCCGGTTCAGCGTGCTGGGCCACGCGAGTCCCGCCTGGCCGACCTGGAAGATCAGCGCCAGGTCCAACTCACCGTCCGCGTGGAGGCCCTGGATCGTTTGGTGCGGCTCGCCCACGCTGACACGCAGGCTGATGCCCAGGGACTGCCAGTCGGGGGCGCCCAGCAGCCGGGGCAACGCGTACGTGGCGAGCGACGGAAAGATGCCCAAGCGGAGCTCCCGGGCCCCCGTGCCGTCGGGGCCGGCCGCGGCCGCCGTCGTGGCCGCCAGCAGGGCGTCGATGTCCGTCAGGACCTTCCGCGCGTGCCGGACCATGGTCGTCGCGGCGGGCGTCGGCTCGATCGCCCGCGCGGAGCGGCGGAACAGCGCGATGCCGGCGTCCCGCTCGAGCGCGGACATCTGCTGGGAGACGGCGGACGCCGTGTAGCCCAGCCTCGTGGCGGCCGCCGCGAACGACCCCTGGTTGACGACCTCGAGCAGCGTGCGCAGGTGCACGGGGTTGACCATCAGGATCCCTTGCGGTGGACGGCCCGAATGAACGGCTTTGCTGGTCCATCCTAGCGGTCCCCCGCGGCGGCCCGGCTATGGTGCCGTCCGCTACTGGTCGTCCTTGAGGACGATCTCCCCCTCCTCGGGCTCGTCGAGCACCACCGGCCGGTCGTCGTCGAGCGGGGCATCCGCGTCCTCGTCGTCCCACTCCTCTTCGGCGTCCTCGTCGTCGAGGTCCTGCTCTGTCTCGAGGCCCTCGTCCAGCAGGTAGGTGTGCTTGTGGAGCGGATCGATGGCTTCCATCGATTCGGGAGCGTCCGAGGACCCCTCTGGCGGCTGTCCGTCGCGGCCGTCCTCCGGCTCGTTGAGGTCGTCCGCCGCCGGATCGTCGAAAACCGTGTCATCGAAATAGTCGCTCATGAGCGCCTCCTGGCTAAGGCGGTACGGGGTCCGCTGAACCTGTTGTGTCCGTGGCTACAGCCTAGGACGGGGACGACTGCAAGGGAACCGCCCTCGCGGCGGGCCACCCGGCCACCCGGCCGCGTGCCCCGTCGCCCGGGCGGTCCATGCATGCGGGGCGCTGTGCCCGCGGTTCTGGGCCCGCAGTTTTAGGCCCGCGCCGCCAGCGTCGCGTCCGCGTCCGCGCCGGCCGCCGCGGCGAGGCCCATCGCCCGCGCGGTCAACCGCACGGACATCAGCCGGTCCGCCGCCTCGGGCGCGTTGTGCACCGTGATGAGTTCGTCCGCCCGGGCGTGCTCGGCGAAGCCCTCGAGGTACTCCTTCACGGCCGCCGGGGTGCCCACCGCCGTGTAGGCGAGCATCTGCAGGATGGACTCGCCGGCGGGGGACTCGAGGAGCATGTCCACCTCGTCCTCCGTGAACGGCGTTTCCCGCCCGCGGCCCAGGAAACGCTGGATCCGGTCGCGTCGCACGGACTCCATGATGGATTGCGCCTGCGCGTTGCTCTCCGCCGCCACGACGCCCACCCCCGCGATCACGTGCGGCTCGGCGAGCTGCGGGGAGGGGCGGAACTCGGCGCGGTAGAGGGCCACGGCCTGCGTCAGCGCGTCGGGCGCGAAGTGCGACGCGAAGGAGTACGGCAACCCGAGCTGGGCCGCGAGGCGCGCGCCGAAGAGGCTGGAGCCGAGGATGTAGAGCGGCACGTTGGTGCCGCGCCCCGGGTAGGCGCTGACGCCGGGGATCCGCGACGTGGCGCCCA
This sequence comes from Arthrobacter halodurans, assembly GCF_041877255.1. Lineage (NCBI taxonomy): Bacteria > Bacillati > Actinomycetota > Actinomycetes > Micrococcales > Micrococcaceae > Arthrobacter > Arthrobacter halodurans. The sequence continues at coordinate 435,073 of NZ_JBHDLJ010000002.1, forward strand.
GGAACGCCTGCAGCTCCTGCACGTCCTGCGGGAACGCGTCGGAGGCCGCTGGATCCCTGCGGAGCGCGCGGAACGTGGCCTGGTCGCTGCCGGGCGCGCGGCCCAGGCCCAGGTCGATGCGGCCGGGGAAGAGGGTCTCGAGGGTCCCGAACTGCTCCGCGATCACCAGCGGCGAGTGGTTGGGCAGCATGATGCCGCCGGCGCCGAGGCGGATCCTGGAGGTGTGGTGGGCGATGTGCCCGATGAGGACGGCGGTCGCGCTGGAGGCGATGCCCGCCATGTTGTGGTGCTCCGCGTACCAGACGCGCGAGTAGCCGAACGCCTCTGCGGTCCGCGCAAGTTCCACGGACTCCGCGAAGGTGCCGGCGGCGGTGCCGTTGGTCGCGATGGGGGCAAGGTCAAGGATCGAAAGGGGAATGCTCACCCTGATGCCAACCGGCCCGGGGTGGGCTTCATTCCCGCGGCGGACATGTCCAAAGATTTCATTGCAAATAAACCATTGCAAAGATTCCTTTGCAGTCTTACGATCGGTGCATGGAAAACAATCCCGGACAGCGCCCCCACGACGAGCCGCGCAGGCTGGACCTGGCGGCGCTGAAGGCGTTGTCGCATCCGCTCCGGGTCGAACTCCTCGATGCCCTGTCCACGTTCGGACCGCAGACCGCCAGCGGGTTGGCCGGTCGGCTCGGGGAGTCCAGCGGCTCCACCAGCTACCACCTGCGCCAGCTGGCGAAACACGGCCTCGTCGAGGAGGTCCCGGACCGGGGATCCGCGCGCGAGCGCTGGTGGCGCCGGTATCCCGGGGCCATCCAGGTGGCGGCCGACCCGTCCGCCGGCCCCTCGACGACGACGGCCGTCAAGCTCGTCGCGCGCCAGCTCGAGCAACACCGCGCGGAGGCGCTGAGCGATTTCCTCCGCTTCGGCGAGGAGAGTTTTGGGGAGGAATGGCTCCAGGCCACGGTCCTCAACACCGCCAACCTGAGGGTCGACGCGGCACAGCTCGGGGAGATCTCCCAGCGGGTGCTCGACTTCCTCGCCGGCCTCGCCGACGAGTACCGCGACCGCGGCGGCCCCGACGCCCGCCCCGTCCAGCTGCACTTCAACGCGTTTCCCGTCATCGATCCGGCCGAGCAGGCCGTCCCCCACCGCAGGCACTCTTCAGGAAAGACCAGGCCATGACGTCCACCACAGCAGTCCTCGCCTTCCAGGGAACCCGCGGGCCGTCCCGCGCCGCGGGCGTCCGCACCGTCCCGTCGGGGCTCGGCGCCGCACTCATCGGGGCCGGTTCGGTCCTCGTCGCCTGGGGGGAGCGCATCGCCGCCCGCCGGGCGGTCCGGCCGCGCGTCGACGCGGCCCTGCTCGAGCGGCGGGCCGAGTTCCGCCGCGACGCCGTCTCGCTGTCCCACTCCGGGCTCCGGGTCTGACGCCGGCGGTCCCGGCCTGACGCCGGTGGTCCCGGCCTGACGCCGGCAGTCTCGGCCGGCGTCGGGCCGGGGCCGTTGCCCCGACGGCCGCACCCGGGTGCGCCGCTCCCGCGGCTACCCCATCGCGGTCCGGGCCGCGTTCTCGTCGCCATAGAGCTCGTTGGCGAGTCGCAGCCCGCGGTTGGCCCAGGCGATCTCCGCCTCGGCGCGCGCGATCAGCCCCTCGTAGGCGAAGCGTTTGAACGAGACGGTGCGCGCCTTGTCCGCGTCGGCCGTGTGTTCGAGTCGCCGGTTGAGCATGGAGCTGGTGCCCGTGTCGATTTCCCTCACCTTCAGCTCCCACTGGCGCAGCAGCGCGGTGTTGTGGGCGATGTGGTCGCGCATCTGGGCGCGCATGGCCTCGGGGGTGGCCCATTCCAGGTACGCGGCGCGCAGGTGCGCGGGGTCGCGGACGCGGGAGAAGTCCATGGGCGCGTTCATCCAGTCCCGGAAGGCCCGCAGGCCGTCATCGGTGATGTGGTACCGGCGCTTGGTGCCGCTCTTGCCCCACGGCACGTCCTCGCCCAGGACGAGTCCGTCGCGCTCCATTTTCCGCAGTTCGGGATAGATCTGGGAGTCGGGCGCGTACCAGACGTGACCCACCGAGGCCTCGAAAACCTTGTACAGGTCGTAGCCCGTCATCGGCTCCACGTTCAGCAGCGCGAGCAGGGCGTAGCGGAGGCTCACGGTTCCCCTTTCCTTGGGCGGATCCTGCCCATCCTACGTCCGCGGCGTGCCGGCGCCCGCCCGTCCGACGGGACGACGGCGGCGCGCCGGCACGCCCGTTGGCGCACCGTCAGCGGGAGTCGACGGCGGCGCGCCGGCCGCCCGGCCGCGCCGCCGCCGCACGCGTCAGGAGAGGGCGTCGACCGTCTTGCCGGACGTGCGCCAGCCGCCCTGGTAGTCCTGGCGCGCGACCGTGGAGTAGGGGATCGGGCTGACGACGGCGCGCACCTCGAGCTGGCGGTGCGGCTCGACCGTCGTCTTGCGCGTCCCGCCGTCGGGCTCGCCCCAGACGACGCGCAGCTCCGTGCCCTCGGGGACGTCGGCGTCGACCGTCGCCAGGGAGAGCCCCCGGCGCTCGTTGGCGCTGTAGCCGGTGAACATGGACAGCCCCACCGTGTTGCCGTCGGCGTCGACCACGCGGTCGTAGTTGGACGAGCCGTAGTTCGCCAGCGGCAGGTCGAAGTACTTGTAGGGCGTGCCCTCGGTGTCCAGCAGCGACGTGAAGATCTTGGCCAGGTCCTCCTCGTTCCAGGCGAGCGTGACCTTCTTGCGGCGCGCGGCGGGGTCCATCGCCTCCAGCGCCTCGCGGCCGATGAAGTCGTGGTCGAACTTCACGAAGGATCCGTAGCCCAGGTCCCACGGGGTGAGGTAGTAGTCCTCGATGTTGTCGGAGACGAAGCTGCCGGCCACCGCGTTGGTGGCCTCGTAGCTGTCGGCGCCGAGCCACTCGCGGTAGGCGCGCAGCTCCTCGCCCGTGTAGATCGCGGGAAGCGGCGACGGGATCCAGCCGGATTCCAGGGTGTTCGAGGGGTAGGCGCGCGAGCCCACGGGCAGCAGGCCGAACTCGGCGCCGGCCTCCACGATGGCGTCGCGGACCTTGTCGTAGGACTCGTACGGGCCCCAGATCTCCAGCCCCGGTGCGCCGGCCATGCCGTGGCGGAGCGTGCGGACGCGCTCGCCGGCGATGTTCATGTAGTCCATGTTGAAGAACTTCAGCTGCTCGACCGGGCCGCCGTTGACCTTCTCGATGACCTCCCAGGCCTTCGGGCCCTGGATCTGGAAGCGCCAGTACCGGCGCTGCACGGGCTTGCCCATGGGGCGCGACGGCGAGCGGCGGTCCGCGACGACCTCGACGTCGTAGCCGCCCGTCTCGGCGTGGAACAGCAGCCAGTTGGCGGCGGGCGCGCGACCCACGTAGACGTACTCGTCCTCGCCCTCGCGGAACAGGATGCCGTCGCCGATGACGTGGCCCGCCGGGGTGGTCGGGACGTACTGCTTGGCCTTGTTCACGGGGAAGTTCGCGACGCTGTTGATCGCGGTGTCCGAGATCAGCTTGAGCGCGTCCGGTCCCTTGATGAAGAGGTTGTCCATGTGGTGGGACTGGTCGAACAGCACGGCCGTCTCGCGCCACGCGCGCTGCTCGCTGCGCCAGTTGGAGAACTCGGGTGCGACGACGGGGTAGATGTACGCGCCGATCTGGGAGTTGCGGAGCAGCTCCACCGTGTTTCCGGCCGCGTCGAGGACGTCCTGCAGGTTCCTGGGTGCCATGGGCTTCATTCCTATCCATCGGGAGCGGTCCGGCGGCCCGTCGTTGGGCCGGGGTGCGCTCGGAGACTTCGCGGTGATGTGGACCACACCGTCTCCCTCGACCATATGACTATGAGCATAGGTATGTCGAGGGTCGGGCTCGAGGAGTTTTCCGCCGGTGCGCTTCCCTTGGGCGGCGGCGGTCCGGCGGGAGGAGGCCCTACCCAATGGCTATCGGTGTAGGTAGTGTGTGCTCTACATCACCAGCAAGCCAGTTCGGGGCCTGTCGCGCCGGGAATCGGAGAAAACCATGAAGAAACTGAAGATCACCATCGCCCTCGCGGCGGTGATGGGCCTCGCCGCCTGCGGCGGGGGCTCGCCGTCGGCGCCGGCGGACGGCGGAAGCGCCGATGGCGCGGCCGGCGGGCTGGAGGCGATCGAGGTCGGCGTCATCCCCATCGTCGACGTGGCGCCGATCTATCTCGGCGTCGAGGAGGGCCTCTTCGAGGAGGAGGGCCTGGACGTGACGCTGACGCTGGCGCAGGGTGGCGCCGCGATCGTCCCGGCCATCACGTCGGGCCAGATGGACTTCGGCTTCTCCAATGTCACGTCCATGGTCGTCGCCCGCTCCAAGGGCCTGCCGCTGCGCATGGTGGCGGCCGGGGCCAACACCACCGGCGACGTCGAGGACGACTTCGCGGCGGTGATGACCAAGCCGGACAGCGGCATCGAGGAGATCCAGGACCTCGTGGGCAAGAAGGTCGGCGTCAACACCCTCAACAACATCTCCGACTCCACGATCTCCGAGGCCGTCAAGCAGGCCGGCGGCGACTACACGCAGATCGATTTCGTGGAGATGCCGTTCCCCGACATGGCCGGGCAGCTGGATGCGGACAACGTCGACGCGATCGCCGCCGTCGAGCCGTTCGTCACCATCGCCGAGGGCGACGGCAACGTCCGGGTCTTCTCCAACTACGCGGAGCCGGTGGAGAACCTCACCGTCGCCACCTACTTCACCTCGGACCAGTACCTCGAGCAGAACCCCGAGACGGCCGAGAAGTTCGCGCGGGCGATGAAGGCGTCCCTGGAGTTCGCGGAGGCCAACCCGGACCGCGTCCGCGAGATCCTTCCGACCTACACCACGCTGGAGCCGGACGTGATCGAGCAGCTGACGCTCCCGAAGTTCCCGACCGAGGTCAACAGCGCGTCCATCGAGGAGATCGCCCAGATCTCGCTGGACCGCGGCCTGATCGAGGAAGTCCCGGATCTGGCGGCCCTGCTGCCGGCCGAATAGGGTCCGCCGGGCGGGGAACCGCCCGGAAGCCAGCGGCGCGTCGGAACGGCGCGCGCACGGGAGGAGGGGCGCCCGCCGGCCGCGGCCGGCGGGCGCCCCTCCTCCCGCGTTCCGGGACGGCTACGGGGTGCGCCGCAGGAAGTCCCCGATCCAGTCCGCCGTCGCCAGCAGCCCGCCGAAGGTGTAGAAGTGCAGGCGGACCTCGCCGTGCACGTCCGGGTCGAGTTCGGCGGCCAGGTCCTTGATGAAGCGGTCGGGCCCGGCCGTGCCCAGCAGGTTGGCGAGGGAGAATCCGTATTTCTGCGCGATCCCGGCCGAGGACGCGACGCCGAAGCGCTTGGCGAAGCTGAGGAGCCTGCGGATGCCCGCGGGGCCCGGCACGCCGATGCGGACCGGGTAGTCCACGCCGCGCCGCCGTGCCTCGGCGAGCCACGCGAGCACGGGCTCGGTGTCGAAGCCGAACTGCGTGATGATCGTCCCCTCCAGCCCCCGTTCCCGCAGCGCGGCGTTCTTGTCCTCGAGCGCCCGCCACAGCGTGGCGTCGTCGATGTCCGGGTGCCCCTCGGGGTAGCCGCTGATGGACACGTGGCCGAAGCCGTGGCGCTCCAGGAGCCCGGAGCGGATCAGGGACAGCGAGTCGGGGTACGGGCCCATCGGCTCGGCGGGGTCGCCGCCGACGGCGAAGAGGTCCGTGGCGGCGGCCTGCGCCTTAAGCGCCTCGAGGAACTCCTCGAACTCGGCCTCGGAGGCGAGCCGGCGCGCCGACACGTGGGGGACCGGGGCGAATCCGAGCTCCCGGACGGCGCGCGCGGCGGCCACGCGCATCGGCAGGTCCTCGTTGCCGAGGAACGTGACGTTGATGCGCGTGCCGGGCGGGATCGAGTTCTTCGCCTCCTGGAGACCCGGGATGTCCTTCCCGGTCATCTCCAGCGAGAAGTCGGCAAGCAGCCGGCGTACCGGGCTGTCGACGGGTGACGGTTCTGCTGACATGGGTGCACGTCCTTCGGGTCCGTGGGCGTCCCGCGGCGCGACGGCGGTGTCGCGTTCCTGCGGGGTCGGGCACGGCCAGACTATCTATGCCCATAGTGGTGTGTCTATGGTGCTGCGCCTAGGCTCGTGGTGCGCCGACCGCCGCGCGACACACGCCCACCGACCCGAGGAGCCGCCGTGGACCTCAATCTGCTCCACGTCTTCGCCTGCATCTACGAGGAGGGCGGGCTGGCCGCGGCCGCGCGGCGGCTCAACACCAGCCAGCCTTCCGTCAGCCACGCCCTGGCCCGCCTCCGGCGTGAACTCAACGACGACCTCTTCCTGCGGGCCGGGCGCGGCATCGTCCCCACGGCCCGCGCCGACGCGCTCTACCGGGAGGTCCGCGACCCCCTGGGCTCGCTCGACGCGGCCGTCTCGCGCCACCGGACGTTCGACCCGGCCGCCGCGGAGCGGACCTTCCGCCTCTGTCTCTCCGACATCGGGGAGCTGGACTTCCTGCCCGGGATCGTGGCGGGCCTCCGCGCCGCCGCCCCGCGCGCGTCCCTCGAAATCCTTCCGATGGATGCCGAGCAGGCCCCGGCCCTGCTCGGCCGCGGCGACGCGGACGCGGCCATCGCCTCCACACTGTTGGGTCCCGACGTCGACAGCGTGGTCATCAAGCGGGAGAGGTACGTGTGCCTGCGTCCCGACTCCTGGAACGGCGAGCTGACGCGCGACGTGTTCGCCGGCGCGCCGCTGGCGGTGGTCAGCCCGGCAGTCGGCCACGAGGCGCCGCTCGCGGCGATGGAGGAGGCGGGGCTCGTCCCGCCCTCCGTGGTGACCGTCCAGACCTTCGCCGCCCTGCCCCGGCTGGTGGGGCACTGCGGGATGCTCGCGATTGCGCCGGAGACGATCGCCCAGGGGTGGGCCACGCGCTGGCCGATCCGCCTGGACCCGCTGCCCTTTCCGGTCCGGGAGCTGCGGGTGCGGCTCCACTGGCGCGCCGGGACGGCGGCCGACGTCGCCTGGTTCGTCGCCCTGGTCAGGGAGCGCGTGCGCGACGCCAATCCATAGATATCGGACATGGATGACCCCGAAAACATTCATTGGACGGGTTCCCGCCCGCGGGCGGAGCATGGGATCGGAGCCGCCGGCAGTCCCCGCGCACGTCGGGGGACACCCATCCGGCGGACCCCCCGACCCAAGGAATGATGCTCAATGACGAACACGCTCCACACCACCGCCCGCCGGCGCCCGGCCTCCGCCGGCGGCACCCGCCGCGGCCTCGCCACGCTCGCGGCCCTGACGCTCCTCGGCGGGCTGGCCGCCTGCGGATCCGGTTCGCCGTCCGGGGCCGCGGGCTCCGAACCCGCGACCGACACCGACGCGGGCCCGCTGACCGCGGTGACGGTCGGGGCGATCCCCATCGGGGACGTCGCCCCCGTCCATCTGGGCAAGGCCAAGGGATTCTTCGAGGAGGAGGGGCTGGACCTGACCATCGAGGACACCACCGGCGGAGCCGTGGCCGTGCCCGGCGTCGTGGCCGGCAGCTACGACTTCGCGTTCGGCAACCTCGTCTCGCTGATGGTCGCCCGCGACAAGGGGCTCGACGTCCGGTACGTGTCCAACGGCGCGTCGACCACGGGCGAGGCCGGCGCGGACTTCGCCGCCGTCGTCGTCCCGGAGGACTCGCCCATCACGGGTCCCGCGGACCTGGAGGGTAAGACCGTCACCTCCAACAACCTGGCGAACATCGGGGACACGGCCATCCGCGCCACCGTGGACCGGGAAGGTGGAGACGGCTCCCGGCTGACCTTTGTGGAGATGGCGTTCCCGGACGCGTTCGGGGCGCTCGAATCCGGACAGGTCGACGCGGCGCTGATCCTCGAGCCGTTCCTCACGCCGGCGCTGGACCAGGGCGGGCGCGCCGTGCTGTGGCCCTACGCCGGGACGCACGAGCGGCTCGACATCGGCGGCTACTTCTCGACGGGCGAGCGGATCGACCAGGACCCCGAGACGGCCGCGGCCTTCGCCGCAGCGATGGAGAAGTCCCTCGCCTACGCCCAGGAGCACCCGGACGAGGTCCGCGAGACCATCGGCACCTACACCAAGACGGGCCCCGAACTGCTGGAGAGGATCAAGCTGCCGCGCTTTGTCCCCGAGTTCAGCCGCGACGCGGCGGCCGAGCTCGGGCGGGCGGCCGTGAAGTACGGGACCCTCGCCAACGAGCCAGACCTCGACGCCCTGCTTCCGGCGGAATAGGAGACCGGTGATGACCGAACGAATCAAGGTCTCCGAGGCCGTGGGCCGGACGCTCGCCCACCTCGGTGCGGCACACGTCTTCGGCGTGGTGGGCAGCGGCAACTTCCACGTCACCAACGCCCTGCTCGCCGCGGGCGTCGGCTTCACGGCCACGCGCCACGAGATGGGCGCCGCCTGCATGGCCGACGCGTACGCCCGCGCCACCGGCCGGGTGGCCGTCGTCAGCGTGCACCAGGGATGCGGGTTCACCAACGCGCTGACGGGGGTCGGCGAGGCCGCAAAGTGCCGCACGCCCGTGCTCGTCGTGGCCGGCGACACGCCCCCGACGCAGAAGATGTCCAACTTCTGGATCGACCAGGACTCCGCGGCCCGCTCCGTCGGGGCCGTCGCCGAGCGGATCCATGCGGCGGAGACGGCCGTCGCGGACGCCGCCCGCGCGTTTTCCACCGCCCTGCTGCTGCGCCGCACCGTGGTGCTGTCGCTGCCGATCGACCTGCAGGAGCAGATGGTCGACTTCTCCGAGGCGGACGTCCCGGAGCTGCTCGAACGGATCCCGCCCGCGGCGTCGCCCGACGGCGTCCGACGCCTGGCGCGGCTCCTCGCGGACGCCGAGCGTCCGGTGATCGTCGGCGGGCGCGGGGCCTGGGGCGCCGTCGCCGAGCTCCGGCGCCTGGCCGAGGCGTCCGGCGCGCTGCTGACGACATCGGCCGCCGGGCGCGGGCTCTTCGCCGGGGACGAGTGGCATCTCGACGTCATGGGTGGGTTCTCCACCGACGGCGCCGCGGAGCTCATCTCGCGCTCGGACCTCGTCGTGGCCTTCGGCGCCAGCCTGAACCGCTGGACCACCCGCTCGGGCTCGCTGCTGCGCGGCGCGCGCGTCGTCCAGGTCGACGACACCCCGGAGGCGATCGGCTTCCACCGTCCCGTGGACCTCGGGGTGCTCGGCGATAGCGCCGCCGTCGCCGCGGCCGTCGCCGCCGAGCTCGCGGAACTGGCCCCGGACGGACGCCGCGGCTACCGGACGGCCGAGACGGGCCACGCCGTGCGTGCCTCGCGCCACTGGTCGGAGCAGCCGTTCGAGGACCGCGGGGGAGACGGCCTCGTCGATCCGCGCGCGTTGACCAACGCCCTGGACGCGATGCTGCCGATGGACCGCGTCGTGGTGCCGGACGGCGGCAACTTCAACGCGTACCCGGCCATGCTGTTCCGCGTCCCGGACCACCTCGGCTACTGCGTGCCGCTGGCCTTCCAGTCCATCGGGCTCGCCCTCGCCAGCGGGATCGGCGCCGGCGTCGCCCTGCCGGGGCGGATGCCGGTGGTCGGCGTCGGCGACGGCGGGATGATGATGAGCCTGGTGGAGCTGGACACCGCGGTGCGGCTGGGCCTGGGCATGGTGGTCGTTGTCTACAACGACAGCGCCTACGGGGCCGAGGTGCACCACTTCGAGCACGAGACCGACCGCCTGGGCATCGTGGAGTTCCCGGAGACGGACATCGCGGCGATCGCCCGCGGATTCGGCTGCGAGGCGCTGACCGTCCGCGCGGTCGAGGACCTCGAACCGGTCCGCGCGTGGCTCTCCGGGCCCCGCGACCGGCCGCTGGTGATCGACGCGAAGATCGCGGCCTTCCCGTCCTGGGTGCTGGCCCACACGTTCGACGGCGAGTAGGCGCGCCGGGGGTGGTGTGCCGCGGGTCGAGGCCCCGCGGGGCTGGGGCGACGGCGGTCGGGCTCGGCGGGGTTCGCGGGCGGGCATGACCCTTGCGGATACCTATCGACATAGTTAGCCTGTGATGCGGGACACGTTCCATCCGGCCCCCGGGTCGCGCGGCGGCCAGCGGCGCGCATCCGGGCCCGGGTGTCGTCCCGCCGGGTACCTCCGCGCAGCCGCGCGGGAGATCCCCGATCCGCCCGCACCACCCCGACCCCGGGGTCGTCTCGAAGGAGAGACCATGAAGAAGCACCTACCGAAGATCCTCGTTCTGGGAGCGGCCGCGTCGCTGCTGCTGACCGCCTGTGGAGGGGGTTCGCCGTCGGGCTCGACCGGTGCGGCGCCGTCGTCCGGGGCAGCCTCGGACGGCGAGTTGGAGAAGATCGTGGTGGGCGTCCTGGCGATCGCCCCGTCGGTCGCCATGCAGTACGGCATCGAGGAGGGACTCTTCGAGAAGCACGGCCTCGAGGTGGAGCTGCAGACCGGCCAGGGCGGCGCGGCCATGCTCCCGGCGGTGTCCACGGGCACCATGAACTTCGCCGTGGGCAACGGCCTGTCCGTCATGACCGCCGCGGACAGGGGCCTGGACATGCGGATCGTCACGGGGTACTCGAACTCCAAGGCCGAGGGCGAGGACATCAACGGGGTCGTCGTCAAGGCGGACTCCGGCATCGAGTCCTTCGCCGACCTCGCCGGCAAGACGACGGCGATCAACGCCCTCAAGACCCAGGGCGACCTGACCATCATGGAGTCGGCGGCCATCGACGGCGGCGACGCCTCCGCGCTGGAATTCAGCGAGATGCCGTTCCCGGACATGGAGGCGCAGCTCGAGCGCGGCAACACCGACGCGATCTGGATCCCGGAGCCCTTCCTCAGCAAGGCCCTGGCCGATCCCGCGAACAAGCTGCTCGGCTACCCGAACCAGAAGGCCATCCCGGGCCTGCCCACCATGGTCACGTTCACCAGCGGCGCCTACGCCACGGAGAACCCCGAAACCGTTGACAAGTTCCGGGAGGCGATGACCGAGGTCCTGACCGAGGCCGAGGCGAACCAGGACGAGGCCAAGGCGCTTCTCCCGGACTTCATGGGCATGGACGCCGAGGTGGCGGAGGGCCTGAAGATGGAAACCTGGTCCGCCGAGGTCCCGACCGAGCAGCTGACACAGATGGGCGGGCTGACGGTGAAGTACGAGTTCCTGTCCCAGGAGCCCGACCTGACGCAGATCGTCGTCAACTAGGACCACCGCTTAAAGAACAACGGCGGCACCCGAATCGGGTGCCGCCGTTGAGCGGTGTCAGAAAAGCTCGATCAAACGAGCCGATCCGCTACTTAGACAGCGCGGATGTCGGTGGCCTGCAGGCCCTTCTGGCCCTGGGTCACCTCGAACTCAACGCGCTGGCCCTCTTCGAGGGAGCGGAAACCGTTGGACTGGATCGCGGAGTAGTGCGCGAACACGTCGTCGGAGTTGTCGTCCGGAGCGATGAAGCCGAAGCCCTTTTCAGCGTTGAACCACTTGACGGTACCAATTGCCATGATGTGTCCTTTCAGACTGTCCGCAGGGGACGTAGGGGTTGGAACCACCGGACTTGATGGCCCCATGCAGCTACGAGTATTAACCGCGAGTCAAAAAGAGACACGCCCCGCGAGCGGGGACTTGGCACTGAAACTACTGCGAGAAAACTACGACTACAACGTCAACCCTACGGGATGCCCGGCCCAAAACCTATCCGGCGGTCACCGGGGGCGAAAGGACGGGCCCGCCGGTGCCCTCGGCTACAGCGTGTCGAAGCGCTCCAGGACCAGCTCGACGAGCTCGGAGGGGACCGCCTCGCCCGGGACCAGCAGCGGGCGGGAGACGACGTCCGCGCCGCATCCGGCGACACGGGCCGCGAAATGCCCGGGCGCCAGAAGGTAGGTGGCCACGACGACGCGGCCCGCCCGGCTCCACCGGCGCGCCGACCGCGCGGCGGCTGCCCCGAGCGCCTCTTCCAGGGACGGGGACGCGGCGGAGACGAAGGCGGCCTCCACGGGCCGCTCCAACCGGGAGGCCAGCAGGTCCGCGGTGATCCGGCAGTCGCGGACCCCCTGGGGGTCGGTGGACCCGGCGCAGGCCAGGATCACGCGGTCGCCGCGGCGGAGGCCGGCCGCCCGCAGCCGCAGCTCGAGCACCGCGGCAAGGCGCGGATCCGGTCCCAGCGCGCGGGCGAGCGTGGTGCCCGGTGCCGCCGCGGCCTCGCCCGCGAGGTCGTGCCGGGTGTGGAAGCCCGCCGAGAGCAGCAGGGGGACGATGCGCGGCCGCCCGCCGGCCGCCCGGAGCACGGCCCCGACGTCGGGCTGCTGCACGTCGACGAACGCGGGCTCGACCCGCGTCCCGGGCCGGGCCAGGGCGACGGCCGCGACGAGCCCGGCGATCGCCGCCTGCCCCGCGGGGCTGTTGGTCCCGTGCGAGGCGGCGACCAGCGTGGTGGCCTCCACGGGAGGTTCCCAGCCGCCCCACGCCGTGTTCGACGCCGGGGCCAGCAGCGCGGCGCTCACAGCGAGACCCCCACCCAGACGTGGCCGTCCTCGATGCGGACCGGGTGCACGGCCAGGCGCAGCTCCGGGGCATTCAGGCACTCGCCGGAGTCCAGGCGGTAGACCTGCTTGTGCAGCGGGCTCGCGACGGTGGCGACGGTCCCGGCGTCGGTGGACCGGCCGCCGACGATGCCGCGGGCCATCACGTGGGCGCCGGTCGCGGGGCAGCGCTGATCGGTCGCGTGGACGGAGCCGTCGGCGAGCCGGAACAGCGCGATCTGCCCGGAGCCGATCCACGCCGCCTCGCCCCATCCGGCCTCCAGGTCGGTCACGTCGCAGACGTTGTGCCAGGTCAGCGGTCGCGGGCGGCGTGCCGGCCCGCCGGGCCCGCCCGCCTCCGCGGCCACCCCCGCGTCCACTCCCGCCTCCGCGGCCAGCCCCGTTGCGGTGTTCCCGGGCGCGGCGTCCCCGGCGGCGCCGGAGCCTGCTTCCGCGTCCTGTACTGCGGTGTCCTCAACAACAGCGCTCATGCGTTTGGCTCCTGGGTCGTCGGGGGCCGCCGTGGGTCCTCGGGCGGCCCGTGGGCTCATCCCAGCCTAGGAACGGCGTGTTTCGCGCCGTGCCGGAGCGTGTTTCCCCGCCGTAAATCCAGGCTCACGGCGTGCCGGCGGCGCCTGTGAGCCGCCCGGGGCCGTGTTTCCGGGATGTTTCCCCGTCCTCACCGGAGTTCCGGGGATCCCGCAAAACAACGTATCGCGGTCGAAACAGGAGGGAAACTGCCGGGCAAAGGCGCCTCCCTACGCTGGGAAACGGGAGGCGGCGCCACGCCTCGAGACCCGGCCAGCACGCCCCACGGAGGACACATGAGCACGGCATCCGGCAGCGAAACCGCACCCACCAGCGACCCGAGCGGGCCCCGGAGGATCGTGGTGATCGGGGGCGGCCCGGCCGCGCACCGGTTCACCGAGGCGATGGCCGCGCGCGGCCTCGCCGGCTCACGCGTCACCGTCCTGACGGAGGAGGCCCACGTCCCCTACGACCGCGTCGCCCTCAGCCGTGCCCTCACCGAGACGGACGTCGACCTCACCCTCGGTGGCGGCGTGTGGGGGCACGACGCCGTCACGCTCGTCACCGGCGCCCGGGCCGTCGACCTGGACCTCGACGCGCGGGAGGTCCTCACGGCCGACGGCGGACGGCACCCCTACGACGAGCTGGTCATCGCGACCGGTTCCAACGCCGCGACCCTTCCCCTGCCGGGCCACGAGCACACGTCCGTGTACCGCACGCTGGAGGACGTCTGGTCCATCAACCGCCAGGTCGCCGAACTCAGGGCCACCCTGGGCCGGGAAGTCAACGCGGTCACGATCGGCGGCGGCCTGCTGGGCCTGGAGGCGGCGGCGGGGCTGCAGGCCCTGGGCGCCCGCCCGATCGTCATCGACGGCGGAAAGTGGCTGATGGGAACCCAGCTCGACGAGGGAGCCGGACAGGCCATGGGACGGCTCGTCGCGGGCAAGGGGCTCGAGGTCCACGGCGGGGTCTACCCCGCGGCGGTCCTCACCGGCGAACGCGACGGCGCGGCCTGCGTCACCGGCGTCGAGATGGCGGACGGGCGGATCATCGACGCGGACATGGTCGTCGTGTCCATCGGCGTGCGGCCGCGCGACGAGCTGGCCCGGGCGGTCAACGCCCGGGCCCGGGCCGAGGCGGCGGCCGCAGCCGGGATCGGCGCGGACGAGCTGGGCGACGAGGACTTCGTGCCCGTGTTCCGCCTGGGCGCCCGCGGCGGCATCGTCATCGACGAGGGCTGCGCGACCGACGTCGAGCACGTGTGGGCGGTCGGCGAGGTCGCGAACTTCGGCGGCCTGTGCGTGGGCCTCGTGGCGCCGGCCAACACGATGGCCGAGATCGCGGCGGACCGGCTCTGCGGGGGCGACGCGACGTTCTCCGGCTTCGACACCGCCACGAAGCTCAAGCTGTCGGGCGTCGACGTGGCCAGCTTCGGCGACGCCTTCGCGAAGGCGGACGGCGCGCTCGAGGTCGTCTACGCGGACCCGGCCCGCGGCGTCTACCAGAAGATCGTGGTCACGGGCGACGCGAAGACGCTGCTCGGCGGCATCTTCGTCGGCGACGCGGCGCCCTACACCTCACTGCGCCCGTTGCTGGGCCGCGAGTTGCCGGCCGAGCCCGGCGCCTACCTCTCCGCCGCGGGCGGCGGCGACGCGCCGGACACCGAGCTGCCCGACGACGCGATCCTGTGCTCGTGCAACAACGTCGCCGCCGGGGCCATCCGCGACGCCGTCGGCGGTTGCGGCACCTGCGAGGGCAACGGGCCCGTGCAGGACCTCGGCGGGCTGAAGACCTGCACCCGGGCCGGGACCCAGTGCGGCTCCTGCGTCCCGATGCTCAAGAAACTGCTCGAGCGCGAGCTCGTGAAGGGCGGCGTCGAGGTCTCCCGCGCCATGTGCGAACACGTCGCGCTGTCCCGCGCCGAGCTCTTCGAGGCGGTGCGGCTGGCGGGGCTCGCGTCCTACGACGCGATCATGGAGCGCTTCGGCACCGGGTCCGGCTGCGACATCTGCAAGCCGGCGATCGCCTCGATCCTCGCCTCCCAGCACTCGGCGTACCCGCTCGACGCCGGCCTCGGCGCCCTCCAGGACACCAACGACCGCGCGCTCGCGAACATGCAGAAGGACGGGACGTACTCCGTGGTCCCGCGCATCCCCGGCGGGGAGATCACCCCGGAGAAGCTGGCCGTCATCGCTCGCGTCGCCGGGGAGTACGGGCTGTACACGAAGATCACCGGGGCGCTGCGGATCGACATGTTCGGGGCGCGGCTGGAGCAGCTGCCCGAGATCTGGCGCGAGCTCGTGGACGCCGGCTTCGAGTCCGGGCAGGCGTATGGCAAGGCGCTGCGCAACGTCAAGAGCTGCGTGGGATCCACCTGGTGCCGTTTCGGTGTGCAGGACTCCGTGGCCATGGCGATCGGGATGGAGCTGCGCTACCGGGGGCTGCGGGCCCCGCACAAGTTCAAGATGGGCGTCTCGGGCTGCGCGCGGGAGTGCGCCGAGGCGCGCGGCAAGGACGTCGGCGTGATCGCCACCGCGGACGGCTGGAACCTGTACGTCGGCGGCAACGGCGGCGCCAACCCGGCGCACGCCCAGCTGCTCGCCCAGGACCTCGACGACGCCACGCTGCTCAAGTACGTCGACCGCTACCTCATGTACTACATCCGCACGGCGGACCGGCTGCAGCGCACAGCCCACTGGATGGCGGACCTCGACGGCGGGATCGACCACGTCCGCGCGGTGGTGGTCGGGGACTCGCTGGGCCTGGGGGAGGAGCTCGAGGCGGCCATGGCGCGCCACGTGGAGTCCTACGAGGACGAGTGGGCCGCGACCCTGGCCGACCCCGACCGGCTCCGGAGGTTTCGGTCGTTCGTCAACGCGCCCGACCAGCGGGACACGTCGCTGGCCTACGTGCGGGAGCGCGGTCAGCTGCGGCCCGCGGAGCCGGTCCCGCTCGGCGCGACGATCCCGGTGGGCCCGCAGGGCGGCGCAGCGTCCGGGGGGTCGCTGTGATCGGCGGGACGCCGGAGTTGCGCGGGCACCGGGTCGTCGTCGCCGGCGCCGAGCGCGCGGCGCGCCACGCCGTCGCGCGGTGCCGCGCCCTCGGCGCGGACGTGACGCCCGCCGTCGCGCCGTCGTCCCTGGCGACGCTGGACCCGGCGCTGCGGCGCGCCTCCCTGGTGGTCGCCGTCGACGACGGCAATCCCGGGTGGGACATCCTCCCCGCGCTGTGCCGCGAGCGGCGGATCCTGCTGGTGCGGGAGCGGCCCGCTCCCGACGCGGGGTCGGTCACCCTCGTCGGCGGCGGCCCGGGCGCCGCGGACCTGGTCACGGTGCGCGGCGCGGAGGCGCTGGCCCGCGCCGACGTGGTGTTCTACGACCGGCTCGGCCCCTACGGCACCGTGGCCGGGCTCGCCCCGGGGGCCGAGCTGGTCGACGTCGGCAAGCTGCCGGGCCACCACAAGGTCCCGCAGCTGCTCATCGAGCGGCTGGTCGTCGAGGCGGCGCTCGCCGGGAAGTCCGTGGTGCGCCTCAAGGGCGGGGACCCGTTCGTCTTCGGGCGCGGCGGCGAGGAGGTCGCCGCGTGCGTGGCCGCCGGCATCTCGGTGACCGTGGTCCCCGGCATCACCAGCGCCGTCTCCGTGCCGGGCGCCGCCGGGATCCCGGTCACGCACCGCGGGGTCAGCCGCATGTTCACCGTGGCCTCCGGGCACCAGCCCTTCTCCGAGGCCGAGCTGGAGCACCTGGCCGGGCTCGGCGGCACGATCGTCGTGCTGATGGGCGTCGGCACGCTGCCGCAGACGGTCGGGGGGCTGCTGCGCCACGGGCTGGACCCCGCGACCCCGGCGGCCATCGTCGAACGGGGCTTCAGCGACACGCAGCGCAGCACGGTCGCTCGGATCGACGGACTGGTGGTCGCGGCGGGCCTCGCGGGCTGCACGTCGCCCGCCGTCGTCGTGATCGGGGACGTCGTCGCGGTCGGGGCGGACGCCGCCGCCGAGCTCGCCGGATACGCCCCCGCCGGGGCGCGGCGATGAGCGGCGCGGCCGACCAGCCGCTCGCCGGGTTCCGGATCGGCGTCACGTCGGACCGGAGGTCGGCGGATCTCATCGACGCCCTCGAACGGCGCGGGGCCACCGTCCTGCACGCGCCGGTGCTGAAGATCGCCCCCGTGGCCGAGGACGCGGAACTGGTCGCCGAGACGGAGGCGCTCATCGCCGCGCGCCCCGACGTCCTGCTGGTGACCACCGCTTACGGCATGCGCCGCTGGATCGAGGCCGCCGACGCCCACGGCCTCGGCGAGCAGCTTGCCGACGTCCTGGAGTCGGCGAGCATCCACGTGCGCGGCCCGAAGGCGCGGGGGGCCGTGCGGGCCGCGGGGTTCACCGACGACGGCATCAGCCCGGACGAGCGCACCGCCACCCTGGTGGACAACGTCATCGCCCGGGGGATCGCGGACCGCACGGTCGCCGTCCAGCTCCACGGCCACGCCGACCTCGAGGGGCTCGAGCGGCTGCGAGCCGCGGGCGCGGCCGTCCTCACCGTCTCCCCCTACCGGTGGGTGGCGCCTCCGGACAGCGAGGAGCGGGTAGACCGGCTGCTCGAGGCCGCCTGCACGGGCGGGCTCGACGTCGTGACCTTCACGTCGGCCCCGGCCGTCGACGCGCTGTGGAGCGCCGCGCAGAAGAGCGGACGCTACTGGCGGCTGATGGAGGCGTTCCAGACGCACCTGACGGCGGCGGCGGTCGGCAGCGTCACGGCGCAGCCGCTGGTCGACGCCGGTATCGAGCCGCTGGTTCCGGACCGGTTCCGCATGGGTGCGATGATCCGCCTGGTCGTGGAACACCTGTCAGGGCGCGGGACGCACCGCTTCGAGACGGCGCTGGGCCCCTGCAGCGTGCGCGGGAACGCCGTCGAACTGGACGGGGCGCGGACCGAGCTGACGGCGTCGCAGCTGGCCCTGTTCCGCGTGCTCGCCGACGCGCAGGGTGCGGTGCTCCCGCGCGCCGAGCTCGCCGGCCTGCTGTGTGACGGGCAGGGCGACCACGCCCTGGACATGGCCGTCAGCCGCCTGCGGCAGGCGCTTCCCGACGCCAAGCTGGTCGCCACCGTCATCAAGCGCGGCTATCGCCTCAACGTCTAGGACGCGCCCGGGCCGGGAAGCGCCGGGCTACCGCGCGGGGGCGGTCCCGACGCGCAGGGCCCGTGCGACGACGACGGCGGCCACGACCGCGAGCACCACGGCGATCGCGCTGGTCACCGTCACCCCGGCGTCGAACGCGTGGGCCGCCGACTCCAGCAGCGCGTCGGCGGCCGCCCCGGAGTCCGCCGGCAGTTCGCCCGCGACGTCGACCGCGCCGCCCAGGGTCTCCCGCGCCCGGTCGGCCTGTTCCGCGCTGAGCTCGGCGGGCAGGCGCACTCCCGAGGTGTAGGCGGCGTTCAGGATGCTGCCGAGCACCGCGGTGCCCAGGACCGAGCCGACCTCGTAGGCCGTCTCGGAGATGGCCGAGGCGGCCCCCGCCTTGGCCGGCGGGACCGCGGAGAGGGCGAGGTCGTTGGAGATGGTCTCGGCCATGCCGACGCCGGCTCCGAGCACGGCGAAGGCGACCATCAGGGCGGTGACGGACCCCGTCTGGCCCAGGGCGAACACGATCCCGTAGGCGACGGCGTTCAGCCCCAGCCCGGCGACCATGACCGTCGAGGCGCGGAAGCGCCGCACCAGCGGCACGGCCGCGAAGCCGCAGGCCACGGTCAGGGCGAGGCCGGGCAGCATGAGGACGCCGGCCTCGACGGGCGACTTGCCCGCGATCAGCTGCAGGTGCTGCGCCAGGAAGTAGATGAATCCCACGAGCGAGAACACACTGAGCAGATTCACCGTCAGCGCGCCGGAGAACACGGGGTTGCGGAACAGCCGGACGTCCAGCATCGGGTCCCGGCGCCGCAGCTGGCGGCGGACGAAGACCACGCCGGAGGCCAGCCCGAGGGCCAGCGACGCCGCGGGGACCAGGATCGAGCCCGACGTCGTCGCGGCCTTGATCGCGTAGACGACCGGCAGCAGGGTGGCGATCACGAGCAGGACGCTCAGGGGGTCCAGACGGCCCGGCCGGGGGTCCTTGGATTCGGGGATCAGGAACGGCCCGAACACCAGCAGGGGGAGCATCATGGGAACGGCGAGCAGGAACACGGAGCCCCACCAGAAGTGCTCCAGCAGCCAGCCGCCGAGGATCGGGCCGAGCGCGGCGCCGCCGGAGAAGCCGGCGGCCCAGACCGCGATCGCCGTGCGGCGCTCCGAGTCGTCGGTGAAGATGTTGCGGATCAGGGAGAGGGTGGCCGGCATCAGCATCGCGCCGAACACCCCGAGCAGGGCGCGCGCGGCGATGAGCGTCTCCGCGGTGGGCGCGAACGCCGCCGCGGCGGACACCGCGGCGAAGCCGGTGCCGCCGATCAGCAGCAGGCGGCGCCGGCCCAGCCGGTCGCCGAGGCTGCCCATGGGCACCAGAAGGCCCGCCAGCACCAGCGGGTAGATGTCGATGATCCACAAGAGTTGCTGGCCGGACGGCGCCAGCGCGGTGGAGAGCGCCGGGACCGCGAAGCTCAGTACGGTGTTGTCCACGGCGACCAGCAGCACGGGGAACATGAGCACGGCCAGCGCGGCCCAGCGCCGCGCGCGGGCGGCGGTGCCGTGGGCCTGCGGGGTGTGGTGGTTCAGGTGCGTGGTCATGGCTGTTCCCGGATCGGTGGGCTGGGTGTCGAAATCATAACTATACCGTCTGGACGGTATAGAGAAAAGCCGCTGCAGATGGCCTTCGCCACACGCCGAGCCGCTAGAGTTTCAGGCATGTCCAGACCGCCAGCCGCCCGGGAGAAGATCCTCGACGCCTACTGCGACCTGCTCCGCCGCGACGGCGAGCGCGCCGCGACCATGGATTCCACGGCCGCGCTGGCCGGGGTGTCCAAGGGCGGCCTGCTGTACCACTTCAAGTCCAAGGACGCCCTGGCCGAGGCCGTGGTGGAGCGCCTGCTGGCGGCCGCCGAGCGGGACCAGGCCGTCATGGCGACGGCGGAGGAGGGCGCCTCGCGCTACTTCGTGCGGACGTCCCTGCAGAGCGGATCGGACCTGGACACCACGTACTCCGCCGTCGTGCGGCTGGCCGCCGGCGCCTACGAACCGGCGGTGCGCGCGCTGGACACCGTGCACCGCGGCTGGCTGGAGCTGATCCAGCGCGAGGTCGGCGACCCGCACGCTGCGGGCGCGATCATGCTCATGGGCGAGGGCCTCTACTACCACTCCACGCTGCCCGGGACCTGGTCGCGGGGTACGTTCGTGGAATCCCTGGACGAGCTGCTGCGCCAGGTCGACCGGCTGAAGTCCGGGAGCTGACGTGTCCCTGAGGCTGCCGCGCCAACCGTGGCGGGGGAGGATCGGCGCGCTGCTGGGCATTCTGCTGATGGCGTTGAGCCTGCGCGCGGCGGTCTCCGCGGTCCCGCCGCTGCTGGGGACCATGGGGCCGGAGCTCGGTTTCGACTCGGTGAGCACGGGCGTCCTGGCGATGCTGGCGCCGCTCGTTTTCGCCGGCGCCGGGCTCGCGACGCCGCGGCTCATCCGTTCCCACGGCCTGGAGCGCGTGCTGGTGGCGGCGGTGCTGTTGGCTGTGGCCGGGCAGGTCGGCCGCGCCCTGGTGGGCGGTGTCTGGCCCTTCCTCGGACTCTCGGCGGTGACCATGGCGGGCTACGGGATGGGCAACGTGGTGCTGCCGCCGCTCGTGAAGAAGTACTTCCCCGACCGGCTGGGACCCGTGACCGCCGGCTACGTCACGCTGCTCGCCGTCGGCACGGCCATGAGCCCGCAGCTGGCCGTACCCCTGGCCGAGGCCGCCAACTGGCGCGTTTCGATCGCCGTCTGGTCCCTGGCGAGCGCCGCCGTCCTGCTGCCGTGGGGCGCGCAGCTGGCCGCGGACCGGCGGCGGGCGGCAGCCGACCACCCGACGGCGCATCGCGCGGGACACGCGGCGCCGGGGTACGGCGCCCGGGCCGCCGAGGCGCCCCTGAACCCGTGGCGCCACCCCGTCGCCTGGGGGCTGGCGATCTTCCTCGCGGGCAACTCGGCGCAGACCTACGTGTACTTCACCTGGCTGCCGCCCTACCTGGCCGGGCAGGGGCTCGATGCCGGGGCCGCGGGCAGCGCGCTGGCGTTCTTCGCGATCCTCGGCCTGCCGGTGAGCCTGGTCGTGCCGCTCGTCGTGCCGCGGATGCGCCATCCGATTATCGCGATCGCCCTCTTCGCCGCCTGCTGGAGCGTCGGCCACACTGGCCTCTACCTGTCCCCGACGGCCGGGACGTGGTGGTGGGTGGCCTTCTCCGGCCTGGGTCAGGGGACCTTCGCGACGGCGCTGCTCATGATGAACCTGCGCTCGCGGACGACCCACGGATCCGGGGTGCTGTCCGGCTTCAGCCAAGGGCTCGGCTACGCGGGGGCCGGCGTGGCCCCGCTGCTTTTCGGCGTCGTGCACGACGCGACGGGCGGCTGGGGGGCGTCCTTCGCCATGCTGGGGGTTTGCCTCATCGTCATGATGGTGGGTGCCGTGATGATCAACGGCCCGCGGCGCATCGAGGACCCCGCCCCGGAGCGCGCTAGGGTCCCGGTTGCCTGATCAACGTTCCGGCAGGGCGTCGCACGCGGCGAGGACCTTATGCAGGGTGTTCAGGTTGCGGGTGGTGGCCAGCGGCTTGTACCGAGCCCGGGCGAGCTGCTTGGCCACATTGGTGTCCAGGGACGAACCCTTGGGCACCTCCCAGTACAGGACGTCCCCCCGGGCGGCATACCGTTCCCCGGGCGACGGCGCGGGGCATTCGGCGGCGGCCTCACGGGCCGTCGCGGCGCCGGTGGTGAGGACGGCGTACGCGTGGCGGGGAACGCCGTCGTCCGGCGGAACGAACGGATAGCCCGCGGCGATCTCGGCGATCTCGGCGGGCGTCTTCACGATGACCCAGGCTTCGTAGCCGAACGCTTCGCGCAGGATCGTCTCGATGTGGCTCTTGACGCGGGCGGGGTCGGAGCTCTGCGCGGACAGGACGACGTTGCCCGAGGCCAGCAGGGTGGTGACGTTGCCGTAGCCCGCTTCCGTCAGGACTTGCCGCAGGTCCTTCATGGCGATCCGCACCCCGCCCACGTTGATGCCCCGCAGGAACACCGCAAAGGTCGTCATGCCCGCATTCTTTCGCGGCGGGGGCCCGGAGGGGAAGCCCGCCGCCGTGGCGCGCCGGGGCACCCGGCCCTCGCCGGACGCCGCTCCGGTTCGGCTCCTACGACAGGAGGTCGGCCCGGATTGCCTCGGCGGTGGAGCGCAGCCGTTCCAGCGCCACCGGGATCGTCTGCGAGTTCAGGCGTCCCGAGGGCGCGGCGACCGCGAGCGCCGCCACCGCGTGGCCCGAGCGGTCGCGGACCGGAACGGCCACCGCGTGCAGGCCCGCCTCGGTCTCCCCGAGATTCGTCGCGAAGCCGCGGGAGCGGACAGCGGCGAGCTCCCGCAGCAGCTCGTCCACGGTGCGGATGGTTCGGTCCGTGAGCGTCCGCAGGCCATCGCCGAATAAGGCGCGGACGCGATCGTCGTCGAGTTCGGCCAGCAGGACCTTTCCCCCGGAGGTCGACGACGCGGGCAGCAACGTGCCCGTCCGTGGTGTCACCCGCACCATCCGGTCGCCCTCGACCCCCTCGATGAAGCGGCAACCCCCGTGTTCGAGGACGATGAGGTTCACCGTCTCGTGGAGCTCGCGGGCCAGGCGCTGCATGTGCGTCCGGGCCTGGCGCCGCACGTCGAGGTCCTTGATCGACGCCAGCGCGATGCCCACGAGCACGTTCCCGGCCCGATAGGTCCTCCCGCCGCGGTCCTGAACGACAAAACCGCGCCACGCCAGGGTGGCCAGCAGCCGGTGCGCCGTGGACTGCGCCACCCCGAGTTCGCGGGCCACGTCGCGCACCCGCAGCTCGCCGCGTTCCTGCAGGAGCAGCAACACCGTGAGCGCGTGGTCCACGGACCCGATGAGATGGGGAGGCCGCCCGGTGTCCTCCTGTTCGTTCCGCATAGAGGAATGGTACGTCTGTTTCGTTCCCTCCTGCGGGATACGGTTCTACCGTGGGCCCCGGAACCATATCCATCCCTTCCGGAACCACCCGACTCACAGAAATGGCGAGGCGCATCCATGAACCAGCGCATCCTCTACGCCGCCGGGGTCGCCGCCCTGCTGGCCCTCACGTCCTGCGCGGCACCGGCCGCAACCCCCGCCTCCGGTCCGGACACCGAGGCGCCGACCACCGTGAACGTCGCCGAGACGACCGGCGTGCCGTCCGCCTTTCTCCAATACGGCGTCGACCAGGGGTTTTTCGCCGACCGGGGGCTGACCGTCAACGTCGACGTCAGCGCCGGCGGTGCCGCCGCGGTCCCGGCGCTGGTCAGCGGGAACATCCAGTTCGCGGGATCGAATGCGGTCAGCGTGCTCATCGCGTCGTCGAAGGGGCTTCCGCTGAAGGTCATCGCTCCCGGAACGCGAACCGCCGAAAGCGCCGAGCTGGACTTCTCGAAGGTGCTTGTCGCGGGGGACAGCGACATCGAGGACGTCGCGGACCTGGCCGGGCGCAAGGTCGCGGTCAACACGCTCGCCAACATCAGCGAGGTCTCGCTACGCGCGGCACTGGGCAACCTCGGGGCCGACGCCTCGAGCATCGAGTTCGTTGAGCTGGGGCTGCCGGACATGCTGCCCGCGCTGGAGCAGGGGCACGTCGACGCCGCGCTGTCGATCGAGCCTTTCGTGACGATGGGTGTCGAGGACGGCGCCCGCGCGGTCCTCAGCCCCTACGCGCAGTCGATGCCAGGGTTGATGGTCGGCGCGTACATCACCACGGAGGACTACCTGAACGGGAACCCCGAGGTCGTGGCGGCCTTCCGGCAGGGACTCGAGGACACGAGCGCGTCCATCGCGAGCGATCCGGACGCATTCCGCGCGGCGCTGCCGGAGTACGCGAAGGTCAGCGAGGCCGCGGCGACCTCGATGAACCTGCCCGAGTGGAAGCCGGGAGTCAGCCGCGAATCGCTTGAGTTCCTGAACGAGAAGTCCGTGGAGTACGGGCTCTTCGACGAGGCGGTCGACATCGATGCGCTGGTGGCGGAATGAGCGCCGCGCTGCGCCCGGAGCCGAACCCCGGCTACCTCCGGATCGCCACGGAAGAGGCCTACGCGCTTCCCGAGATGTACGAGCTGTTCCGAAGCCAGCTCCGGGACGGCAGCGTGGACGACCCCGGGTTCCGGAGCCTGGTGGGACACTACGCGTTGAGCCCCGGGGCACACCCCCGCTCGGTCCTCGAGAAGCTGCAGGACGCCGGCGACCTGCGGATCGCGGACATGGACGGCGCGGGCATCGACCATCAGGTGATGGCGCTGACGGCCCCGGGCACCCAGATGATGTCCGCGCCCGACGCGCGGCGCATCGCGGCCCTGGCGAACGACCGGCTCGCCGAGGCCTGCTCCCGGCACCCCGACCGCTTCTCGGCGCTCGCCGCGGTCGCCTACCAGGACCCAAAGACCGCGGTGCGCGAGCTGCGCCGGGCGGTGCTCGAGCTGGGGTTGAAGGGCGTCATCCTCAATTCCCACATCAACGGCGAGTACATCGACGATCCGAAGTTCTTCCCGATCCTCGAGGCGGTGGCGGAGCTCGGGGTGCCGATCTACCTCCACCCCACCGCGCCGCCGGCCTCCATGATCGCGCCGTTCCTCGAGGCCGGACTCGACGGTTCCATCTACGGGTTCGGCGTCGAGACGGGTCTCCATCTGCTGCGGATCGTGACCTCGGGCATCTTCGACCGCCTGCCGACGCTGAAGCTGGTCGTCGGGCACCTCGGCGAGGCGCTGCCGTTCTGGCTGCACCGCATCGACAACCGGTACGACAAGCAGATCGGCGCGGGCCGCTACGAGTTCCTGAAGCCGCTCGAGATGAAGCCCTCCGAGTATTTCCGGCGCAACATCTGGATCACCACCAGCGGCATGCCGTGGGCACCGGCCATCATGTTCACGCGGGAAGTCGTGGGCGCGGACCGCGTGATGTACGCGATGGACTATCCGTACCAGTTCGACGCTTCGGAGGTCGTGGCGCAGGACAACCTGCCGATCGGCCCGGGGGAGAAGAAGGCGTTCTTCGAAACGACGGCGCGGGACGTGTTCGGGCTGTCGTTCTGAGGAGCGGCGGTAGGCTCTGGCCATGACCCTCCGCGCAGCCTACGGTTCCTGGCCATCCCCGATCACCGCACGGCAGCTCGCTGTCGGCACCGTTCCGTTGGGGTCCCCCGGGTTTGCGGGCGACGAGCTGTGGTGGCTCGAGGGACGCCCCGCCGAGGGCGGCCGGATGACCATCCTCGCGCAGGCCCGGTACGGAGGGGCCGCGCGGGACGCCGCACGCGCCGAGCCCCGGGAACTGGTCAAAGCGCCGTTCAACGTGCGCAGCCGCGTGAACGAATACGGCGGAACTCCCTGGGCCTCGGTGGAACTCGGCGGCCGGCATCGTCTCGTGTTCGTGAACTTCGCGGACCAGCGGGCCTACCTGTTGGATCCCGCGGGGGGCGGGCCGCGGCCGCTCACGCCCGTCTCCACGGGCACCGACGGTGGCGACCCGGCCCTGCGCTTCGCCGAGTTCACGCGGTCGGCCGGGGCCGACGGGACCGACGCCGTAGAGCTCCTGGCGCAGTGCGAGGACCACCGCGGCACACGGATCGAGCGCTACGTCGTCGCCATCCCCCTCGACGGATCGGCGGCCGCCGACGCCGGCGCGCTGCGCCGCGTGACGCCGTCGTCGCGTTTCGTCGCCGGCGCGCGCGTCAGCCCCGACGGCCGCCGCATCGCGTGGATCTGCTGGGAGCACCCGCAGATGCCGTGGGACGGGACCGTCCTGCGCGTCGCCGACCTGCGCGACGGCGTGGCGACGGGCGTGCGGGACGTCGCCGGCTCGGCCTCCGAGTCCGTGCTGCAGCCCGAATGGCTCGACGACGGGACGCTCGTTTTCGTGTCGGACCGCAGCGGGTGGTGGAACCTCTACGCGCAGTCCGTGGAAGGCGGCGCGGGACCCGCGCGGCCGCTCTGCCCCCTCGAGGAGGAGTTCGCCGGGCCGCTCTGGCAGGTCGGGACCGCGTGGTACCGGGTCCTGGATGCGGGCCGTCTGCTGGTCGCCCACGGGACCCACGGGATGCGGCTCGGGGTCCTGGATGTGGAATCCGGGCGCCTCACCGACCTCGACCTGCCCTTCACCCACGCCCTGCCCGCGGCCGTGCGCGCGCTGGGGCCCGCGGGAGACTTGCCCGCCGCTGACCTGCCCGCGCAAGATCCGTACGCCGGCGACCTGCCCGCGCAAGATCCGTACGCCGGCGACCTGCCCACGCAAGACCTGCCCGCCGGAGACCCGCCCGTCGAAGGCCCTCCGGGTGGGGCGCGCGACGGCGCGGCGCCGCGGTTCGAGGTGCTCGCCACCTCCACCACGCTCGACGCGGGCGACGGCATCCGCCTGATCGATCTGGAAACGGGCGCCGTGCGGGACGTGCGGCTCGCCCTCGCGGACCGGCCGGATCCGGATCTGCTCCCGGAGGTGCGGTCGATGGAGTTTCCCACGCCGGATGGCCCGGTCTACGCGAACGTCTACGCCCCGCGGATGGCGGGCTACGCGGGTCTCGAGGGGGAGCTGCCGCCGTTCGTCGCCTTCGTCCACGGAGGCCCGACGAGCCAGGCCCGCGCCGGGCTGTCGCTGGGGATCGCGTACTACACGAGCCGCGGCATCGGCGTGGTCGACGTGAACTACGGCGGTTCCACCGGGTACGGCCGCGCCTACCGCGAGCGGCTGAAGGGACAGTGGGGCGTGGTGGACGTCGCGGACACCGTGGCCGTGATGGACGGACTCGTGGCCGCCGGCATCGCGGACGGCCGCCGGCTCGCCATCGAGGGCGGTTCCGCGGGCGGCTGGACGGCGCTCGCGTGTCTGACCTCGACCGACACGTTCGACGCCGGCGTCTCGCGCTACGGCGTCGCGGACCTCGAGGCCCTCGTCACCGACACCCACGACTTCGAATCGCGGTATCTGGAGGGGCTGGTGGGGCCGTGGCCCGAGGCCCGGGAGCTCTACCGGGATCGGGCCCCCGTGAACCACGTGGACGGCCTGAGTTGCCCGGTGCTGTTGCTGCAGGGGGACGAGGACAGGGTGGTTCCGCCGAGCCAGTCGCAGGCGTTCGCCGACGCGCTCGCCGCCAAGGGCATCCCGCACGCGTACGTGCTGTTCGCGGGCGAACAGCACGGATTCCGGCGGGCCGAGAACATCGTGAAGGCGTACGAGTTGACACTGGCGTTCTACGCGAGGGTGTTCGGTTTCGACGCCGACGTCGCGGAGATCGAGCTCGTCGCCGGGACGGCCTCGCGGGTGCCCTAACCGGCCTCGGCCGCGTCCGCGCAGCCGTCGCGGAGCTTCTGCAGGGCGTCCTCGGGGGCCTGGTCCCCGGCGGCGGCGAGTTCCCCCAGCGGTTCGGTGATGTCCGACGGCAACCCCGCCGTGTCGGCGGCGTCGACCAGCCCGGTGAGCAGGGTGAGGTCCTCGGCGCTGAGCGTCCCGTCCGTTACGGGGGCGCAGATCTGCTTTGTGAGTTCCGCCTTGCCCGTCGCGGCGACTTGGGACACGGCGCTCTCGGCCGCATCCTGGGCGACCTGGCCCACGTCGCCGCAGGCGGCGAGCAGGACGACGGCGGCTGCGGCGGGAAGGGCGGCGAAGAGACGGGCTGAGCGGAGCATGCCCCCATTCTAGGGTCCGAACCTGTGTGTGGGGCCTGAGGAAGGACCACGGACACCACCCGCCGCGACCCCACCCGCCGCGACCCCGGCCACCGGTGTTCGCCCACGAAGAACACGCCGGAAACCCTCTGGCACTCTCACGGGGGGAGTGCTAATTTCATAGTAGTTGAGCGGAGGGCGCTCAACTCTCGAACCCACAAGAATGGCCGGTCAACGCCGGCGGCAGACACACCAGGAGTTGATTAACATGGCACACAACTTCGATCCGTTCCGCGACTTCGACCGCATGGCCGGAGCTCTCCTCGACACACGGTCGGCGCTGCGCGAGATGCCGATGGACCTGTACCGCGAGGGCGACCACTACATCCTCACCGCGGACCTTCCGGGCATCGACCCGGGGTCGGTCGACGTCGACGTCGACGGGCAGCTGCTCACCATCCGGGCGGAGCGCACGCTGGCGTCCAACGACAACGTCAAGTGGATCACGCGGGAGCGCCGCGGGGGCAGCTTCATCCGCCAGCTCAACCTCGGCCAAGGCATCGACACCAGCGCCATCGCCGCCCACTACAACAACGGCGTCCTCAGCGTCACGATCCCCGTGCGGGAGAGCGCCAAGCCGCGCAAGATCGTCATCGAGACGGGCGGCGACGGCATGGTTGAAGGCGGACAGCTGGAGGACGCCCCCTCGTCGAAGGGGCAGGTCGAATCCTAGGCACCTCCATCCCGGCGACTCCCCAAGCCCACATCGAGGTGGAGTCCATGAGTCTGGAGTCCCGGGCGACGTCCGGCTCCGGTGTTCCCACGCTGGGGAGCGCCGGGGCCGGCGTCCGTCCCGACGCGCGCGGGGCGGGCCTTTACCGCGCGCGCTCGACGCGTTTTTCGTCCCACACGGGCGCGTCGGACTCGTAGACCCGGCCGTCGGACCCGAAGACCAGGAAGCGATCGAAGGACTTCGCGAACCAGCGGTCGTGCGTCACGGCCAGCACTGTTCCCTCGAACGCGTCGATGGCGCGTTCCAGCGCCTCGCCGGAGTGGAGATCCAGGTTGTCCGTCGGCTCGTCGAGGAGGAGCAGCGTCGCCCCGGACAACTGCAGGAGCAGGATCTGGAACCGCGCCTGCTGGCCGCCCGAGAGCGAGTCGAAGGACTGCTCGGCCTGGCCCGCGAGCCCGTAGCCGTCCAACGCGCCGGAGGCCGCCTCCCGTCCGAGCCCGGAACGGTGCTCGTCGCCGCGGTGAAGGATGTCGAGCAGGCTGCGCGAGGCGAGGTCGGGGCGGACGTGCGTCTGTGCAAAGTAGCCCGGGCGAATCCGGGCGCCGAGGCGCACGGTGCCGTTGTGGGGCACCTCGGCGATGACGACGTCGGACACGGGCACGTGTTCCTTCTCGGGGTCCGTGCCGCCGTTGGCGAGCAGCCGGAGGAAGTGCGACTTGCCCGATCCGTTGGACCCGAGGACGCCGACGCGGTCGCCGAACCAGATCTCGGTGGAGAACGGCTTCATGAGCCCGGTGAGCTCGAGCTTTTCGGCGACCACGGCGCGCTTGGCGGTGCGGCCGCCGCGCAGCCGCATGCGCACGTTCTGCTCGATCGGCAGGGCCTCGGGCGGGCCGGCCTCCAGGAACTTCGCGAGCCGCGTCTGGGCGGCGTGGTAGCGGTTGGCCATGTCGGAGCGGAACGCGGCCTTGTTCTTGTACATGTTCACCAGTTCCTTGAGCTTGGCATGCTCCTCGTCCCACCGCTTGCGCAGCTCCTCGAATCTGGCGTTGCGGTCCGAGCGTGCCTCGACGTAGGAACCGAAGCCGCCTCCGTGGATCCAGGCTCCGGCACCGTTGACTCCCGGTTCCAGGGTGACGATGCGCTCCGCCGCGACGTTAAGCAGCTCACGGTCGTGGCTGATGAACAGCACGGCTTTCTTCGAATCGTTGAGTTTCGCCTCTAGCCAGCGCTTCCCGGGTACATCGAGGTAGTTGTCCGGTTCGTCGAGGAGCAGGACCTCGTCGGGTCCAGAGAAGAGCGCCTCCAGGACGAGCCGCTTCTGCTCGCCGCCCGACAGCGTGGACGCCGCCCGGTACTGCGCGCGGTCGTAGGGGATGCCAAGGGATGACAGGCACACCTCGTCCCAGACTGTTTCCTGCTCGTACCCCCCGGCGTCGCCCCAGTCGACAATCGCCTGTGCGTAGCGCATCTGCGACTTCTCCTCCGCCGCCGGGGACGAGTGGTCTGCGATCATCGCATCCTCGGCAGCCGTCAGTTCCGCGGCAGCCTCGGCGATCGCGCGTGGCGCCGCCGAGACCAGGAGGTCCCGAACCGTCGACTCATCGCGGACCTGTCCGACAAACTGGCGCATGATCCCCATGCTGCCGGAGCGGCCGACCGTGCCCGCGTCGGGCACCAAGTCGCCCGCGATCACCTTGAAGAGAGTGGTCTTGCCGGTTCCGTTGGGCCCGATGAGTGCCGTCTTGCTGCCGTCCCCCACCTTGAAGGACACGCCGTTCAGCAGTTGTGATCCATCCGAAAGGAAGTAGTCGATCCCGGCGACGTCTATATGGCCCATCAGCCCATCCTATCGGCGGGTAATCCGCGAGGATCGCGGATGCAAGGCCCTCGCGGCGGACCGTAGCCCCAGGCGGCCCCGCGGCTCCTCGTCAGTGGACTTCCACCTTGGCTTAATCGAAGAAGTATTCCACAAGGAGTTCCTCATTACCCAAAGTATCATACTGATCTTCTAATCTTGGTTCATGGCTATCGAACCCGTGGACGGCACCGCGCATCCCGTGCGTGCGGCGGTGTCGGGGCCGGGTTCCTCCCCTGAACCGGCGCCCGTCGTCGGCGAGGCCGCGGGGCCCGCCTGCCCGCCCGACAGTCCCGCCGCAACGCCCGGCGCTCCGGGCGCGGCCGGTCTCGCGGCTTGTCCCGCGGGTGCGGCGCCGGTTGCCGTGGGGTCCTCGGCGGTGT